>PMTL01000138.1 GCA_003168075.1 Acidimicrobiaceae bacterium
CAGCGACACCTACGCCGACAATCCTCTGCCCACTCGTGCGTGGATTGGCATCGTGATGGCCGGGGTAAACGAACGTGGTCGTGAAGCCGCGTTGATTGGCCGGGTGTCTCGTCGAGAGGACCGAATTCGTGCGGGAGCATTGATCGTTCTGGCGGCGTGGGCACTTTTCATTGTCGCGGGATCAGGATTCGCCAAATATAGCGAGCACTGGTCCGCCGTGACCCCCCTCTCGGACCGGACGGTTCCTTCTATTGCCATCGTGGTCTTACAAGTAGCCACTTTCGTGGGTGTGGCGCTGTGTGGCGTCGCGGCACTCGTCTCGTGGCCGAGTTTTTCGCGCTTGGCCCAACACGTAGGTGCTCGACGGGTCTTTCGTCTCGTGCGCCCCGCCATCGTCGCGGGCGCTATATCGATAGCTGCCACGGCAATCATCGTCGAGGTATCTCATCACATGTCATCATTCCAGCGAAGCGTTGCTCCCGGGCCCTATCGGGCGGTGTTTCTCGCGTGGGCCGGTTTGTTGGTGGTGTGCTTGGCGGTGATCGTCGTCACTATTGGGCGCGTCGTGCTGCGCATTCAATATTCTGAGCATCAACTGCGCGTATTGTCGGTCGCTGCATTGACAACGTCCGCGGCGATGTCAGTCATCTTCGTCTCGCTAGTGGTCTGGTGGGTATCCATCGCTCAACACGCGAGCTGGTTCTTCACCTCGGGGGTAGTGGGCGCTCCGGGAGCACTCACGCCGGTTCCCATGGTGGGATGTGGCATCCTAATGCTGGCTGGACTTGCCACCGCGGCGTGGGGAAGTCATCACGTGGTTGCATTCGTGAATGACACTCGTTCGAATCTATAACCCAATGTGGCACCGAGTGTGTTGCTTCCCTGAAGTTCTTCTCAACTTGACTCGGTGTCGCGCACTTCCTGAATGACGTTATGGTTTCTTGCCGACGTATAAATGCCATACTGTCCCAGCCCTCCGCGACGAGCCGTCTCGGTCAATTGGCTCGAGAGCGGAGAGAATGATGAAGGTTTGGCGATCATCACTTACGGCGGTTGCGACCTTGTCGATGGTGTCGTTGGGACTCGTGGGCGTCGCCGATTCGACCACCGCCTCGGCGAGTAGTTGTGCCGCCGCGCCACTGACTCACATCGGCAAGATTGCGGGACTGCAAGCACCCCAGTCGGTGCTGGGAGTCTTCCAGGCGAGTTGCACGGCGAGTGCCTCCAATGGAGTGAAGGCGACTCCTCCGTACAACATCTACAACTACGGTCCCGTCCCTTACGATGGTGGTCCGGTGATGGACACGACGTCCACGCCCGTGACGATCACCCCGATCTACTGGGCGCCCTCTGCCTACAGTTTCGCCGCGACGTATCAAGGCCTCACCGAACAGTTCATCAAGGACATTGCCGCCGCCAGTGGATCGTCAACGGATTTCCTTTCAGTTCTCACCCAGTACTACAACGGCACACCTAGCACTCCAATTCTCAACAGCTTCGTCGCCGGTACACCCATCAACGACCCGGACGCATATCCGACCAGCGGTGGCTGTACCGCCGACGCCGGAGCCGTGTACTCCGACAGCTCCGGTTACTCCGCGTGCCTTACCGACGCCCAGATCGAGACGGAAATCACTTCGGTCCTGAGCGCACATAGCTTGCCGAGCGATTTGAACCACATCTACCTGATATACCTGCCCAAGGGCGTGGAGTCGTGCGTTACGACAGCGAACAACACCGGTGGTGGTTCGTGCACACTTTCCTCGCAGGGTGGCGCCTTCTGCGGCTATCACAGCGCCTTCGGTTCACTTGTCTCGCCGACGGTCTATGCGGACTTGCCGTACGCCATCGAGGATGCCCCGTCGATGGAGACGTGCAGTTCCGACGCCGGTGCACTTTCTGGCGGAGGACCGGTGGGCAACCAGTCGCCCAATGGCAACCTTGACGCCGATACGGTGATCAGCGTCACGAGCCACGAGATCAGCGAGTCCGTGACCGATCCAATCCCGGCGCCTGGATACTTTGGGTGGATCGACAGTTCAGATCATGAAGTCGGGGACGACTGTGCGTACATCTACGGTGACTCGCTGGCGTTCGGTGGTACGACTGGCGCGGAGTACAACCAGACCATTAATGGTGATCACTACTTCATTCAAGAAGAGTTCAGCAATTACCAGTACAACAACAACACGAATTATTCCTGTGCCCTCATGAGTGATCAGACAGTCCTCTTCGACCCCAATGGTGGCTCAGGAGTGATGGTGCCCCAGAATGAAGTTCTCAATGCCGTGGCAACGATTGACCCCAATGCCTTTACCCGCCAGAACTACACCTTTACTGGATGGAACTCGTTGTCCAATGGATCCGGCACCACGTACCCCAATGGGTCGAATGTCCAGTTCACCACGTCAGCAACTTTCTACGCGCAGTGGGCGCTCAGCCCTTATTTCACGGTCACCTTCAATCCCAATGGCGGGACTGGCTTAATGGGTTCGGACACTTCGAACAGTGCCGGCGACCTCCCGGGCAATGCATTTAGCCGAGCCGGCTATACCTTCGAGGGGTGGAATACCAGCCCGTCGGGCACGGGCACCTCCTACGCAAATCTGGCATCGTACGGTTTTGGGGCAAATGCAACCCTTTACGCCCAATGGGCCACTAACGTGCCGAGCGCACCCGTCATCATTAAAGTTGTCGCGGGGAATAACTCCGCCACGATTTCCTGGACGACTCCCAGCGCTCCGTTCGGTATGACACTCACGGGCTACCGGATTCACGCTGGCTACCAACCCGGGGACACGTCGGTCAGCCTGGACAACGGGACAGGTGTTATTTCCGGTACAACGTTTCACGCAACGCACTTAGTCAATGGCACGAAGTACTACTTCGAGGTCAATGCGCTCGACTCTGCGGGTGCTTCAGTCGACTCGACCTTCTCCGGCGTGACGATACCCCGCGGCGCTACGACCACTACGCTGAGTCTCTCGAAGGCCGTGGCGACGTTTTCTCACGAAAGATCGACCGTGTTCAAGGTTCGCGTGGTCTCGCACAACTCCACTAACGTGCCTCGTGGCACCGTTGACGTGACACTGGGCTCGAAGGTACTGTGCAGAATTCACTTGTCGAGCGCTGGTTTGGGGTCGTGTGTGATGTCGTCTCATCTGGTGAGCAAGGGTCATCACGGCGTTATTGCAAAATTCGTCGCGAATTCATTCGACACCGGTTCAAAATCAAAGACAGAGCCCTTCAGGGTCACGTAGTCGGTGACGACACCACGACGGCGTGGTTCAACTTCGACGTGCGCCTTCCGACGAAGAAGGCAGTGACGCGGCCACGTCGTCCTCTCAGAGGCAGTCATCCTCGAGTGAGGTATTTCTTCAATTCCGATGACGCGCTGATGTTCTCGGCCGACGTCACGAACCCCGGGGTCCAATGCACGACCTAGCGAGCATCGGAGAACCGAGGTCGTCTTTGGACCAGACTGGAAGAAGTCACTTCGAGGGCGCAAAGGGGCGATGGTGAGTTCATCAAAGAAGTCGGCGAAATCTAAAGAATTTCGCCAAGAACGACGCGCCCTCAGCCTCTCCATCATCATGGGTATGGCGCTCGCCATAGTTGGTATATCGATTGGCATCATCGGTGGGTCGCAGATCGTCCTCTTCGACGGTTTTTATACGTTCCTCGGTATTGGACTGACCTGGATGGCGATGCGGGTCTCGCACCTAGTGGAGGAGGGGCCGACGATTCGCTATCCCTACGGTCGTGAAGCACTGGTGCCACTGATCATTGGTATCGAAGGCGTAGCGCTTCTGGCGACATGTGCTTACGCCTCTTTTAATGCCGTGTTGTCGATCATCGGCGGTGGCACGAAGGTGCCGAACGACTGGAGTTTTAGTTACGCCGTGACCGCGCTCGTGATTCCCGCCTTCATCTGGTGGCAACTTCGGCGGATAGCCCGTAAGTCTGAGTTGGTACGAGCCGAAGCGACCCAGTGGTTGGCGGGAGCCGGACTGGGACTCGCTATCTTGTTCGCCTTTCTCGCCGCGCGCCTGATGGTAGGAACCAGCTGGGCTTTGGGAGCAAAATACGTGGACCCGTCGCTGGTCATTGGGGCATGTGTCCTTTTTGTGATTCCGCCAGCGGGCATGGTGCGCACGACTTTTATCGAACTCATTGAGGGCAGCCCCGACGGCGAGCTTCAGGAGGCGGCGCAATTGGCCCTCGATCACGTGGCCTTTCAGTTCGCCCTCACCGATCGGCACATGCGCATGACCAAGATCGGCCGCAAATTCTACGTCGAGATTGACTTCGTCGTTGAACCGAACTGGACTGTCGCCCAGTCTGATCAGGTTCGACACGTGCTCTTTCGCATGCTCAAGACGATTCCCCACGATCTGTGGCTCACGGTCGAGTTCACGGCCGATCGCGCGCTCGTCGACTGAGGTCATCAGTGTCATCCCCGACCGACGCCGGGACATTTAGTAATTACAGAATTACTAAAGTCATGGATAGTATCTTGCTATGGAAGATACTCGTTTCAACCAACCCCTCTACGTCGCTAAAGCTGAGCTCTTTCGCTCACTTGGCCACCCCGTGCGTATCCGCATTCTCGAGCTCCTCGTCGAGGGGGAGAAGCCCGTAAGTGGTCTGCTCACCGACCTGCAAATTGAGCCGTCGTCGTTGTCCCAGCATCTCAACGTACTGAAGCACAGCGGTTTGGTGGTGTCACGACGTCAGGGTAATGGGGTGACCTACGAAGTGACGGATTCCTCAGTGAAGGAATTTCTGGACTCCGCTCGGGTGGTGCTCGCTTCGACGCTGGGTCGTACGCGCAGCACGTTGGAACACCTCGAAGCGCCACAATGAGATTTCACCGACGCCCCCTCGCGGCGTCGCCCTTTCGTTCATTCTTTGCGCGGCCCGTCACCGACCCGCCCGAAGAGCGGCCACCCCAAGTCACGGGAGTCAACTTGCACGGATCGCTGCAACTGCGTCACGTCGATGTCGGTTCGTGCAACGGCTGTGAAGTGGAGATCACTTCGGCGCTTGGTCCCAGCTACGACGCCGGCCAGTTCGGCGCGCGACTGGTCGCCTCCCCACGTCACGCGGACGGGCTTCTGGTCACCGGCGTCGTGACTCACAACATGGAGGGACCACTACGCCAGACCCTGGCCGCCCTCCCGCGCCCTGCGGTCGTCGTCGCCTGTGGCGACTGCGCAGTCAACGGTGGCATCTTTCGCGGCGCCCAAGGCGTGAGCGCGATTCTTGGCGAACTGCTCACCCCCGACGTCGTCATTCCGGGTTGCCCGCCACACCCCAGCGATATCGTTCGCGCGCTACGCACCCTGAGCGGGCGCTAGCGCGTGGAGCTGTACTTAGCGGCGTTGGGCATCTGCGCGGCCGCCGCGGTGTTAGCGGCGGTCGTGACTCGTCGTGTGCGAGTCGTGGTGTCGTCGATTCTCGGGGCGCTGGGTTGTCTCCTCGCGGGTGGTGTGGCGCTGCGGATCCTCATCACGGGTTCGACCTCGACGTTTCACACTTCACAGTTGTTGCCCATGTCGGGACTCTCACTCACGCTCGATCCTCTAGCGGCGCTGTTCATTTTGGCCAGTGCCTTCGTCGGGGTGGCCGCCTGCGTGTACTGCGTCGGGTACGCCCACGGGGCAATGGCGTCGCGCACGGCGATGACGCTACTTTTCGTCTTTATCCTGACGCTGCTCGCGGTTCCCGCGGCGTCCAGCGTCGTGAGCTTCATGTTCTGTTGGGAGTTGATGGCGCTCAGTTCGATGCTGTTGATTCTCACCAATCAGGCCCACAGCAGCGACGCCCGCGCCGCCGCGCTGTGGTACGGCGTGATGACCCAGTTCGGGGCGGCGTCGATCCTCTTGGGCCTGTTGCTGGCGTCACTCGGCACCGACCAGACCTTCAGCGCCATCGGCGCGCACTCGTCGCAACTCTCACCCACGCTGCGCTCATTCGCCTTCGTGCTGGTCCTCCTCGGTTTCGCCTCGAAGGCCGGCGCGGTGCCGCTGCACGTGTGGCTCCCCAAGGCGCACCCCGAGGCTCCGAGTCCGGTCTCGGCGTTGATGTCGAGTTCGATGGTGGCGATAGGCGTGTACGGCATGATTCGGGTGGGTGAGGACCTCTTGCACGGCGGGACCGTGTGGTGGTGGGTCTCGGTCGCCGCACTGGGTGTGGTCTCGGCGTTCTACGGCGCCCTGCACGCGACCACCAGCACCGACTTGAAGCGTCTCCTGGCGTATTCGACCATTGATATCCAGGGCCTGATACTCATTGGGGTCGGTGCCGCAGGAGTACTCAATGACAGTGGTCAACCAGTCGTCGCGCACCTGGCGATGATGGCGGTGCTGCTCTTGATGGTGGCCCACGCTGGTTTCAAGGGTGCGCTCTTTTTGGGCGCGGGAGCGATTGAGCACGCGACGGGAACGCGCAATCTTGACCGCCTCGGGGGACTCATCCACACGATGCCCGTCACGGCGTTCGTGGTGGGGGTATCGGCGTGTTCGATCATGGCCGTTCCTACATTGAGCGGATTCTCCAGTGAGTGGCTGCTACTGCAGGGGCTCCTGCACGGCTTCGCCGATTCGTCGACGCCGGCACTCATCGTCATGCTTCTCGGCGTCATCGCCCTCGCCCTGACGGGCGGTCTCACGGCCGTTGCGTTCGTGAAGGTGTTCGGCATTGGCTTCTTGGGCCAGCCGAGGTCCTCTGGTGCGGCTGACGCTCGCGAAGTGTCGACCTCGATGAAGGTTGCCATGGGCTGGTTAGTGGTCCCCAGCGTCGTGATCGGCGTGGTGCCTGGAGCGTTCGTGGCGCTGCTCAATCGAGCGTCGTCGTCGGCTCTCGCGACGCCGGTTGTGTCGCCGATCGACAAGGGAACCGGACTGGTGTTGTCACAGTTGAGCGGAGCCATCGAGCCCGCGGCGCTGTTCGTGGGGCTGGTGGTCGTGCTCATCGTCGTGTGGGCGGCTAACCAACGACTCGCTCAACGTCGGTCTCGACGCGTGGACGCGTGGGCGTGTGGCCGCGAGCTGCAAACTCCCAGGATGCAGTACACGGCGACGTCATTCGCCGAACCGCTCCAACGAGTCTTCGCCGACGTGCTGCGTCCCCAAAATGACGTCGAGGTGACCCACGTCGCTGAATCGCGCTACTACGAGCAGTCCTTGTTGTACGAGAACCGAGTCGTTGACGTGATCGAGATGCGAGGGTATCGCCCACTCATTACTGCGGCGCTTCGCGTCGGACGATTCTCGAGACGCTTGCAGAACGGCAGTATCCACCGGTACCTGGCCTTCGGGTTCGTGGCACTCCTCGTGATCCTCGTGGTGCTCGCGTGAGCGCGACCATCACCACCTCTCTCTACGGCGTCGCGGCGACACTGATTCAAATCGTCGCCGTAGGGCTGGGCGGTCCGCTGCTCGTGGGGCTCATGGCCAAAGTGAAGGCTCGCGCCGAGGGTCGGGTGGGTGCGCCGATTGTTCAGCCGTTGCGTGACCTGAGAAAATTACTCTCCAAGGAGCGGTTGCACGCGCGCCACTCCAGCGTGGTCCTACCCCTGGCGCCGATGATCATCTTGGCGGCGACGGCGGTCGCGGTGGCGATCTCGCCCCTGGTGAGCACGCACCCGTTCCTCGGCTCCAGCGCGGATATCTTGGTCGTCGTGTATTTGCTGCTCACCGGAACGGTGGCGGCGGCGCTGGCGGGACTCGACGCGGGGACCGCGTTTGGGGGGATGGGGTCGAGCCGAGTGATGACCATCGGCGCCTTGGCCGAGCCCGCGTTATTGGTCGCGGTCATCGCGCTGTCGATCCAGTCCGGGACGTCGAATTTGCCGTCGATGATGTCGAGCACGATTGCGCACCCTGATTGGGTCTTTGGCCCGTCGCGGCTCTTGGCCTTGGGCGCGCTTCTTATTGTAGTGATCGCCGAGACCGGCCGGATTCCGGTGGACAATCCGGCGACGCATTTAGAGCTCACGATGGTGCACGAGGCCATGATCTTGGAGTACGCGGGACCCGAGCTGGCGCTCTTCAGTCTGGGTGAGGCGATGCGTCTGGGCCTTCTTTTCTCGCTCGTCGCCAACCTCTTCTTCCCTTGGGGTATCGCCACGAGCGACTCGGTGCTGGCGTTGGCGGTCGGCGTCATCCTCCTGATGGCCAAGGCGGCGCTGGTGGCCCTCGGGGTGGCGCTCATTGAAGTGCGCAGCGCCAAACTCCGGCTTTTTCGTCTGCCCGAGCTGCTCGCCGGGGGCTTCGTCTTGTCGGTGCTGGCGGTCGTGACGGGACTGGTGACGAAGTGAACTCAACGTACGTCGCGGCACTCGAGCTCGCGGCCGGCGCGGTTCTCGTGTCCGCCGTAATGACGTTGTGGAGACGTAGCGTGCGATCAATCGTGTCCATGCTCAGCCTCCAAGGCATGGCCTTGTCTGCCGTTGCGATCGTTCTGGCGCTGCACGAGCACGAAAGAGCGCTGTTCGTGACGGGCTGCTTGGTGTTTGTCGTCAAAGGTCTCGTGGTGCCGGGATTATTGCGCCGGGTGTCGCGACTGGACCCGCGCTCGCGCGAATCGCGACCGCTGGTGAACGTTCCCGCGTCGTTGGTCTTCGCGGCGGTTCTCATCGTGTTGTCCTACGTGGTGAGCTCGCGTATCACGTCGATGTCGCCGAGCGAAGCGTCGCACCTCGTGCCCATCGGCGTCGCCACCGTGCTCGTGGGCTACTTCATGCTCGTCACCCGGCGGCGTGCGGTGTCGAAGATCGTCGGGCTAATTCTGGTCGACAACGGAATCGCACTGGTCACCTTCTTGCTCACGTCCGGGGTGCCACTCATTGTCGAACTGGGGTCGTCGCTCGACGTCTTGTTAGTTGTCGTGGTGCTGCAATTCCTCATGGTCTCCATGCGCCGCCACTCCGACACCGACCAACTGACTGAGATGAAAGCCTTGCGCGACTGATGCTGATTCTTTGGGTCCTGTTCGTTCCCCTGGCGACGACGATTCTGGCGGCCAGCGTGTCGTGGCGTCCCTGGATTGGATGGGCAACGTCTGCGTCGAGCGCGGCCGTGCTGGGGCTGGGCATCGCGCTGAGTGTCGCCACGATGACGACGCCCGAGCTGGCGCTGCACGGATCCTTGCGAGCCGACTCGCTCAGTGCCTTCATGGTCGTGGTGATCGGAACGGTGTCGATATTGGCCACGCTCTTTACGCCCAGAACGATGCGCCAGGAGATGGAGTCGGGCATCACGACCTCGCGCTACGCGCGCCACTACGTGGTTCTCATGCAGGTCTTCATCACCTGCATGCTGTTGGCGGTCCTCACCGCGAACCTGGGAGTGCTGTGGGTGTCCATTGAAGCCACGACCATTGCGACGACGTTCTTGGTGAGCCACCGACGAACCGACGGAGCGTTCGAGGCCTCGTGGAAGTACGTGATTCTGTGCTCGGTCGGCATCGCCCTGGCGTTCCTCGGAACCGTGTTGATCTATTACGCGGAACTGCACACCGGTGCTGGGGTGCACAGTTCGTCGCTCGACTGGACGTCGGTGATGTCGGTGGCGCACCATCTCAATCCCAACGTGACACGACTGGCCTTCGCGTTGCTGGTGGTGGGCTACGGCACCAAGGTCGGATTGGTGCCCATGCACAGTTGGCTGGCCGACGCCCACAGCCAGGCCCCGGCCCCGGTGTCGGCGCTGATGTCGGGGGTGCTCCTCACGGTGGCTTTCTACGGACTTCTGCGGTTTCGCGCGGTGGCCGCCGCGGCACTCGGGCCGACGTATCCTCGCACACTGCTTCTCGTAGTGGGACTGGCGTCGCTGCTCCTGGCGACGGTGATGCTCATCGCCCAGCGCGATCTCAAGAGGATGCTCGCCTATTCGAGCATCGAGCACATGGGACTCCTGGCCATTGGCGCAGCGGTGGGCACTCCGCTGGCGATTGCCGCGGTACTGTTGCACATCCTCGGCCACGGCATCACCAAGGCAGTGCTGTTCCTGTCATCGGGTGAGATCTATCACCTTGAAGGCACGACGGAGATTGCCAAGATCTCGGGGCTGCTCGCGCGTCGTCCCGTGCTCGGAGGGATCTTCGGGTTCGGGTTGTTGTCGCTGGTCGCCTTCCCCCCTTTTAGTCTCTTCGTCAGCGAGTTGTCGATGGCCCGGGCCGAGGTCGATGCGGGCCTGTGGTGGGTGGTGGCAATCTCGCTGGCCTGTCTCGGCGTGATCTTCGCGGCATTGGCGCGCCACGCTCGCCACATGTTGATGGGCGCGACGTCCTCAGAGACCACCGTTGCACTCACGACTGCTCGTTCGGTGGCGGTTCCCTTGGTCACGGGCTTAGTGGTCTGCGTGGCCCTCGGGGTAGTCTCGTGGCCCTTGCAGTCGCTGTTGACACACGCCGCACATGGAGTGATGTCGTGACCCTCGTAGCGCGTCAGGTCTCGGTGATCTCGTTGGACGAACTTCACGAGCGCGCCGCGTCGCATTTCGCGCGGGGTCACCGCCTCGCTCTCATTGCGGGACACGACGACGGCGACGCGTTGCGCGTCGTCTACGTCTTCACCAGTGGACCACCCGACGAGCGCTATGAACTAGTCGTTCGCCTCAACGCCGAACGGCCAGAGATGCCCACGCTTAGTGACCTCTCCTTTAGCGCCAGCCGCTTCGAACGCGAGTTGCACGATAATTTTGGCATCGTTCCACTTGGTCATCCGTTCCTTCGGCCCCTGGTGCGTCACCAGCACTGGCCCGAGGGTTGGCACCCACTGCGTCGCGGGTCGGGTGCGATGCCCGCGCACGTGAGCGGCGCGGCGCCCTATCCGTTCATCGAAGTCGTGGGGTCGGGAGTCTACGAAATTCCGGTGGGCCCGGTGCACGCCGGGCTGATTGAGCCCGGGCACTTCCGGTTCTCGGTTGTGGGCGAAACGATTCTCAAAATGACCGCGCGGCTGTGGTACGTGCATCGCGGTATCGAAGGCATGTTCCAGGGTGTCGAGGTGCAAGAGGGTGTCGAGATTGCCCAGCGAATTTCGGGCGACACCGCCCTCGCGCACTCCCTGGCGTACTGCATGGCGGTGGAGGAGGCCAAGGGACTGGAGGTTTCGGACGACGCGCTGACGCTTCGTTCGTTGTTACTCGAGATGGAACGGCTCTATAACCACGTGGGCGACATCGGTGCGCTGTGCAACGACATCAGTTTCGGCGTGGCGAACGCCCGGGCGCTCGTGGTGCGCGAAAGACTCCTGCGGCTCAACGAGACGTTGACGGGTCATCGACTGTTACGCGGAGCCGTGGGTGTGGGATACACCCGAGTCCGCACGCTTCCTTCTTCTCGGGAGCTCGCCGAAATCGCCGAAGCCTTCGAGGACGTCGTGCAACTGGCCCTCTCGAATTCCGTGGTCGTCGATCGATTCGAGGGCACGTCGGCGCTATCACAGGCCGACGCCGCTGCCATGGGCACTTTGGGCATTGTGGCTCGGTCGTCGGGCTTGAATTTTGACGCGCGCGCCGCTCATCCGTTTGACGCCGAAACCTTCACTCCGGTGGTTCAAAGTGCCGGCGACGTGATGGCTCGATTTCTTCAGCGCGTGGAGGAGTTCCGTGCCTCACTCGACATAGTGGTTCGACTAGCCGAGGGCACGAAAAGTTTGGACGCACAAAGTGTTGCGGTCCGGTCGCCGGGTTTGTCGGGATTGGGCATAGTCGAAGGATGGCGCGGAACTGTCGTTCACCGGGTAGAACTCGATCAGCTGGGAAGGGTCTCGCGGGCGCGAACTCTCGATCCCTCTTTCTTCAACTGGCCAGCACTTTCGATCGCCCTGAGCGACACCATCGTGCCGGACTTCCCACTCGCCAACAAGAGCTTCAACCTCTCCTACGCCGGNNAATGACCTCTAGGCGCGATGCTCCGGGCAGTGTCCATAACGCCGTAGCTTCACCAGTTACCAACGACCCAAGAGAGTGTGGATAATCGACGAATCTTGTCCTCTCCTGACGGTGTCGGCGGAGGCATCGACACCCCCTCCACCGCCAAAGCGCCCAGTGATCGTTGGGGCGGTGAGAGGTTCAGGCTCTCCGAAAACATCGTGCAACCAGAGAGTCCGTTCACTTCCCCAGTAGCGCATCATCGTGATGCCACCATTGGAAAGGTCGCTGATGTGCCCCTCGGTAGTGAGAAATCCCGCCCAACTGAGGTGCACCCCATCGAAGTCAGTCGCCACTTTCTCCCAGTCTGGGAGCACGTGAGCCGTAGTCTCGGTTCTCACCGCACGCTGGGAAGTCATTGATCTCAGCATTTTTGTGTCGGACGGGTGTTGGTTTGGACCAGGCAGCTCCCAACCAGAATTTGGTCGAGCGACCACCTTCGGATAAGTCTCCACCAGCCGTGCCCAGTCCCGGGGATTGTCGATGTTCCACACTCGCGCGTCGCGACGCAGGGGAAGTAGCCAGCGCGAAGTTGGCCGGCCGAAGTAATCCCACGCCGAGATCAGGTCATCGTGAACCTCGGGTGGCGGGTCAGTCACCGTCCACAGGCCACTCCACGTGAACTCGCCATTGCCGTAGACGTGCGAGTAATCGGTGAAACAAGGGTCGATCGCAGACTTCATGTCTTTTGTGTCCTCGTGCCACCATTGCTGCGCGTTCAGGTCTATGGCTCGGTGGAGTTGTAGGCTGAATCGGTCCGCAACAGCCTCAGCAATTGGGCGACGTGATAGTGCATCCTTGTAGAGGTAGGGGAGCGACGAGAGCGCTTGACCACTCCAGGGGCCCGCCCAGAATTCCGCCGACCAAGTAGCCATCGACAGTAACTTTGCGAAAGAGACTTCACCGATATTCGTGGCTGCCCGACGAACAGCTTCGTGATCGCTAGCGGTAGGTGACTTGAACCAAGGCTGATCTGCTCGTTGCTCAATTTCCAGCCTGGCGAGGAGCGCCACCCCCGCAGGTGCCCTCAGTAAATCCTCCGCAAAAGCCGAGGTTGCACCGAATGACATAACCACAAACTACTGAGGCCCGCTTCACGGTATCGGGTCCTCGGCAATTGTGGAGAAGCGGTGAATCCTCTGCGTGACGAACATGATGTGGTGACTTCATCTCCAACAATCACCGAAGCGAACCTCGGTAATCCTTGGAGATGCTGGGAATCGAACCCAGGTCCATCTGTTTCTTAGTGATCCTTCTCCGAGCGCAGCCCACAGGAAGTTGTCGAGATCACCACCACTGTGTGCGCCAGTAGCGATCCGTATTTAGCTAAGTTGTCCCGACCTCACCACTAAAGAGTGTTGACGGTAAGTCCCACTTTTTTGACGCCCATAATCTGCGCCGCAGGACTGGGCACAGGTGAACGTTGCTGCCTAAGCAGCAAGCACAAGCTGAGGCTTGGCGTTTATTTTTGTTTCCGGCTCTTTTACGTGGCTCCGGAGACCACGGCTCGCTTCTCTCACCTCGACGTCAAATGTCGAAACCAATCATCCCCATGTTCTAACCAGCCGATTTGGCAGGTACGCAATTCTACCTTGGAAACGACGGAGACGTTCAGCCGAATTTTTCGGCGTTGCGAATGCTGCGCGCAATCTCTCGGTTGGCGTCACGCTCGGCGATGGCCTGGCGGCGGTCGTGCAGTTTACGGCCCTTGGCGAGGGCAATCTCAATCTTGGCGCGGCCGTCCTTGAAGTACATCTTGAGCGGCACGATAGTCAAAGGTTGACTCTTGGTCTTGTCGATCAGACGAATCAACTCGTGATGGTGGACGAGGAGTTTGCGCTGACGGTCGGGATCGTGGCTTCCGAATCCGACGGCGAAGGTCCAGGGCGGAATGTGGGACTGAAAGAGCCAGAGTTCTCCCTCGTCGACTCGGGCGTAGGCCTCGGTGATTTGGGCGTTGCCTTCGCGAAGTGACTTTACCTCTGAGCCGGTGAGGACCAAACCGCACTCGAGAGTCTCGAGGATCTCGTAGTCGTGACGGGCGCGACGATTCGAGGCGACCACGCGGTCGCCGTTCAGCGTCTCGGACTTCGCCTTCGCCCGGCGTTCTTGCATTTGTTTGGCACGAGCCATGGGTCCAGCGTACCGAGACTGCACCCGAACTCTCTTCACTATCGTGGAGAAGTGCTCACCCTTACCTCCGCTCAGCGTGACGCCGTGGTCGCAACGTGCATCCGGGCCCTGCCCGACGAAGGGTGCGGACTCCTGCTCGGGACCTTGGAGGGAGTCGTCGCCGAGGTCGTGGTGAGTGAGAACGTCGCTGCGTCGGCCAAAGTGTACGAAATCGACCCCAAGGTGCTCCTGCGAACCTTTCGCCGCGCCGACGACCAGGGTCTAGAGGTGCTGGGCGTCTTTCATTCGCACACCCATTCGCCCGCCTACCCGAGCCCTACCGATATCCGTCAAGCTCCCGATCCGAGGTGGCACTACGTCGTGATTTCCTTGGCGGTGATGCCCGCCGACGTGCGTAGTTTCGCCGTCATCGATGGACACGTCACCGAGGAAGACGTCCGGGTCAACGATGTCACGAGGCCTCCCGCGGACGATTAAAGTTGACGAGGTTGGTCAGGAATTGATTTTTCGTCGAAAGAGAAACTATGTCGGCATTGCTCCGTATCCCTACTGTTTTGCGTCCCGCCATGGGTGGCGAAGCGTCCATCGCCGTTGAGGGAACGACCATTGGCGCGGTGCTCGCTCAGATCACCGAGCGATTCCCGGGGGTCAAGGGACAACTACTCAATGACGACGGAACTCTGCACCGATTTCTCAACGTCTACGTGAACGACGACGACGTGCGCTACATCGGTGGCGTGGACACCCCCGTGACCGACAGTGACGAGATCACTTTGCTTCCCGCGGTGGCCGGGGGAGCCTGGTAGTGACGCGCTACGCGTCGGTCCTCGACCTCATTGGTCAGACGCCCATCGTCGACGTGAGCGCATTGTCGCCCACGCCCAACGTGACCATCCTCGCCAAGCTCGAGGGTCGCAATCCCGCCGGTTCCGTGAAGGATCGTGTCGCACTCTCTCTGGTTGACGCCGCCGAAGTCGACGGATTGTTGGTCCCGGGCAAGCCGGACCAAATTCTGATCGAGCCCTCCTCGGGCAATACGGGAATCGCCCTGGCGATGGTGTGTCGCCTTCGTGGTTACCACCTCAAAGTCGTGCTGCCCTCGAACGTATCTCCGGAGCGCCGTCAATTGCTGCTGGCGTGGGGAGCGGAGATCATCGACTCACCCGGCAGCGAAGGATCCAATGGCGCCGTACGCATGGCCCAGACATTGGCGGGCGAGCACCCCGAATGGGTATTTCTCTACCAGTACGCCAATCCCAATAATCCTTTGGCGCACTACCGCACCACCGGTCCCGAGATACTGAACGACGTCCCAGAGATCACCCACTTCGTCGCCGGGCTCGGCACGTCAGGCACCCTGATGGGCGTGGGGCGCTTCCTCAAGGAACACAAGCCCGACACCCAGATTTGGGCCATCGAACCGCCGAGCGGCGAAATGGTCGATGGTCTGCGCAGTCTTGACGACGGCTATATCCCGCCGATCTTCACCGAAAACCACGGGGCGCAGATGCTCGATCGCAAGGTCGTTGTTCGCCCGCGCGAGTCCATTGAGTGGACGAGACGGATGACCGAGGTCGGACTGTTCGTCGGTATCTCTTCGGGCGCCATTATGGCGGGCGCTGTCAAGTGCGCTTCTCTCATCCCCGATGATCAGGCCGCGACCATCGTCACGATTGTCTGTGACGATGGCTGGAAGTACCTGTCGACGGGCGCCTGGAGCGACGATATCGACGACGTCGTCGAGCGCGCCAAGAAGATCATCTACTTCTAAATCGCTCCATCCTTTTCTCCACTACCGTTGGCGGTCGAATGAACATTGAGGAGAACCATGACTGAACTACGTGCCGATGGGCGCACCCCGGACCAAGCGCGACCGCTGTCGTTCGAGCGTGACTTCACTGAGATGGCGTTGGGCTCAGTCCTGGTGAGTTTCGGTCGTACCCGGGTTCTTTGCACCGCGTCAGTTCAAGAAGACGTTCCGCGTTGGCTACGCGGCTCGGGCAAGGGATGGGTAACGGCCGAATACTCAATGCTGCCCGGTTCCACCCCCGACCGCGCGGCGCGCGAAGCCGCCAAGGGAAAACAGTCCGGGCGTACTCAAGAGATCCAGCGACTGATTGGGCGATCCTTGCGGACTGTCACCCGCCTCGACGTCATGCCCGAAGTGTCGATCACCGTGGACTGTGACGTCCTGCAGGCCGACGGCGGGACGCGCACCGCGTCAATCTGCGGCGGATTCGTCGCTCTGCACGACGCGCTGACGCGACTCGTTCAGCGCGGAGTGCTCAAGGAGCACCCGCTCATGGATCTCGTGGGGGCCGTCTCGGTCGGCGTTATTGCGGGAGTGCCGATGCTCGATCTGCCCTATGAGGAGGATGTGCGCGCGGACACCGACATGAACGTCGTGATGACCGGGGCGGGTGGATTCGTCGAAGTTCAGGGCACGGCGGAGCGGGCCGCATTCTCCCGCGACGAGCTCGATGTTTTGTTGGACTTGGCCGCTGACGGGATCGCGGCGATTCACGCCGCCCAGCGCGAGGTCATCTCGGTCGCCCCCCCCGCGCGACCGTGACGACATTCGTCCTCGCGACGGCTAACGCCCACAAGACCGAGGAGATGCGCGCGGTCTTGAGCGATCTGGGAATTGAGTTGTTGCCCCGGCCCGGTGATGTTCCCGAGGTGCAGGAGAACGAAGTGACGCTGGAGGGAAACGCCCTGCTGAAAGCTCGAGCGCTCGTCGCGGCGACTGGTCAGCCCGCCATCGCCGACGACACGGGGTTGTTTGTCGACGCCCTCGATGGTCGACCGGGAGTGTCCAGCGCGCGCTTCGCCGGAGAAAACGCGAGCTACGACGACAACGTCGCTAAGTTGCTGGGGGAGCTCTCAGGAGTGCCCGACGGCCACCGCGGCGCTAGTTTTCGCACCGTGATTGCCGTGGCGTATCCGTCGGGAGAGTCGCTGTGCGTCGAGGGGGTTCTCGAGGGTCGCATCACGTACGAACGCCGGGGCGATAACGGCTTCGGCTACGACCCCGTCTTTGAACCTACTCACACCGGCGGACGCACTCTGGCCGAGTTGACGCCCGAGGAGAAGAACCGAAACTCGCACCGCTCCAATGCGCTGCGCGCCCTCAACGAGGTGCTGAGAACGTCGTCGTGAAGCCCCCACGCCTTTAGTGTGGAATTGTGACACGCGCCGAAGTAGCCATGTTCCCTTTGGGGATGGTGGTTTTTCCACATCAGGTCGTTGGTCTGTGTGTCTTCGAATCTCGCTACCAGCAACTTCTCGACGACGTCAATGATGCTCAGCGTTTCGGAACCTGTCTCATTGCGAGAGGCTCTGAAGTGGGTGGTGGCGACGAGCGCACGTTCGTCGGCACCATGTTGAATATTCGCGGCCAGCAACGAATGGACGACGGGAAAATTCTCGTGGTCGTTGAGGGAACGTCGTGCTTCGCTATAGAGTCGTGGCTGGATGACCAGCCCTATCCGCGAGCCTTGGCCGAGGAGCGGTGTTGTGATGACGTGATGATCGATCCCGACCTGTTGCGCCACGCTGAGACGTCGGTGCGGGCCCTTCGAAATTTGCAAAGTGAAGTGGCCGCGGATGAGGTATTCGCTAGGAATTGCGCTATGGCCGAGGATCCATGGGAACGCAGTTGGCAGTTGTGCTCAATGACTCCCATGGCACTGCGCGACCAGTTCAAGGTGATATCCATGAGCGATCCCAATGAGCGGCTGGGGTTACTCGTGGAGATTTGCTGTGAGCGCTACGGCGACTATGAGCGGATGCTGTCCCTGGAGACGGATGCACCCTTCGGGTGAGTTGCTAGCGCAGTTCGAGTAAGTCGACGACAAAAATCAGTGTCTCGCCTGGTGCGATGACGCCACCAGCGCCGCGGTCCCCGTATCCGAGGTGCGCCGGGATGACCAAACGACGCCGGCCGCCGATCTTCATGCCCTGCACGCCCTCGTCCCACCCCTTAATGACGTGGCCGGCACCGAGGGGGAAGGCAAAGGGCTCATTGCGATTCCACGACGAGTCGAACTCTTCGCCGCTGGTCACTCCGACGCCCACGTAGTGCACGACGGCGGTATGACCCACGGAAGCTTCGGAACCCGTTCCAACGATGATGTCCTCGATGAACAGACCCACCGGGGCGTCTCCCAGATGAGGTTCGACGAGTGGCTTGTCAGACATGTCGCCAGGTCCTAGTAGCGACGCTGACGGCCACCGCCGACCACGCGAACGTTGCGAGCCTCACGGCCCTTGGGACCCTGAGCCTCTTCGAAGGTGATCTTCTGACCTTGGCTGAGCGACTTGAAGCCGTCACCCTGGATGCTCGAGAAGTGGATGAAGAGGTCGTCGCCCTTGTCGTCACTCGCAAAGCCGAAGCCCTTAGAGTCATTGAAGAAACTTACGACCGCTTCGCGATTGGCCGCCTTCGTCGCGACGCCGTCGAAACTGCGCTCGACGCGCGGTCCGCGCTCGTTACGGTCATTGAAATTGCGCTCGGGACGGGGAGCACGCTCGTTACGGTCCGCGAAATTGCGCTCGACGCGCGGTCCGCGCTCGTTACGGTCGGCAAAATTGCGCTCGACGCGAGGTCCACGCTCATTACGGTCATTGAAACTGCGTTCGGGACGAGGAGCACGGTCGCTGCGGTCATTGAAACTGCGCTCGGGACGTGGAGCACGCTCGGAGAAGCTGCGCTCGCCCGTAGGACGATCGCGACGTTCGAAGGAGCGAGGCCCGCGCTCAGAGAAGCTCCCACCAGTTCGCTCGCGCGCGGCCGGACGCTCGGAGCGTCCCTTACCACCACGGTCGTCAATTCGCTCTGAGGCGACGGCGTCGTCGACGGCACCTAGGCGAATGGCCGGGGCGTCCTCACGCAACTCAATGGACATGGGGACGCCCAACGCACGTTGCAGGCGCTTGACCTGACCAATGGCGTCTTCACCCACGAGAGAGATAACCAAACCAGTGGCGCCGGCTCGACCGGTGCGGCCCGAACGGTGCAAGTAGTCGGTGGCCTGCGCCGGCGGGTCGTAGTGCACGACCACCGGGAGGAGGTCAATGTGGATGCCACGTGCGGCGACGTCAGTCGCCACGAGAACTTTGATCTGACCATTCTTCACACTGCGCAACGCGCGTTCACGCTGGGCCTGCGTGCGGTCGCCGTGCAGGGGGACCGCACTAATACCGCGCTCTCCGAGCTGGCGGGCTAAACGGTCGGCACCGTGCTTGGTACGGGTGAAGACGAGTGCGCGCTCGTACTCCGCGATGATGTCAGCGGTGTACTGGGGGCGCTGATCGCGCGGCACGCGCCAGAAGTAGTGGTCGACGTCATTCGGGGCCTCTTCGCCCACGACGTCGTGGACTGCGGCGTTGTTGGTGAACTCCTTGACGAGGGACTTCACGTCGGGGCCCATGGTGGCCGAGAACAACATCACGTGACGATCGCGCGGGGTGGCGCTCATGATGCGGCGCACGGCGGGCAAGAAGCCCATGTCGGCCATGCGGTCGGCTTCGTCGACGACCACGGTGGTGATCTCGGAAAGGTCGAAGGCACCTTGCTCGAGCATGTCCTCGAGACGTCCCGGGCAGGCCACGACGACGTCGACGCCGAAGTTGAGGGCCTTGCGCGCCACGTTGTACGAAGTGCCACCGTAGATGCAGATGACGCGACGACCACGGTCGTCAGTCAGGTTAGCGAGTTCCTTTTGGACCTGGGCCGCGAGTTCGCGGGTTGGCACCAGCACTAGGCCGATCGGCTTTCGGGGGCGAGCCTTGCCCAAACGTGCCATGAGCGGCAGACCGAAGGCGAGGGTCTTTCCCGAACCAGTGATGGCCTTTCCGACGACGTCTCGACCGGCGAGGGCGTCGGGCAGAGCAGCCTCTTGAATGGGGAATGCTTCGGTGATGCCTTGGGCGGCGAGGCGATCGACAAGGTTCGACGGCACGCCGAGGTCGGCAAAGGACACAGACATATGACTCCTACAAGTTGAGATGAGCCCAACTCGATATGTCACAGTCGAATCGGCTCCACCGCGAAATACGGCACAGACAGCGAATACTACGCTAGCAGGTCCGCCCGTTCCATGCCATCAAATGTTGACTACGTGAGTTCGCACGCAAACTTCGAAGTGCGAGTCGCACGTAATCCCTGTAGTGCGTTGAAGATGACCTTCATCTCACTACGAGATGACTCACTCGACTTCGCTCGCGAGTTCATCGAGACGAACACTGAGGTAGTCCGGCTCAGGATCAACGCGGAACTGTACCGCGCGAATGGTCGCGTGTTCTTCGAGCAGTGCGCGAGCGACGCGATGCATGCCGTCCATCACTCGCGCGTTGCTCGCGAGGATGATCGGATACGTGAGATCCGCGTTCAACGTCAGTTCCATGTGACGTACCAGGGTCCGCACGGTGGGGGCGCCTCCGTCGGGACCAATCCAGTACTCCGAGTCGATTTCGCTGAGTGAAGCCAGGTCCACCTCGACGACAGGAAGAGTTTGGGTGAGCTCGACCAAACGAGCGACGTCCCACGCGTCAAAAAGGTCACCGTGGGGACGAAAGTAGAAATGTCGACGCACTACATCATTTTGACGGAATTTCCCCCCTGCGGTGCACCAAGACGTTGCGAGCCCAGTTGGTTGACGAAGAAGAGTCCCCGGAGTCGACCGGGGAGTGGTGCGGGCGGAGGGACTCG
>PMTL01000168.1 GCA_003168075.1 Acidimicrobiaceae bacterium
GAGCGGGAAGTACACCGTCGGCGAGTGAAATCCCTCTTCGAGCAGACCTTTGGCGACGTCGAGACCCCGCACGCCGTACTCATTTTTGAGCGACGTCGCGGTCAGCACGCACTCGTGCATACAGACCCGGTCGTAGGCGGCGGGCAATGTATCGCGCAATCGCTCGCGTAGCCAATTGGCGTTCAAAACTGCGTGCTGAGCGACGCGAGTCAGACCGTCTCCCCCGTGTACGTCGATATATGCCAGCGCGCGCGCCAGCACCATGGCGTTGCCNNCGCCGGGGCCGCCGCCGCCGTGCGGCTGGGTGAAGGACTTGTGCAGGTTGAAGTGCACGATGTCAAAGCCCATGTCGCCGGGACGAATAACGCCGAGAATGGCGTTCAAATTGGCCCCGTCGTAGTAGAGCAGACCACCGACTTCGTGCACGGCTGCAGCGATCGCGACGATCTCCTCTTCAAAGAGACCGAGCGTATTCGGATTGGTCAACATGATGCCCGCCACGTCGGGACCGAGCGCGGCCTTTAACGCCGTCAGGTCGACCAGTCCGCGGTCATTCGAAGGAATGGTCGTGACCACGTAGCCACCGAGGGTCACCGAGGCCGGGTTCGTCCCGTGGGCCGAGTCGGGAATCAAGATGCGTTGGCGCGTGTCGCCGTTGGCCTCGTGGTAAGCGCGCATGAGAAGAAGCCCAGTGAGCTCGCCCGCCGCACCGGCCGCCGGCTGCAGCGTCGCCGCCGCCATACCGGTAATCGCACAGAGCTTCGTCTCCAAAGTGACGAGTAACTCGAGCCAACCCTGACAGAGAGATGCCGGAACACCCGGGTGCACCGAATTGAGTCCCGGATCCGCCGCGACCGCGTCACAGAACTTCGGGTTGTACTTCATGGTGCACGAGCCCAACGGATACGCGCCGAGGTCGACCGAGAACTGGCGATGCGACAGTCGGGTGAAGTGACCGACGAGGTCGCGCTCAGACACCTCAGCGAGCGCTATGGACTTGGTCTTCAAATGCTCCGCGGGAATGAAGTCACTCAGCGGCGTGGCAGGCACGTCAGTAGTGCGCAATTGAAATGCGCTGCGCCCGGGAACCGACAGTTCGAAGATCGTGGGCTCAATCTCGTGACCGAGCAGTGGCGCCGAGGCCGCGCGTCCTCCAGGCAGACTCATGACAGCACCTTGGCCAGCACGTCGACGTAATGGTTGAGTTCCTCGCGAGTGCGCCTTTCGGTGACGGCGATCAACGCGACGTCCGAGATATCGCCCTCGATAGAGGGATCGCTGTCCCCCGCCAAGGACTCGACCGAGAGACCCCCCAGGATGCCTTCACCTACCAGGTCGTCGAGGACACCGCTGGCGTTGCGCGGAAGGCGCACTGCGAATTCACGAAAGAATGGATTCGTCGAGACAGGCGTGACGCCACTCACCTGTATCAAGTAGTCGTGCAGATAATGCGCGCCCTGGGCGCATCGCGTGGCGACCTCTGCGTAGCCCCGTGTGCCCAGCCAACCGAGTTGGATGGCGGCGGTCACGGCCATCAAGGTCTGGTTCGTGCAGACATTCGAGGTTGCTTTTTCGCGTCGGATGTCCTGTTCGCGAGCGCGCAGGGTGGTGACGAAGGCGCGGCGATCATTGGAGTCGACGGTCTCTCCCACGATGCGCCCGGGCAAGCGACGGATCTGGTCGTGGGTGCACGCAAAGAGTCCCAGGTACGGTCCACCGAAGGAGAGCGCCGTTCCGAGGGGTTGGCCCTCGCCGACGAATACGTCGGCGCCCCAGTCGCCGGCGGTCTTGAGGACCCCGGCGGCCAACGGGTCACCACAGACGACCAAGAGTGCTCCGCTCGACGTGGCGAGGGACTTAGCGATGCTCATGTCCTCGAGCACGCCCAGGTAGTTCGGGTAGGCCGCTACAACGGCGGCCGCGTCGCTCGCGTCGACACTCCCCCAATCGGTCACACCGTTCTTCAAGGGAACTTCGACGACGACGTGGCCGGTGCCCTTGGCGAAGGTCTTGACGACAGCTCGCCAGTGCGGATGCACGCCCGAGGAGATCAACAACCTCTGGCGATTCGTCGCCCCCGAGGCCATGTTGACGCCTTCGACGAGAGCAGTCGCTCCGTCGTAGAGAGAGGCGTTAGCGACGGGCAGACCGCTCAGGCGCGAGATCATCGTCTGGAATTCGAAAATCGCCTGCAGTACACCCTGGGCGACTTCGGGCTGGTAGGGCGTATAGGCCGTGACGAACTCCGAGCGCGAGCCGAGCATCTTCACGACGGCGGGCACCTCGTGGTCGTAGGCGCCCGCGCCGGCGTAGCAGGTGAGATGAGACATCTGCCCGGCGTTGGCCGTGGTGTAGTTCGAAAAGACCGCCGCCACGTCGGGCTCGCTCATGCCGGGCTCAAGATTGAGTCCCTGGGACAGTCGAATCGATGCGGGAATGTGCGAGAAGAGCTGGTCGAGGGAATTCATCCCGAGGAACGACAGCATCTCGGCCGTCTCCTCGGGTGTGTGCGGGAGATAATCAGCCACGCGATGATGCCTTTCGTACGAAGGGTAATGCGCTGAGTGTTACCGCGATGTCGCGACCTCGTAACGACACGACCGCCGGCGTATCGGCTTTGAGCTCGCCGCGCAGGAGTCCGAGTCCGATGCCGCGTTCGAGCACCGGGGAGAAATTGCCCGACGTCAACGTGCCCACGACGTCGCCATTGATCACCACTTCGCCACCGTCGCGCAGTGGCTGGCGACCGTCGCACTTCACTCCGGTGAGGTGGCGACTCACGCCGCGCTCGCGCTCGGCCTCAACGGCGTCGCGACCCCGGAAGGTCTCCTTGTCCCATCCGAGCACCCAGCCGAGGCGTGCTTCGAGAGTCGTGGAGGTGAGCGAGAGCTCGTGTCCGTAGAGCGGCAACGCGGATTCCAGGCGCAGGGTATCGCGAGCGCCGAGTCCAGCGGGAGTGATGTCGGCAGCCACGAGGCCCGCCAAAATCTCCTCGGCGACGTCGTTCGGCGCCGCGATCTCGAGACCGTCTTCGCCGGTGTAGCCCGTCCCCGCCACGCGCACTTCTACACCGTGAAAGTCAAAGCGCCGTACCCCAAAGCGCGGTACCTCTGAGAACTCTGTCCCCAACGCGGCAGCTTTCGCTCGAGCGTGGGGACCCTGAACGGCGAGGATGCAGCGCTCAGCGGTCACGTCGCGGCCCGGCAACGCGGCGGTGACCCCGGAGGTGTTGGACGCGTTGGGCATGACGTCGAACTCGGTATCGGAGTACCACCACACGATGATGTCGTCGACGACAAAACCCCCGTCGGTGAGAAGATGGGTGTACTGGGCCTTGCCCGGCGCAATCTTTCGCAGATCATTGGTCAGCGTATTCTGCAAGGCGTCGAACATGTCGGGTCCGTCACAGCGCACTGTCCCGAGGTGCGAGACGTCGAAAACAACCGCATCATTTCGACACGCCATGTGCTCAGCGACGGTGCCTCCCTGGTACGCCAGGGGCATCTCCCAACCGCCGAAGGGGACCATTTTGGCACCGAGAGCCACGTGGGCGTCAAAGAGAAAAGGGCGGCGATTGTCCACGAGAAATACTTTACGCAGCCTGTGTGGTGAACGACGTCACGTTGACCCCGTGGCGTTCGGCCAGCGCCAAGAAATCGCCGCGGTAGACGACTTCGATCGGGACTTCGGGGTAGAGCTCTCGAAACTCGCGCACTTTACGGTTCTTCTTGGTGACCAGTCGCTGTTCGAGGACGGTGAGTTCAATGAACGTGCCCTTCTCGGGCAGGTAGAAATCAGGGCGAAAGGCCCGCGTCGGTACGCCGTTGTCGTCCCAGGCGAGCGGAAACTCGAGGGGTTCGTACACCCACGTGACGCCGTACAAGGTCAATAGTCTCGCGAAGATCTCTTCGGAGAGGTGGGCGAATCGCTCTTCAAGCACTGGAGTAAAACTGGGGTGACGAAGATTTACTCCGTCAGGGAACAGGCTCACGCCGTACGAGTCACCTTCTCCGACTTCTCTTCAATGTCGCTCATCATGGTCGTAAGCTCGGCGACCACGTTCGCCATTGACACTACGTTAAAGACTCCTTGACCACCACGTAACAGGTCTACCAGACCGTCATGGTCCGCTAGGACCGATCCGCTATCGCTCAAGACCAAACTTGAGGATGACAAATCAACGCCCAGGGAGTCACGTAGGCATTCGACCGCCTGGCGCGCGCGAGAGAGGGAGACCCCCGAATTGAGCAGGGACTTGATGACCTTGACCTCGAGGACGTCACGGTACGAATACTTTCGCTTCGAACCACTGCCCTGAGCCGGGGTGATGGAAGGGGTCACTAGATCGGTACGGGCCCAATAGTCGAGTTGGCGGTAGGTGACGCCGGTCAATCGGCACACCGTCGGTCCGCTAAATCCCATCACCGTGACATCACTCATGAACGTTCTCCCGACCGAGGCCGCGCCCCGATGTACTACAACAGTGTAGTTACAGACCCGAGGAATCGGCAAATAAATCTGGACGACCCATCGCCGGCGACGACGCCTCGGCGTGCAGTCGCGGCGGGATACGCCCGGCGCGGCGAGCGGCGAACCCCGCCCGAACCCCGTCGCGGATGGCCTCGGCCATAAGAACCGGCTCGAGCGCCCGATTGATGGCCGAGGCCGCCAAGACGCCGTCACAGCCCAGTTCCATGGCCAGTGCCGCGTCCGAGGCCGTGCCGACCCCGGCGTCGAGTAGCACCGGCACGCTCAGGCGCTCCGCAATGAGGCTGATGGCGTGAGGATTGCGAATTCCCAGTCCCGATCCAATGGGCGATCCGAGCGGCATGACCGCCACGCAACCCACTTGCTCGAGCCGTTGGGCGACGATGAAGTCGTCCGAGGTGTAGGCCCAGACCTCGAAACCCCGCGCCACGAGTTCCTCCGCCGCGCGCAGCGTCTCGGTGGTGTCGGGCAATAGCGTCACGTCGTCGCCGATGACCTCGAGTTTGACGGCGTCGGTCCCAAAGGCCTCTCGGGCCATTTCGGCAACTTTGATGGCCTCGGCGACGCTGTAGCAACCAGCCGTATTGGGCAACAGTTGAAAGTCCAGTGAATTCAGCAGGTCATAAATGGAACCTTCAACGCTCGGGTCAACTCGGCGGAGTGCCACCGTCGCAATGGAGGAACCCGACGCCACGAGCGACGCCGACAAAGTGTCAAGAGAGCGAAATCCGCCGGTACCCATCACCAAGCGCGATGGAGACGTCAGCGAACCAACACAGAAAAGTTCAGACACTCCCCTTAGCGTAGCCAGTACCGGCGACCTTCAGTAAGGTGGACCCAGTGCAACCGATCACCGTTCTGTCCATCGCGGGATCTGATTCGGGTGGCGGAGCTGGCATTCAAGGCGACCTTCGCACCTTTGCCGCCTTCGGCGTTCACGGCACCACCGCACTCACCGCAGTCACCGCCCAGAACACCCTCGGTGTGAGCGACGTAGCCGTACTGGCCACGTCGCTGGTGATCTCCCAGGTGCGCAGTGTCGTCGAGGACTTTGACGTGGCCGCGGTGAAAACCGGTATGCTCGGCGACGCCGACGTGGTCGAAGCGGTCGCCGAACTCGCACGCCAAGGGCTTCTCGCGCACCTCGTGGTCGACCCCGTACTGGTCTCGTCAACTCAACATTCTCTGATGCGCGACGGCGGGGTGCGCGCCTACCGCGAGGCGCTCTTTCCTCTGGCCACGGTGGTCACACCCAACCTGCGCGAAGCAGCACTACTCTGCGGGATCGACGTGCGCGACATCTCATCACCCGACGACATGCTCGCGCTCGGTCGAGAACTGCTCGCGCTAGGCCCGCGCTACGTACTCGTGAAGGGTGGCCACTTCGCTGCCAGTGGTGTCGACGCCCCCGTGCCGGACGTCCTCTTGAGCGCCGACGACGTGACGGTCTTTGAGTCGCCGCGCGTCGCAACGGACAACGACCACGGAACGGGTTGCAGTCTCTCCGCCGCGCTCTGCGCGGGCCTGGGCCTGGGCCGCAGTGTCACCGACGCCACGCGCGACGCAAAATCCTTCGTCCTGGCGGCCCTACAGGGAGCCGCCGGTTGGCACCTGGGAAAAGGCCGGGGTCCCCTCGACCATTTAGGCTGGAACGAGTGACTCCCTCCAAGCCCCAACCTCCCCTGACCACCACTACCAGCATCCTGCCCGCCGCTGCGGTGCTCGGGCTCGCCGTCTTGATGCTGGCGATCTTCATGGTGATCAACCTCGTGACCGGCCAGGGAGTGGCAACCACCACCACGATCCCGGTCGTCGTGGGCGGACTCAACGTGGACCACGCGAGCACTCTGCTCAATAACTGCATCACTCCCGGTACTCCGCCGGGCAACGTCGTCGGCGGCGTTCTGACGCCCGTCGACACCCGCGCGACAGGACCCTTTCAATTGCCCAACGCCGGTGCCGGTGACTTCGACTGCTACCGACCGCTGCTCTCCACTACGAACGCCTCAACACTGTTGAGTTTCTACAAGACCCAACTCGAAGCCCGCGGTTGGTCGCTCTTCTCCAGTGGTGCTTCCAATGGCTCACCGCAGTACCTCTTTCAAAAAGCGGGCAGTGACACGTTCTACTGGGTCATTGGCATCACCGTCGATTCCTCCACGTCAACCTCGACGTCGTGGACGTTTCGGATCTATCAGAACTCCGAAGCGATCTAGGCGACGATCTCGAGTTCGCGCGCCGGCTCGGGCACGTTTGCCACTACTCGCGACCACAGTGCGAAATTGAGCGGGTAGATCACGTAGCCCACGCGGGTGGCCGACGCCACACAGATCAGCGCCATGGAAAAGATGGCCATGATGGCGAGCAGTTGCGAGAGGTTGAGCGGCCAGTGCCGCCGCGCGAAACGTGTGGCGAAGTAGCCACCCACCAAGAGCGTCAACGGAGTGAGCAGGTGGCCAATGGGGGCCCACAGATGGGTCAATAAGTATCCGGGCAACGGACTGGCCGCGGGCGAGGCGACGTGCGCCAGGCCCAGAGGAAAGGCCACCACGTTGGACATGAAGGCGAACGGTGAGGACACCGCGAAGGGCAATACCGTCACACCAAAGATCACCACCATCCACAGCGCCACGCGGCGCCACGCGGCGAGCCCTTCTTCGTCGCGTGCCACGAGTAGGGCTCCCAGCGCCATCGGCCAGGCCGTCAGCTTCATGGCGGCGGCAATTCCCAGGGAGATACCAGCCATGTTGTTGGCTCGACGCTGCAGTGCGACCACACCCAGGAGAGACAGGGCCAAGATCGGCATGTCATCTCCCCCGGTAGCGAGAAACAGCGCCCCGGTCGGCAGAGCGACCAAGAACTGCGCGACGCGGATCTTCTGACGCCGCGACGCGCGTAGGAGGGCCAAGGCCGCACCAGTGGTCGCCAGCGTCATGAAGGTCATCACGACACGCGCGTCCGACAGCGGCGACGTGTTACCGTCCTCCGCGGAGGCCAGTCCGAAGATGCTCATCAGTGGGAAGTACGGGAAGAACGACTCGTACGCCGGGACGTGCGGTACGCGATTGACCAGGTGTCCGTTGCGCCAGTACGACTGATAGGGCGTC
Organism: Acidimicrobiaceae bacterium; assembly: GCA_003168075.1. GTDB lineage: Bacteria > Actinomycetota > Acidimicrobiia > Acidimicrobiales > RAAP-2 > RAAP-2. The sequence continues at coordinate 7,596 of PMTL01000168.1, forward strand.
TCGCCCTTCAAGATGTCGGCCGCTGACCGCTCGATCACCAGCACCTCGGGTTGGGCGAAGCCGCGCGTTGGCTCCTCGGTGCGCCAGTGAACTTCCATTGCCAACGGCAACAAGACGGCGCCAAAGATAACCAGTCCCAACAAGGCGAGGCGCACCTTCGTCTCTCGCCGACTGCTCACTCGCGCGCAGAGCACCGCGAGGACGGCCGCCAGTGCGTAGGGGCCGACGGCCAAGAAGTCCCAGTGCCACTGAGCATTGTCGGACGAGACGATTCCCATGCCGAGCGAGAAGAGCGCGGCCAGACCGTAGAGGACCGCGTCGCTGGACAGCCGGCGAAGCGACGACCACCACTGGTGCGCCGCGAAGCGCCGACGCATCAGCCACTCAGACATGTCGGTCAGTCTAGGTCCCCTGCGGTCGCGGCCACGGCTCAGGCTGCTCGATTCCCCTGCACCCCGCGAGGGACTAGTCACCCGGAAACTCCCCCACCGGTGCTCGGCGCAGCGGGGAGTAGGTGACGACGGGCAGATCTTGGGTGAGAAATCGGCGAACCATCCGCACGCATTCCCTGGTTCGCTCCTTCAAAACGGCGTGCGACGAGCCTGGGATGATCGCCAATTGAGCCTGGGGAATCGACTCGTACATCGTGGTGGTGTGCTCGAGCGTCGCTACGTCGTCGTCGCCCGCCATCACGAGCGTGGGTACCTCGATGTTGGCTAACTCCCCGACCGTCATGGTCGGGCCCGTTGTGAACATCTCGTTAGTCTTTGCCAAGACTTCTCCGGCGTGAACAATCCCGTCGGGAGAGTGCAGCGCATACTTGAGGGCCCACGTATCGAAATCTGTCGTCCCGGGCTGCATCAGTGGGAAGTCCACCAGACCGTTGTAGTGGTAGTTTGCTCCGACTACCACCATGCGCTTAATCAGATCGGGACGGCGCAGTCCCACCAATAACGCGATATTTCCCCCGTCGCTGTGACCGACCAAGTGCACCCGTCGATCCAGCGACTCCACAAACGCAATGGTCTCATCGGCCATCGCTTCGTACGTGAAGGGCTCCGAGGTATCGGGCGTGCGGCCGTGGCCTCGACGATCGAAAGCACCGACGCGAAAATGCGCCGACAGACCTGGCCCAATGGTTCGCAGCATTGAGGTGCTCGAACTCATGCCACCGTGCAGCAAGATCACTGCGGCGCGACCGCGCTTAGGGACCTGGACCCACGTCGGATGCCCAAGAATCTTCCTCATCGCCACGAGCCCATGTCTACCAGCGCCGTCGCGTTCGACGCGGTCTACGAGGGGTAAAGGGGGCTCACGGCAATTCCTTCGAGCACGCAGGGCGAAATCGGGTTGGGAAAGGTCACTGGCACCGACGTGTCATTTTGAATAAACCGGACGCTGACTTGCACAATGGCGGGGCACGTCTCGACTCCCACCGGAACGTCGGAGTAGCGCAACTCAATTGAGATCTGCTGACCGACACCGATGGTGTGAGGACTCGGGGGCAGATTCGCCGGAGACGACGGGAAATTCGTTGAGTCCGACATTTTGCTCACCGATTCCACGACTCCGTGGGCTTCCTGCAAGGTCACCAGAGGATAGCCATCGATCACACACGATCCGGCCGCGGTATTGGTCAGCGTCATGACGTCGTACCCGGTACCTACGGCTCCCTGGGAACCCACGTTGGCGCCACTGAACTGCGAACCTCGACACGTGGTCAATGACGCGGTGGACGTGGTGGTGTTTGAGGGTATCGTCGACGTGGTCGTGGTTGAGGTCGTGGACGTGGTGGTGGTCGACGTCGTCGAGGTGGTCGTCGTGGTGTGATGGCTCAATTCGCGACCCGCGGTGAACGCGACGACGACGGCGATAGCAATGAGGGCCGTACGAAGCGTGCGACTCACTGATCGAAGTCCTCGGGGCGCACGTTATTGAGAAAGTCGCGTAATTCCGCGAGCAACGTAGCCTCAGACTCCGCGGACTCTTCTTCATCCTCGTCGCCCACCTCAAGGACTTGACCCTCTTCATTCATCAGCTCGTCGCTCACCAGCAGCGGGGCGCCCACTCGCAGGGCGAGAGCCACGGCGTCACTCGGGCGAGCCGAGACCAGGACTTCTCGCCCGTCGCGTAGCAATCGCAGATTGGAGTAGAACGTGTTGTCAATCAAATGAGTGATTTCCACGGCGAAGAGTCGAGCACCCAATGCCGTGATGACGTTGCCCAGGAGGTCGTGGGCCATCGGACGAGGTGTCTCGATGTGCTGGAGCGCGTAGGCAATCGCCGTGGCTTCGGGTGCGCCTATAAAAATTGGTAGGACCCGGTCGCCGCCCACTTCTTCGAGAAGTAGCAAGGGCGTGGACGATCCGACGTCGACGCGAACTGCCCGCAAGACGACTTCAACCATAAACCCAGCCTAGACCTCGTCGGGCGAGTCGGTTCAGATTTAGATGTCTAGGTACTCGCTCAGGGCTCGCTCGAAGAGTTCCGCACGTAGCATCTCTATTTCACCCGCCACGTCGAGTCTCACCGCGATTACTTCGGACACGGTGCTCGAACTTCCCCGCAAGTCAGAAGTGAGGTCGTCGATGATACCCACCTCTCGCTCCACCACACGTCGCAGCGCCCCGAGCAGGCGCGGCTCGGCCCCGCCGCGCAGTAACGACGCTGACATCTGGACGACGCGTACGTCGAGCGCGCTGAAAGTCGAAGTGCCCCGTCTCGTCATGGGAGTCACCAAACCCAAGGAGAGGATTTTATTGAGCAGGTCGGGCTCGACGCCGCTCACTTCGAGGAGCTGATTGGCGCTCATCCCCTCGAACGACTCGTCGTCGGGTTGCGCCTCAGGAATCGTGGCGTCGTCGCCCAACACCACCAGGGTCGGCGGCGAAGGAGCGGGTACCGGGAGTGACACCACCTTGGCCTGGGTACTGCGCGCGGCTTGGCGAGGCGCGGGAATACCGCGATGGTCATCCCTCAGCAGACCCTGTTCGATGAGTCGCACCCGAACGACGCGCAGAGGGACGAATTCGTCATCGGCGAGTCGAATCGCCTCACGAAGGCACTCCACGTCTTTCTCGGAATACAGCCGGTATCCCTTGCGGCTGCGCGCCGGGGCGACCAAGCCCATTTCCTCGTAATACCTGATCTTCGAGAGCTCCAAGTTGGGGTGGTCTCGGCGTAGGAGTGCGTGGACCTGGCCAATCTTGAGCGGAGTCGACGTCGAGTTCACGACGTTGCCTCCCAGAAGACGAGTTTGAACTTGCCGATCTGCACTTCGTCGGCCGAATGCAGTATCGTCTCCTCGACGCGCGCGCCGTTGACGTAGGTGCCATTGAGCGAATTAAGGTCGCGCAAGGTGACGCGGCGACTGGCCGTGCGCGTGAAGATTGCGTGGTGGCGCGACACCGAGACGTCGTCGAGCAACAGGTCACTGTTCTCGTGACGTCCGACGGTCGTCACCTCTTGGGAGAGCTCGCAGCGGCTACCAGCGGCATTGCCGGTGATGATAACGAGTTCGTCGACGTGGGCCCCGACCGGACCCCGATCGGCGTTCGTGATGGGTGCATCAGCCGACGCGACGACCGGCATCGCAATGGTTTCCGCCGAGGTGGCGTCGTGCTGGGGCGCGCCGCACGACCAACAATAATTCGCATTGGCGTTGAGAATTTCTCCACAGCGTCGGCAGTTCATTCGCTTCACACTACTTAGGTTTTCGCCCGGATGTCAGGGCTAGTTATTGGTGAGCGCTCGGTACGCTTCGGCGTCTAGCAGGGCCTCGAAGTCGGCCGCATCCGACGTTGAGATATCGCACAACCAACCGGCGCCGTAGGGGTCAGAATTGACCAATTCTGGCGAGGCGACCACGGTCTCGTTGACCGCGACGACGGTTCCCGCGACGGGCGCGTAGATCTCCGACACTGACTTGGTGGACTCCACTTCGCCCAGGGTTCCACCCACGATCACCGTCGCACCGATCTTGGGCAGGTCGACGAAAACGACGTCACCTAACGCGTCTTGGGCGTAGTCGGTGATGCCGACGCGAACGACCGTGTCGGACGCGCTCGCCCACTCGTGGTCGTTGGAGTACCGGAGTTCAGACGGGATCTGCATGGCACGAATCTATCCCATCTTGCGCGCAGCGCGCCCGGCCACCAGAGCTCGCGAAGCGGGGCGCACGTAACCAAAGAACACGCTCCACGCGAGAACGAGGCCGGCCACGCCGACGACCCAGGTGGCGTCACGCGCCACGTGCTGCCAGGTCGCCAGTGCGCCATGGTGAGGGTTCGTGGTGAGGAGAAATAGGGGGAAAGTGGTCATCAAGATGAAGGTCGAGACCTTGCCCCACCAGAGCACGTCGATCCTCGCGGCGCCCAGGGCCGCGAGCACCACGGTGAGCACCGACACGAGCACCTCGCGCGCCAGCGTGATGCCAGCGAACCACCAGGGCACACCCGCGGCGGCGGCCACGGCGATCAGTCCGACCATTACCAAAATGCGATCCGCCGTCGGATCAAGAATTTTTCCTACCGTTGAGGTCTGATTGAGCCGTCGCGCGAGCCAGCCGTCAATCCAGTCGGTCGCCCCCAGGAAAGCGAGGAGCCACGCGGCGATGGCCCGGTGATTCGTTGAGAAGAGGAGCCAGAGAAAGACCGGTAGGAGGCCCAGGCGAAGCACCGTGACGAGGTTCGCCCACGTGCGCCATCCCGCGTCGCGGACGTCGGTCTCCATGGGGAGGAGAGTACTAGGCGACGGTAATGCTGGAGTCCAAGTAGACGTCCTGCACGGAGTGCACCAACGCGGCGCCGTCGTCAATCGGACGCTGGAAGGCCTTGCGACCCAGGATCAGTCCCTGTCCACCCGCACGCTTGTTAATGACCGCGGTGCGCACGGCTCCGGCCAGGTCGTCGTCGCCCTTGGATTCGCCACCGGAGTTAATCAGTCCAATGCGTCCGGCGTAGCAATTGACCACCTGCCAACGGGTCCAGTCAATCGGGTTGTCAGTAGTGAGTTCGGAGTACACCTTGGGGTTGGTTTTGGAGAACTTGATGGCGTTGAAGCCACCGTTGTTCTCGGGTTGCTTCTGCTTAATGATGTCCGCCTCGATGGTCACGCCCAAGTGATTGGCCTGGCTCGTGAGGTCGGCGCTGAGGTGGTAGTCCGCCTCGGGAGTCTTAAAGGCATCATTGCGCAGATACGTCCACAGCACGGTGAACATGCCCAGTCGGTGCGCCTCGGCGAAGGCCGTCGAAATCTCCTCGATCTGGCGAATCGAACCCTCCGAGCCGAAATAGATCGTCGCCCCGACGCCCACGGCGCCGAGGTCAGCGGCCTGCTGGACTGACGCGAAGAGTCGCTGGTCGAAGGTGTTGGGATAGCGCAGCAGGTCGTTGTGGTTGATCTTCAAGATAAAGGGGATGCGGTGCACGTAGCGACGCGAAACAATGCCTAACGTGCCCAGCGTGGTCGCGATTGCGTTGCAGTCCGCGGCAATCGCGAGGTCGCACAGACGCGCCGGGTCGAAGTACTCGGGGTTCGGCGAGAAGTTGGCGGCCGCGGAGTGCTCGATGCCCTGGTCGAC
>PMTL01000171.1:0-310 GCA_003168075.1 Acidimicrobiaceae bacterium
ACCCCGCCCCACCGAGACGGGACAGGAGTATTTTTTCGTCACTCGCGAGGTGTTCGAGGACGCCATCGCGCGAGATTTCTTCTACGAGTGGGCCGACTTTCACGGCAATCTGTACGGTACGCCGCGCCCCCATCCGCCTGAGGGCAGCGACGTTCTGCTCGAAATTGAGGTCCAGGGCGCGCGACAAGTACGAGACCGCGACGCCGGCGCGGTGATTATCTTGCTCACGGCACCCACTATGGAACTACTCGAGAAGCGCCTGCGCGGTCGCGGTGACCACGAAGAACACATCGCGCGCCGTTTGGAGTCG
>PMTL01000171.1:370-11049 GCA_003168075.1 Acidimicrobiaceae bacterium
AAGTTCACGCTGGTGGCCGTCTCAGCGATTCGCGCTCGCGAGATCAACGAGTACTACAACGGACTGGGCTCGGGACACGGTGCGTTGATACCGCCGCAGGTGTCGTCGCTCTCAAACAAGTCCCTCTCACTGGCCATGGAGGAGCTCTACGAAGGCAAACTCCAGTTCCACCGGCCCACCACCGGCGAGATCGAGGCCGAGCGTCTCGAAGCGGAAGCTCGTGAGCAGGCTCGACTGGACGCGGCGAACGACCTCGACGCCTTCACCGATGCCCTCCGCGACGCCTAACTCCGGCTCACNNTACTTCGTCTCGCCGGTCCTCACGCCCGACGCCACCCGCTTCGTGGGCGCCGTCACCTTTTCTGCGCTCGCGAGCGAACCGGCGCGAGTCTCGCTCTTCGGCGACCCCACGACGCCAATCCCCCATACCTACTTGGGTCAGAGCGCCGATCTCATCGTGGTGGCTCCGGCGACGGCACACCTCATCGCGCGCTACGCGATGGGCCTCGGTGACGATCTCTTGAGCGCCACGCTGCTGGCCTCGCGCGCGCCGGTGCTGCTGTGTCCGGCGATGCATACCGAGATGTGGGAGCAACCATCGGTTCAAGAGAACTTGGCGACGTTGCGACGCCGCGGTGTCATGATTCTCGAGCCCGACGTGGGTCACCTGGCCGGGGGAGACGAAGGCGCGGGACGCTTGCCCGATCCCGACGCCATCTTCGCGTTGGTGCAGCGCATCTTGGAGGGTTTCCGCGGAGTGTTGACGGGTGTGCGGATCCTGGTCAGCGCCGGGGGCACGCGCGAAGCCATCGATCCGGTGCGCGTCATGTCCAACCGCTCCTCAGGCCACCAGGGATACGCCCTCGCCGAAGTGGCCGTTCGACTCGGCGCCGAGGTGACGTTGGTGACGACGACGCGACGACCGCTGGCCCTGGACGTCGCGCGGCGCGTGCACCTGGTCGAGGTGGAGAGCGCGGCGCAGATGGGTGAGGCGATGTTCGAACACTTCGTCGACGCTGACGTGGCGATTATGGCCGCGGCCGTGGCCGACTTCACTTTCGACGCCTCTCGCGAGAAACTCAAGAAAGAGGCTGGGCCACCAGTCTTGACACCGGTACCGACGAGGGACATCGTTAGCGAACTCGTGGCGCGTCGTCGTGCGGGCCAAGTCGTTGTTGCCTTCGCCGCGGAGACTCAGGACCTCGAGACCAACGCAGTGGCCAAAATCCGTCGCAAGGGCGTAGATCTCCTGGTCGCCAACGACGTGTCGGCGCCTCGGGCGGGTTTCGCCCATCCCACCAACGAAGTTCTTCTCGTGGGTCGAGACGAGACTGTGCAGAAGCTCTCTCTACGATCGAAAGAAGCCATTTCACAAGAGATTTTGGCTAAGGTTGCTTCATTAATATCCCAAGGAGTCTCATGACCGATCGCACCCTCTTCACCTCAGAGTCGGTGACCGAAGGCCACCCCGACAAGATCGCTGACCAGATCTCGGACAGTGTCCTCGACGCCATCTTGGCGCAAGACCCCTACGCTCGCGTCGCCTGTGAGACCCTCCTGACCACTGGTCTGTGCGTGGTGGCCGGCGAGATCACGACCACGGCCGTGGTGGATATCACGTCGGTGGCGCGTGAGACGATTCTCGACATTGGCTACGACGACGGGGCCAAGGGTCTCGATGGCACGACGTGTGCCGTGCTGGTGTCGCTCGGCAAGCAGAGTCCCGACATCGCCGGAGGCGTCGACGTCAGCCACGAGCACCGTTCGGGTGCGGGCGGAGAAGATGAGCTCAATGCACTGGGCGCCGGCGACCAGGGAATGATGTTCGGCTACGCCTGCAACGACAACGACGACTTCATGCCGGTGCCCATTTGGTTGGCCCACCGTCTCTCCATGCGACTTTCGCAAGTGCGTCGCAGCGGTCTGGTCCCGTACCTGCGTCCCGACGGTAAGACTCAAGTCACCATCGCCTACGAGGACGGCCGACCGGTCGCCATCGACACCGTACTGATCTCGACCCAACACGAGGACGGCTACGACTCGCAGACCACCATCAAGCGCGACGTCATTGAACACGTCATCATGCCGATGCTGCCCCCCGAACTCGACGCCTCGTCGATGCGCGTCTTCGTCAACCCCTCGGGCAAGTTCGTGCTCGGCGGGCCCCACGCCGACGCCGGACTCACCGGTCGCAAGATCATTGTTGATACGTACGGTGGAATGGCCCGCCACGGCGGAGGAGCGTTCTCGGGTAAGGACCCCTCTAAGGTCGATCGTTCTGCGGCGTACGCCGCGCGCTGGGTCGCCAAGCACGTCGTTGCTGCGGGTGCCGCGGAGCGCTGCGAGGTCCAGGTGGCCTACGCCATTGGCGTGGCGCGACCGGTCTCGGTGCTGGTGGAGACCTTCGGCACTGAACGCGTGGACCGCGCGCGCATCGCCAAGGCCGTCGACGCCCTCTTTGATCTGCGCCCGGCCGCCATCATCCGCGATCTCGATTTGCGACGGCCGATTTATCGCAACACCGCTGCCTATGGTCACTTCGGCCGAGCCGATCACGGATTTGCCTGGGAGCAGACGCCGCGCGTGGACGAACTGCGCCGCGAATTGTCTCTCTAGATGTGACGCGCTGCGTTCGCGTTATCACCGAGAATGCCGCCGTTGATCGCGGTTTCGACTACGAGTTGACCGGCGCGCTGGCCACGGTAGGAGTGGGGGACCGGGTGCGCGTGGACTTCAACAATCGCTCGCTACGGGGCTGGGTGATGGGCGAGGTCGAGGCGACGCGCGAGATGAAGCCCGTGAAGAAGTGGCTCGGTCTCGGTCCCCCCGCTGAAATGTTGGGACTGCTCGAGTGGGCGTCGCTTCGCTGGTGCGCTCCTCTCTCGAGGTTCCTGCTCGCTTCGTCGCCGTCGGTCGTCGTGCGTGAGGTTCCCGTCGCGCCCCGCCCCCGGCCACTCGAGGCCTCCGTGGCCGCACAGGCGGTGTCGTTGGATCCCGGGGTGTTGCTCGTCTCGCCCACGCACGACCCGCTCGGACTCATTTTGTACGCGTATCAGAGCACGATGACCAGGGAAGGCTCGTTGCTCGTCCTCGTGCCGACTGAGGCGTGGGCCCAGCGCCTGCGCGGGCGCCTCGAACAGCGCGGCTGCGCCGTCGCCCAGGGCGAGGGCGAGTGGGACCGGATGCGTGCTGGCTGGCCGGTCATCGTTGGTTCGCGCGGCAGCGCGCTCGCGCCGACGCCACGACTACGCGGAGCGGTGGTGATTGACGCCGACGATGAGGCGTACCGCTCGGAGAGCTCGCCCACGTGGGACGTGACGACGATGCTGCGCGAACGTTGCCGTCGCGACGATGCTCCGCTCTGGCTGACGTCGGTGGCGCCGTCGCCGACACTGATGGCGCGAGGTCCGGTGACGTCCTGGGGCGACGTGGCGAGTGGTTGGTCGCGCGTCGATGTGGTGGACCGTCGAGAGGCTGATCCTCACGACGGCGTGCTCACGCGTCGCGCACTCGAGGCCGCGCATCATGCCCTCGCTGGCGACGAGCCCGTGGCGGCGGTGGTGATCTTGCAGCGGCTCGGTCACGGTCGTCTCTACGCGTGTCGGCGTTGCGGGGAACTCGCTCGATGCAACGTCTGTCACCAGGCGGAGACCGAAGTCGGCGATCAAATGGCTTGCGTCGAGTTGCACGAGCCGCGCGCCAACTTCTGTCGTTCTTGTGCGGCGACGAACTTGAAGAAAGTCCGCGCGGGAGTTTCGACCCTGGCCCGCGACGTCGCGGCACAATTGTCCCAGCCGGTGGATGAGGTCACGGCGGCGTCACGTGGTCCCATTGACGCCCGGGTCGTCGTCGGGACCGAGGCGGTCTTTGGTCGCGTGCGGCGCTGCTCGCTCGTGGTCTTTGTCGATTTCGATCAGTACCTGCTGGCCCCGCGCGAGTCGGCACGGCGCCACGCGTTGACCGCCGTCGCCAAGGCCGCTCGCCTGGTGGGCTCGCGTCGCGAGGGACGCGGAATGGTCGTGGTTCAAACTCGTCGCCACGACGAGGTGATTGACGCCATCACGTCGGGCGACGTCAGCGCGGTCATTGCAGATGATGCGGCGACGGCCCGGACGCTGTCGCTGCCGCCCTACGGAGCCCGCGCTCGGGTATCGGGTGAGGCGGCTCCGGAGTTCGTGGCCGCGCTGCACTCTGATGAAGTGAGAGTGCGCCGTGTGCAAGATACCTACGTTCTCACCGCGAGCGACGTTGACGTGTTGACGCGCGTCCTGCGAGAGACTCCACGGACACCCGGGCGACTGCGCCTCGAGGTGTTCTAGCGCGTCGCACCGGCGCCAGTCGCACCGGCGCCAGTCGCCCCAGCGAGAGCGCAGAATCAGACACGGTATCCTGAAAGGGTGAGCACGTTACCAATTCGCACTTTTGGCGACCCGGTCCTCAACCAAGTGGCGACCGATATCGACAATATTGACGGCAAGGTCGCGGCCCTCGCCGAATCGATGATCGAGACAATGTACAACGCGCCGGGCGTCGGCCTCGCCGCCAACCAGATCGGTGTCCAGAAACGCCTATTTGTCTACGACAAGGGCGACGGACCAGTCGTCGTGGTGAATCCCCAGATCCTCGAGACCAGCGGCGAGTGGATTTACGAGGAGGGCTGCCTGTCGGTGCCGGGGCTCAGTTGGGAGATTGCGCGGCCCAACTCGGTGCACCTGGTGGGCCGCGATCTCGACGGCAACGAACTTGATATTCAGGCCGAGGAGTTCGAGGCGCGAATCTTTCAGCACGAGGTGGACCACCTGAACGGTTTCCTCTTGATCGACCGTCTCGACGATGAACAGCGCAAGGCGGCCAAGCGGGCACTACGCAAGATGCAGATTCGCGTGTCGCCTCACGAACACGACGGCCACTTTCAGTTGCTGGGCGACTAAATGCGGCTGGCCTTTCTCGGCACCCCCGCGGCGGCCGTGGCCGCTCTCGAAGCGTTGGTGGGTGCCGGCCACGACGTGGCCATCGTCATCTCACAACCCGACCGGCGTCGCGGACGTGGCAACGACGTCTCGGCGTCGCCAGTGAAGGCGGCGGCCCTGGCCATGGGGCTGGAGGTCGCCGACGATGTAGCCGCGCTCGTTGACATTGACGTTGACTACGGTATCGTCGTCGCCTACGGCGTGATAATTCCGGCGGCCGTTCTCGAACGCACGCCAATGTTGAACGTCCATTTTTCCCTGCTGCCGCGTTGGCGCGGCGCCGCCCCGGTGGAGCGGGCAATTCTGGCCGGCGACGAGGAGACGGGGGTGGGCATCATTTCCCTCGAGACCACTTTGGACACCGGTCCACTGCACGCTGAATTGCGCACGCCGATCGGCGAGAAGACCGCCAGTGAGCTCACCGCAGAGCTGGCCCAGATGGGAGCGCAGTTGGTGGTCGACGTGTTGGCGGACTCGGAGTTACTCGCGCACCCGTGGGCGCAGGAAGGTACATCGACCTACGCCGCGAAGCTCACCCCCGAGACCTTTCACGTAACCCCTCAAATGAGCGTGTCTCAAGCACTTCGCGTTGTCCAACTAGAACGTGCATTCGTTAAAGTCCGAGGGCGACGTCTACGAATTCTGCGCGCGGCGCCCACGGGTGCGGTGGCACGAGCGGGTTCGGTCCTGGCCGAGGGCGGCGTCGTGGGACTCGGACTCGCTGACGGATTGCTCGAAGTGTCCTGGGTGCAGCCCGAAGGCTCGCACACGATGAGTGGCGCGGAGTGGTGGGCCGGCGCGCGTCTCGACGGTGAGGACGAGTGGGACTAATTCACCTCGTGACCTCCTAGGCTGGTCGTCGTGGATAATCTTGACGCCGGTCCCGACGCAGGTTTAGTGGGCGCTCTGCGAATCGCTCCTTCGATCTTGGCCGCCAACTTCGGCGCGCTCGCCAACGCCATACAAGTTGTCGACGCCCAGACCGATTGGGTGCACGTGGACGTTATGGACGGACACTTCGTGCCCAACATCTCCATTGGTCCACCCGTGGTGCAGTCGCTTCGTCCCTATTCGACGCGCTTCTTTGACTGTCACCTCATGATCTCAGATCCTGCGCGTTACCTCGAGGCCTTTAAAAAGGCCGGCGCCGATGGTTGCACGGTTCACGTGGAGGTGGGCAATACCGCGTCTCTGATATCTGACGCCCGGGCCCTGGGGTTGCGAGTGGGTCTGGCCGCCAATCCCAACACCCCATTTGACGCAGTGGTGCCCTTCCTCGGTGACATCGACCTGCTGTTGTTGATGACGGTATTTCCGGGATTCGGTGGGCAGTCATTCATGGGCGACGTGATGCACAAGGTCACTCTCGCGCGCAAGGAGATCGACGCCGCGCAACTGGCTCTCAATTTGGAAGTGGACGGTGGCATCGACCGCGACACGGCGCCCATCGCCACTCGCGCGGGAGCCAATGTGCTCGTCGCGGGTTCGGCCATCTTCAATCAACTCTCACCCCTCGCCGCCGCGCAGGCGCTTCGCGAAGCGGCGCTCGCCGGTCAACGATGACGCTCGACACCTCGGCACTCATGACCGAGGCGATTCGCGAAGGTGAAAAGGCGCGCTTTCACGCTCCCCCGAATCCCTGGGTCGGAGCCGTGGTGGTGCGCGACGGCGTCATCATCGCCACGGGTCACACGCAAGTGCCTGGTGAGTCTCACGCCGAGGTCGAAGCCCTTCGTCACGCCGGTGAACTCGCCCGCGGTGCCACGATGGTCGTGACTCTGGAACCGTGCTGTCACGTCGGACGAACGGGACCGTGCGTCGAGGCACTGATTGAGGCCGGGATCATCCGCGTCATCGTGGGGTCGCTCGACCCCGATCCTCGTGTGGCTGGTCGCGGCGTGGTCGCTCTACGCGACGCCGGCGTGGCGGTCGAGGTGGGCGTCGAGATCGAGGCCGTTCGTACTCAGCTCGCCGCGTACTTGTGGCATCGCGTGACCGGTCGTCCCTACGTAGTTCTAAAAGTCGCCGCCACCCTGGACGGGGTCGTCGCCATGGCCGACGGGTCGAGTCAGTGGATTACCTCCGAGGACGCGCGCCGCGACGCGCACCTGCTGCGCGCCCAGAGCCAGGCGATCCTCGTCGGAGCCAACACCGTGCGGCTCGACAATCCGGCGCTCACTGCGCGATTGGGCGACGTCACGCTGGAACCATTGCGCGTGGTCTTGGGTCACGCGCCCGAGGGTGCGAAGGTGCACCCGTGCCTGGAGCGCGAGGGCGATCTCGGTGCGGTGCTCGATGAACTCGGCGAGCACGATATCTTGCAAGTCCTCGTTGAAGGCGGCGCCACGGTGGCGAGCGCGTTCCTCGAGGCGGGACTGGTGAATCACGTGGTGTGGTACGCGGCGCCGGCTTTCGCCGGCTCTCTCTCGGGTCGTGGTGCGCTGGCGCGGTTGTCGACGCCGGGCATCGACGCGCTTCACCGGGCCCGATTTACCGACGTTCGCCGCGTCGGAGAAGATGTACGTATGGATCTGGAGGTCTGATGGCGTTGTCGAGTATCGAAGAGGCGATTGAACAGTTGCGCGGCGGTGGAATGATCGTCGTCGTCGATGATGAGGACCGCGAGAACGAGGGCGATCTCATCATGGCGGCCGAGGACGTCACGGCGGAGTCCATCGCGTTTTTCCTCGAACACACCTCGGGAATTTTCTGCGTGCCCCTGGAGGATGCGCGAGCCGACGAGCTCGACCTGCCCCTGATGGTGGTGGCCAATACTGAAGCCCAGCGCACTGCCTTCACCGTGACGGTGGATTACCGTCACGGTACGACGACGGGCATCTCGGCGAGCGACCGTGCGGCTACCGTACGCGCCCTCATCGACCCCATGACGCTGACCACCGACCTCAATCGGCCGGGGCACATCTTTCCTTTGCGCTATCGCCCGGGCGGGGTGTTAAAGCGCGCCGGACACACCGAAGCCACGGTCGATTTATGCCGAATGGCGGGGAAGTACCCCTCGGGGGTTCTCTGTGAGATTGTGACCAAGGACAAGTCCGACATGGCGCGTTTGCCCGAGCTCGAGGTCTTCGCGGCCGAGCACGGACTGCCCTTGGTGACAATCGCCGATCTGATCCGCTACCGTCGCCACCACGAGAAGCTGGTGAAGCGCGTGGCGGAGGCGGCCCTGCCGACTGAGCACGGTACGTTTCAAGCGGTCGTCTTTGAGGGCGTGCTCGACGGCGAACAGCACATGGCCCTGGTGTACGGCGATATCTCCGAAGTTGAGAATGTCCTCGTACGGGTGCACTCTGAGTGTCTGACCGGAGACGCCCTGGGCTCGCTGCGCTGTGACTGTGGTCCCCAGCTACAGACGGCTCTCGCCAAGGTTGCCGCCGAGGGCGCGGGAGTAGTGGTGTACTTGCGCGGCCACGAAGGTCGCGGCATTGGACTGGGTCACAAGATTCGCGCGTACGCGCTCCAGGAGGATGGACACGACACTGTCGACGCCAACCTGGAACTCGGTCTGCCGGTCGACTCGCGTGAGTACGGTATCGGTGCGCAGATCCTCGTTGACCTCGGCGTCACCTCGATGCGCCTCATGACCAACAATCCCATGAAGTACGGCGGGCTGGAGGGATTCGGCCTCAATATTGTCGAGCGCGTGGCTCTCGAGAGCCGACCGACGTTATTCAATATCGACTATCTACGCACCAAGCGAGAGCGAATGGGACACATTTTGGAGGGCCTTGATGACATCGACGGATGAGACCGAATTCGACGCTGATGTCGAGGCGACGCTGCGTGCGCGCGTGGGCCAGTACCTCGTGGGCTCCCTCGAGGGGTTAGGGGTGCGCGTGGGACTGGCCTGTAGTCGGTTCAACGGGGGAGTGACATCTCGACTCATCGACGGCGCCCTCGAGACCCTCTTTGAACACGGCGTCGACCGTAGCGACGTCACCATTGCCTGGGCTCCGGGCGCCTTTGAGCTACCCCTGGTCGCACGCGGCTTCGCCACGGGCGAGCAAGTGGACGTAGTGATCACGCTGGGCGCAGTCATCCGCGGCGACACCGGTCACTACGACATCGTGGCCGGCGAATGTGCTCGCGGCGTCCAGGACGTCCAGTTAGCGACCGGAGTGCCCGTTGTGTTTGGGGTCCTCACTACCAACACCGTCGAACAAGCTCTCGAACGCTCATTGCCTGACGCCAGCAACAAGGGTCGCGAATCCGCCGAGACGGCCCTAGAGATGGTGAGCCTGCTGCGTCAGCGGATCTTCGAATCGTGAACTTCGAGGCCGTCGTTGTGCAATTTGACGAGACGCGCGGCGATGGCGTTCTGCGCGACGGCCGCGGGCGTGAGTTCTATTTTCACTGCGTGGCCATCGCCGACGGATCGCGGGTGGTGGATCCCGGCGCGACCGTGAGGGCACGTCGCATGATTGGTCTGCGTGGCCGCGACGAGGCGACCGACGTCGTGAAGCGCTAAGTTCCTTCGGATTCGGGCGCCGCTTCGCCAACGATGGGGTCAGCCGAATTCGCCTGGGCGGCACGAACGAAAACCTGTTGAATCTCGGCCACGGCGCTGCGATAGAGGTGGGCATTAGGTCCGAGGCGCTCGCCCCCGGCGTCGAGCATCGCGATCATGGTGTCAATAACTAACTGGGCTCCAGCGAGATCGGCCGGCGTGGTGGAGAGATGCACCGCCGCCCAGTGCGCGAGGACAAAGAAGTGGTTCGCCAAAATGGCGTCGGCCGAGGTGCGGTGCAGATAGTCAAGTTCTGCCTGCGGATCGAAGTCGATGGCGTCGTCAGTCACTCCACCAAAGTAGTGGGTCGACTCACGCTGTAGCCCGAAGGACACGTCCCCGGGGAACTTGATGGCGGGTCGCACGGAGCGGATAGTGAGCCACCCGAGCGCGCAAGGGTAGAAACGAATGACGCGCACGGTGATGGCGACTCCGCCCGGAGCGTAGTTCGATTGTCCGATGGTCCAGGGGCGACCAGAGGTCGAGCAGCCAGAGGTCCGGCCATCCGGCACCCAAGATCGCGCCGATTCTGAGGTCCATATGCTTTGTTGACCCCGCCGCAGAGTTTGGTACGTCATCTCGAGGTGCGACGACAGAAGAACGATGTGTGGTCGTCAGGTTTGCGCGAGGCGGAGTCCGGAGCAGAATCACCGTGAGAAATTATGCGAAGGCAGCCGTGGCACAAATCTTGGAGGGACGCCGCCAGCGCGACGGTGCATTTGGGCGGGGGAAGTCCTCGTTCGATCCGGTGAGATTACGAAGAGTGGTTTCGTGAGCGAAATGAATGACGTAAAACCTGACGACGGCGACCGTGTCGTCGCAAGGCGCCCGTCTGGTAGCCTTTCAAGGCAGTTCACAGCAAGTGGGGTTGGCTGATCCAACTTCCACCTGAGCACAATGGTGCGTCGGGTTAACGGGTTTGTTGCGCCTCGCTTGCCGTGGCGACGCCAAAGTGGCGTCGCGGAGAGCAAGGAGTCGACTATCGCAACAGTGCCTGGAGACCATCGCGTCAACGAACGCATTCGGGTCGAGACCATTCGCCTCATCGATAATGAGGGAAATCAGCGCGGCGTCACCACTACACGTGAAGCGTTGGCGTTGGCCCGTAGCCTCGACTTAGACCTCGTGGAGATTGCGCCCACCGCGCAGCCACCGGTCTGTCGCATCATGGACTACGGAAAGTT
>PMTL01000056.1 GCA_003168075.1 Acidimicrobiaceae bacterium
TTCGAGTCCCCCAGCGCCCACTACTGTACGGCTTGAACAACGCCATCATTGAAGCCACTACAAGCGATCCGTACGATCCTCAAAGTCATATGGCTGGGGTAGAGAACTTTCTCGGACAATGAGATCACACCCAATGGTCACGTTGATGTCTGAACGTTTTCCCGATTCAATCTGCATGAGCAAGAGTTCAAGCGCCCGCGCACCCACTTCTTGGAAGTCTTGTCTTACGGTACTCAGAGGGGGACAGTAGAAAGCGGCTTCTGGNNACAATTGCGACGTCATGGGGAACTCTCCGACCCTTCTCTGCGAACGCGCGTATCGCACCGAACGCCATACGGTCGGCCGCCACAAAGATGGCGGTTAATTCTGGAATCATGGCAAGGGTCTGGCCCAATTCATATCCGGATTTGGCACTCCAATCACCCGAAAGTGGCATTGGAGCATCGACACCGTAGGACTCAAGGGCAAGACGCCAACCCAAGATTCGTTCATCAGTTTGACGCCAACCTGTTGGACCCCCCACATGAAAAACACTTTGATGTCCAAGTGAAAGCAAGTGCTCGGTAGCCGCTTTTGCACCAGAGACTTGGTCGACCGAGACAGTGGCGAAAGGGGAATCAGGATCGCCCTCTATGACAACCAATGGCAGTTCGTCGGCGATCTTCTCCAAGGCTTCATTCGCATCGTAAGTTGGCGCAACCACCAACAATCCGTCCACCGCTTGGCGTCGAAGCCACTCCACAGCGTGAAGGAATGAAGAGGGTCGAATTTCATCCATCGTCGCGATGGTTATGTAATAGCCATTGTCACGTGCGCTTCGCTCAATTGCATACTGACTCGCAAGTCCCGACATCGAAGGCATGTCAAGTGCAAGTAACCCGAGCATCTTCGAGTTCCCCGTGACGAGCGCCCTCGCAGCGTTATTGGGGCGATACCCGAGTTGATTCACGGCGGCGAGGACCCGAGCACGTGTCTTGGCGCTAACATTGGCGTGATTATTGATGACACGAGAAACCGTCTGATTTGACACCATAGCCATCGCAGCAATATCGGCCAGTGTGACCGGCTTAGACTCTTTTCGTAACGAGTCTGACTTAGTTTGCCTCATGACTCCCGACCCTGATTGATTCAGCTCCAACTTTTGACATTCCCTAATTGTCGTCTATATTGTCGCTTCCCTCTCACGCTCACGCTACAACTATGTGATTCTCACCGTGGCCACGCGGTTCACTCATAGCGCGACTTTCTCGCACCGGAAAGGTGAACCAAAATTCGAAAACTTCAATCGAATGCACGACACTGTGTCGTTACCAACTCTCATCGAACTTTCGTGGAGCTCTCTCAAACTGGGAATCCTGACACTCGGTTGCCACATGACGGAAGGAAACCAACCTCACCTCTGATGGCCTCTCTTTTGGAGTTTGAATCCCTTCCAAATGCCTCGGCCAATTACTCCCTGATACCGCTCATCTCGAATTTCTCGGATTCACTTTGAGCCCGATGGCTCGCATTTCAAGAGTGACGAACCGGGAATGCCGAGTCGACCTTGCCACCACCGCAATCCATGAAGGTCTTGGGTGACAACGTCGGCATCACTGTCGAGCGCTCGGCTTCCGATTCCTACGACGTGTCCGACGCGCGCTCCACGAGCTGCCCGAATTCCAACTGGACTGTCCTCGAGGACGATCGCGTCCCCAACACCGCACGCGATCTTGCTGGCGGCGAGTAAATAACAATCCGGTGCTGCCTTTCCCGACGCCACGTCTTCTCCACAAACCAACACCAGCGGTCGAGGCAGACCTGCTAAATCAAGACGAGCTTCCACAATGTCTCGTGGCGATGAACTAACAATGGCCCAGCGATTAGATGGCAACGCGAATAGCAGTTCCCTGGCACCGGGCACTGAGTCAAGACGGGTGAACTCTTCTTCTTCCAATGACAAGATTGTGGCAAGGGCAAATGCGCGCTGGTCTTTTTGGATAAACATGTTGACAGTATCGATGGCTCGGCGACCATGGTTGTCGGTCATCACCACCTCGGGGTCCAAACCAAAAGCCAGAGACCACTTGAACCGTGCTCGTTCCGAACCCTCCGCAGTGTCAATCAACACGCCGGCAAAATTAAAGAGCAAACTTTCGCACGGCAGTTGAAGATCCGCAGCGGTCTCTATCTTTTCGTCCATTTTCACTTGTTCATCCTGGGGGCAATCGTCTTTCGAAAATGCATCGAGCGCAAACCTTGTCAACTCTCAGATTTGAATGAGATAATTAAATATTCTCGCATGAGTTCCCTTTGATCCGATACCTCGAAGGGAATGAGTTGCGTCGCCACGTCGCAGATATTGACCGTAACCCACAGCGATGACGATCGACTTCCACGCGACGACAATCTCAAAGTCACACTGAATCCTCCCAAATACGCTCATCACACGACCAGCGCCGAAAAATCTCCGTACTGCCGTGATGGTCGAATGATGGGCTTTCGATGCGGTCGAATTTCTTGGCGCCACGTCATGTCTCACGTTCGAGAACCTCCATCGAATCAACGAACGAACGCCGGCCGCTCACGGCTGAAGAAAGATTCACTCCCCAGCACTTGGCGCTGCGATTGAAGGGAGTTTTCGCAATCTCCTTGACATGGGTCAGCGAACCATCCTCTTCGTCCCCTATCCCGACGTTCCTGCGCCCGTTGGGTTGACACACACCACGGTCTTCAGTCCCTCGCGGCGAGCGGCGACGGCGAAGGCCGTCGGGGCGTCGGCCAAAGTGAAGCGATGCGAGACGAGCCCGTCAAGTTCGACGGCGTGACGTTCGACCAAACGGATCGCGCGCGGGTAGGCGTCGTTCATGCGACGGGCCATCGCGATCGTTAAGCCCTTTCGGCGGGCCACTCCCGCCGGGAAACTCGTCACGTCGTTGTCGGGGATCCCGGCAAGCACGAGTCGGCCGCCGCTCCTAACCAGTCCCATACTGATGTTGACGGCTTCGTCGTTGCCCGCCACCTCGAAAACGACACTAACGACGGGTCCCTCTTCCCTGGCTTCGGATGGTGTCAACACCTGGTCGGCTCCGTTGTGGATGGCAGCCCTCCGCCGGTGCAGGAGCGGTTCGACGGCGAGAATAGGGCCAGCCCCTGCGGCGCGAGCCACTTGGAGCAACATCAAACCGATCGGGCCGCACCCGACCACCGCGACCGAACTCCCGAGTCGAACATGGCCGAGGTCAAGGCAATGCAGTGCCACTCCGAGTGGTTCGAGCAGAGCTATTGTCTCGTCGCTGAAGCCTTCGGGCACGGGATAGAGCAGGTCGGTGGGCCAAGACAGGTACTCACGCAGGCCACCGTCGGTCGTGCCGTGGCCCGCAAAGCGAACCTGCGGGCAGAGGTTGCGGAATCCTCCGCGGCATCGTTCGCAGGAACTGCACGGGACCGCGGGGTCGACAGCCACCCGCTGTCCGTCCAGCGGCCCGCCCTCGACGGTCCCTCCGAGCTCGTGGCCGAGCACCAGCGGCGAGGTGAGTTGGGCGTCGCCGATGTTCCCCTGACCGAACCAATGAAGATCGGAGCCGCACAGCCCGACCGTGGCGACGCGCACCAGGCTCTCGTACGGTCCTGGCACGGGTCGAGGCTCTTCCACTAAGTAAACGTCGCCAGGGCCCTTCAGCCTTATTGCCTTGATCACGACCTCCTAAGGCTGTCCGTAGTACGCACCCGAGCCGTGCTTCCGAGTGAAGTGCCGGGCGACGATGTGTTCGGGCAGCGGGACTGCTGCAGGGTCCAGGGCGACGGTCAGCCATGCCATCTTCGCGACTGACTCGAGGGTGATAGCCGTCACCACGGCGTCGGCGGCGCTCGAGCCCCAGCAAAAGGGCCCGTGCCCGTTGACAAGGACTGCGGGAACTTCCTGGGGCGAACGCCCCGCTACGATACTGATGATTTTAGAACCAGTGGCGAACTCGTAACCCGACAGTACGTCCTCGGGGGTCAATGGATCGGTCACGGGTACATCGCCTGGGCACAAGTCGGCGTGGGTCGTGCCGAACACGGGGATCGAACGTCGCGCTTGGGCCCATGCCGTAGCCCATGTGGAATGCGTGTGGACGACGCCACTGACCCCCGGGAGCCCGCGGTACAGGGCCAGGTGCGTCGGGGTGTCCGTGGACGGCCGGCGTTCGCCTTCCACCACTCGGCCTTCACTGTCGACGACGACCATGTCCTCTACAGTCATGGCGTCGTAGGGAACGCCGGATGGCTTGATCACAACAAGGCCGGTTTCGCGGTCCTGACCCGACGCGTTGCCCCACGTCAAGGTGACCAAGCCCGCCCTAGGCAGTTCCAGGTTGGCGGCAAGGACGGTGGCCTTAAGCTCCTCTAGCATTTCGAGCCTTCAAATCTCCGCAAGATATGTTGTTCGCGCAAAATTGTACAGCTCCTTAATCGCTCGGTACGTGGTCGGGCGCGGTTCCAGTCGCCAGGCGCTTGAGCCGCTTTAGTCCATGGAGCCAGGCGACGTGCCTGTGCCCGAAAGTATCGTGCACGTCTTTCCAAATTCGGTACACGTCGTCGTAAACCGATGTCGCCTGCGCGAGAGGCGTGTAGGTACGGCCCGCTCTAGGCCGGAGAGCGGCTGTCGCCTCGGCGATGTTGGCAAAACCGCCGGCACCAGTGCCCGCAGCCACGGCTCCGAACAACGCTGATCCCCGCGCGGGCACCTGCGAGGAGGCTGGTACACGCACCGGCAAGCCGGACACGTCGGCGAAGAGTTGCATGAGCAGGGGGCTCCTCTCGGCAACGCCGCCACAGGCGACGATCTCGCTCAGCTGAAGGCCTCCGGCGGAAAATCTTTCTAGGACTGCTTTGTTTCCGAACGCGACAGACTCCAACAACGCACGATAAATGTGCTCGGGCCTGGTTTCCAGCGTGAGTCCTGCCAGCATGCCAGAAAGGTCTGCATCGGCGAGCACGCTCCGGTTGCCGTTCCACCAGTCGAGAGCCACGAGTCCGGTTTGTGCAGGGGCGAGGTTCGCCGCGGCTTCTTCCAGTCCGGGCAAAAGGCGGCTGCCTGATCCCGCGCCGGCAGCGCTGGCAAGGAGGTCGCCGAACCACCCGAACATGTCGCCAACTGCGGGCTGGCCTGCTTCATAGCCGTAGAAACCCGGCAGGATTCCGTCCCTGGCGACCCCGGTAATACCGGTGAGGGGCATCCCATCCCGATGTACCACCATGTCGCATATTGATGTCCCCACGACCATGACGAAGGTACCCGGCCCGTCGACACCGGCACCCGGGACCGAGACAAACGAGTCGACGTTGCCGACGGCCACGGCGACGCTTTCTGGAAGGCCGAGCTTGCGCGCCAGATCCGGCCGGAGGTGGCCAGCCTTACTGCCTAGCGGCAAGAAGGTTCCTCCCAACTTGGCTTGCGGGTCGGTAAAGCCGGGGTACGCAGCGCCGAAGAAGTCGGCTGTCGGCAGACCGACGTCAGGGGACCACAACGCCTTGTACGCTGCGGCGCAGCTGGAGCGACGCTCTTGGCCGCATAGTTGCCAGACCACCCAGTCGGTTGCCTCGATAAATCTCGCGGCCGCGTCGTAGACCTCT
The DNA here is from genome assembly GCA_003168075.1 of Acidimicrobiaceae bacterium. Classification (GTDB taxonomy): domain Bacteria; phylum Actinomycetota; class Acidimicrobiia; order Acidimicrobiales; family RAAP-2; genus RAAP-2. Next base: position 5,599 of record PMTL01000056.1, read on the forward strand.
CGGTCCTCGAGCCAAATCTCGATCAGTTTGGGGAAGTACCACTCGGAGGAGATGCGGCCCCCGTAACGACCCAAGAAGGGCTCCTTACGTTCTGTCGCCACCTCGTTCAGCCGATTGGCGACGTGCTGAGCGGCGTGGTGCTTCCACAGTTTGGGCCATGCGTGGGGACGGTGTCGCCACGCAGGCTGGTCACATAGGGGCACTCCGTCCTCGGTGACGGGAAGGACGGTGCACGAGGTGGCATCCACCCCAATGCCGACGACCTGCGCTGCCACCTCGGGCCTCGCTTCTAGGACTTCCGAAATGCCTTTAACCATGGCTGCGATGTAGTCGTCAGGGTCGTGCAAGGCCCAGTCGGTTGGGAGGCGCACACCCGTCTCAGGTAATAGGTCATCGATAACGCCGTGCTGATAAGCAACTTCGCACAAAGCCACCTCTTCGCCGGAGCGCAGGTCAAGAAGCAGAGTACGCGCGGAAGCGGTACCAAAATCCACCCCAATCGCGTACGCGGCTTGTACCATAGTGGCTATGTTAGCGCTCACATTAGTCGAGTCTCAAACGCGTGCGTGCACGGTGACCGCGTGAGTAGGTCCGAGGGTGTTGCTCCTCGCGATGTGGTCGCCAAACCGCCAAACGCGCCCGCCGTCTCCCGCGAGGGCATTGCTGATCACCGCTCTTCCCTGGCCGATGTCACCTTGTTCGCCGGGCCGCCGTACAGTTCCTGCTGGAGTAGCTCACCACCCGTCAAAGGAAGCAGGATATGGTGGCGGTCGCCAGCACGCTGAGCGCCAAGTGCCAAACGTCCTTGGTTCGAGAGGAGATCCGAAATGGGTGTGTTCATCGTTAGCCGGGCGGCCACCCGCCCTCAGGTGAGGCGCCTTCAACGCCGTGGAGGCGACCATGTGTAGCGACGGCCTTGAAGTTTGGTTCCTCACCGGGAGCCAGGAGCTCTACGGAGAAGCGACGCTCCGCCAAGTTGACGTGCAGTCGCGCGAGATCGTGGCCTTGCTGAACTCTGGACCGGAGATCGACGTTCCTATCGTGTGGAAGCCGGTCCTCACGGGCGCCGCTGGCATCAGGCGCGCTTGCCTGGACGCCAACAGCTCCGACACATGCATCGGCCTCATGGTCTGGATGCACACATTTTCTCCGGCAAAGGCGTGGATCGCGGGACTCGACTTGCTGCGTAAGCCGCTGTTGCACCTCCACACACAGGCGAACCTCTCGCTACCCTGGGCCGAGATCGACATGGACTTCATGAACCTCAACCAAGCCGCCCACGGGGACCGCGAGTTCGGCTATCTCCAGACGCGTCTGGCGTTGCGGCGTAAGACCGTTGCCGGCCATGCGAGCGACCCTGTCGTGCGCGCCCGGACTGGTTCGTGGGCCCGGGCGGCGACCGGCTGGCACGCAGTCCAGGGCATGCGACTCGCCCGATTTGGCGACAACATGCGTGACGTCGCTGTCACCGAGGGGGACAAGGTGGAGGCCCAGTTGCGCTTTGGGGTTTCCGTCAACACCTACAGCATCAACGAACTCGTTGCCGCTGTGGATGGCGCCACGCCAGTTGCGGTCGACGAGATAATGATGCAGTACGACAATACTTACGAGGTCGCGCCCGAGCTCAGCCCCATGGGTGACCGGCGCGAGTCGCTACGATACGCCGCACAAGTCGAAGTTGGCTTGCGCTCGTTCCTCGAAGTCGGTAAATTTGACGCCTTTACGACCAATTTCGAGGACCTGGGCGGTTTGCGCCAGCTTCCCGGGATTGCCGTACAACGGCTCATGGCCGAGGGCTACGGCTTCGGCGCCGAGGGCGACTGGAAGACCTCGTTGCTGGTGCGCGCCTTGAAAGTCATGGGTCGCGGCCGACGGGGCGGCACCTCCTTCATGGAGGACTACACATACCACCTCGGGCCTGGAGAGCCCAAGATTCTGGGTGCCCACATGCTCGAAGTTTGTCCCAGCATCGCCGCCGGGAGGCCGACGGTCGAAGTCCACCCCCTGAGCATCGGCGGACGCGAGGATCCAGTCAGGCTTGTTTTCGACGCTCAACCTGGCAAGGGATTCGTCGTGGGCCTCGTCGACTTGGGCGACCGCTTCAGGCTCGTCGCCAACGACATCGACATCATCCCTCCTGACGCCCCATTGCCCAATCTCCCCGTCGCTCGTGCGGTCTGGAAGCCAGCGCCCAATTTTTCCACGTCAGTCGAGTCCTGGCTGACCGCAGGCGGCCCTCATCACACCGCGCTCAGTACAGCTGTGGACATCGAGTCCCTCGAGGACTTCGCCGTGATCGCCGGGGTCGAGCTGACCCACATCGACATCGCCACGACTACTCAGCGTTTCCGACGGGAGTTGCAATGGGACCAGGCGTACTACCGACTCGCCCAAGGTCTTGCCCGCGGCTAACCCATCGACTCGCTGGCATGCGGTGCCACTCGCCAGCTCTTTTTGTCTCGCACTATCAGGTGCTCGCTGGGGCGACCAAAAATCTTAGAAGGCCCGGTGCTGACTATGACTCCTGCAGCACCGGCATTCAAGACTTCACAGCCATTTCCTTTACGTTGCCACAACGTCGCAAGACATTCTTCGTAGGCTCAAACTTGAACAGACGAGCACGAGCTCGCAAACCATCTTTTTTTCGTGCAGAGAAAGTCAACCTTTCAACTTTTCGCAAATATCCAATGATTTAATGTTAACGCTCACAATTAGGACCTAAATAATTTTCATTTCCACCTTCGATCTTGCAAGTTTGGTGGTATGTTCAACGTGCCGCGCACATTGCGTCGGTGGGGGGTTTCAGTTGCGGCTGGAAAGGGGAAACGGATGAGCAAGTTCGAACCACACGAGGTAGATCCAAAGCAGTATGAGGTGTCAAGGCGTCGCTTCCTGCGCAACGCTGGCGTGGTGGCGGCATCGGTTCCGTTGCTCGGCGGAATGATGGAAGTGTTGACCGAGCGTGGAGCGGCTGCTCAGACGTTGAGCGACGACTCCCACCCATTGTTCGCAAAGCACGGCTCGTACAAGTTCACGTTCGTCAACCACGTCACCACCAACAGCTTCTTCACCCCGACCCAGTACGGGATGATCGACGCAGCGAACATCCTCGGCATCCCTAAGCCGCTGTGGACGGGCTCGGCGGACTCGAGTGTGTCCCAGATGGTGACGGCGTTCGACCAGGCAATCGCCGCCAGGGTGAGCGGCATCGCTTCGGCCTTGATCGACCCGGTCGCCTTCAACGCGCCAACGGACCACGCCCTCTCCAAGGGCATCCCGGTGATCTCCTACAACGCCGACGAGTCAACCAACAACCGACTGGCTTACATCGGCCAGAACAACCTCACCGCCGGCGCGGCGGCAGCCGCGCGCATCGCCAAGGTGGTGCCGAAGGGTGGCCTGGTCGGCATGGTGATCGCGACGCCGGGTTCGGGCAACATCCAGCCCCGGATCGACGGCGCCCTGCCGGTCTTCAAAGCGGCCGGTCTGAAGACCGAGGTGGTGAACGGCGGCGCCCTCGAGCCCGGCGAGATCACCGCCGTCGAGGCCTGGTACACCGGCCACAAGGACGTCAAGTTCCTCTACTCCGTGGACGACGGAGACGCGGTGGCCGTGGCGGACACGATCAAGAAGTACAACTTGAAGGGCAAGGTCGGGGGCTCGGGCTGGGACGTGGAGGTCCCGGTGCTGCAGGGTGTCCAGGGCGGCGAACTCACCTTCACCATCGACCAGCAGGCCTACCTGCAGGGATTCATCCCGACGATTCAGATGTTCTTGTACCAGATTTCTGCCGGCCTGATGAAGCCGTGCAACACCGACACGGGCCTCGGCTTCGTTACCAAGGCCAACGTGGCCCCGTACCTAGCACACGCGACACGCTTCGAAGGCAGCGGAGTGGCGGAGACCACCTACGCGCCACCGTCTAAGATCGCGTACTGATCTAGGAGTCGTGGTCCGAATCGTGGATAGCGCCACTGAGTCAGATAGTAATACGCGACAGACCCCCGCTCCGAAGGGGAAGGGGTCTGTCGCGTATTGGCTCGTCCAGCGGGCCATGCAGCAGCGCGAGCTCACTGTCGTCCTGGTGACGGCGTTCGTGATTATCTACTTCGGGATCGTCAACTCGGCCTTCTATACGACCGCGAACATTAACACGGTCGTTCAGTACCTCGCCTCCTTCGCCGTGATTGGCTTCGGAGAGGTGCTGATCCTCGTGATCGGCGAGATCGACCTCTCCGCCGGGGCGGTCTATCTGTCATCACCCTGGTTCATGTACTTCTTCTGGAAGGGCGGGATGCCGATTGGCTGGGCAATCGTGGCCACGATGGTGTGCTGCGCCGGCATCGGCATGATCAACGGGCTGATAACGGTGTGGCTGAACGTCTCCTCGTTGATCGTCACCTTGGCGATCAACTACGCGCTGTTCGGCATCGTGTTGATCATGTCGAATGATATCCAGGTCGACATGCCAGGCCAAACGGGCCACTTCAGCATTATCTTCGGCGTCGGCGCATGGTCGACGATCCTCTGGGCCGCCGCCATGGGGCTCTTCATCTGGGCGCTCTTGAAGCGAACACGCTTCGGCCTCCACATCACCGCCACCGGTGGCAACCTGCTCGCCGCGGCGGAATCGGGCATCCGGGTGCGGCGGGTGAAGGTGTGGTGCTTCGTAATCATCTCCTGCGCCTCCGGGTTCATTGGGATTCTCGATGCGATCCGCATCGGCAGCATCAACCCCGGAAGCTCGGGCCTGGACACGACGCTCCCGGGTATCGTCGCGGCCGTGCTCGGCGGCACTGCGCTGACCGGCGGTCGCGGCACGATCGTCGGAGCAGCCCTCGGTGCCATCTTCCTCGGCGTGCTTGAGGATGGATTCAACCTGATCGGTGTCAATGCCAACTGGTTCTATCTGGCAGAGGGGATCATGATCCTCGTGGCGATGATCGTCAACACCCAGCTCGGCACAATGGCCAGGAGATTTCGTCGATGACGGAGGCGGAGTTGCCGCTAGTGGGGGCGAGCCCGACGACCGACGCCACGCTCGCCGCGTCCGACGTGGTGCTCGAGACTGTGGGGTTGACCAAGCGCTTTGGTGCCGTGGTGTCGCTGCGCGGGATCGACATGCAGTTACGGCGAGGCGAGGTGCTCGGCCTGGTTGGCGACAACGGGGCAGGCAAGAGCACTCTCGTGAAGATCCTGTGCGGCTTCCAGCCTCCCGACGCCGGCAAGATGTACGTCGAGGGCAAGGAGGTGTCGTTCCGGTCGGTTGCCGACGCGCGCCGTTTCGGCATCGAGACCGTCTACCAGGACCTCGCCCTTGTCCCACAGTTGACGGTCGCGCAGAATCTTTTCCTCAACCGAGAGCTCACCCGGTTCGGCAGGGTGGGCTGGCTCTCCGCGGGTAAGATGCGCAAGCTCGCCAAGAACTACCTCGAGGACATCAAGGTCGAAATTCCCGACATCGACGCCGAGGCCGGGTCGCTCTCGGGCGGCCAGCGCCAGGCCATCGCCGTTGCCCGGGCCACCCGTGAGAACGCCAAGATCCTCCTGCTCGATGAGCCGCTGGCGGCGATGGGCGCCCGGGAGTCTGCCCTCATCGTCGATCTCGTGAAGGATCTCTCCCGCAACCGCGGTGTGTCGATAATCGTGATCGACCACAACTACACGCACCTCTTCGAGCTCTGCGACCGGCTCAACGTCATCCAGCGGGGCCGCATCGCCTTCGACCAGCAAGTGAAGGACACCTCGGTCGAGGAGCTCACCAAGCTCATGGTCTCCGAGTACCGCCGCGAGCTCGCCGCGGGCCAGGAGCTGCTCGAGCAGTGAATCGTCCAGCGTTTAACGCACACAGCGCGCGGCTCGCCCGGAGGGCTCGCCCCGGGCACTGAAAGGAATTGCAGAGTGAAGTATCGTCAGCTTGGCTACACAGGACTCCGTGTATCGGAGCTCGCCCTTGGAACGATGACCTTCGGTGGTCAAGGCAAATTTGCCAACGTCGGTGCAACGGAAGTGGAGGAGGCTCGGCGTATCGTCGACGTCGCAATTGATGGCGGCATCAACTTCATCGACACCGCAGACATCTACTCCGCTGGTCGCTCAGAGGAGATTCTTGGCGAAGTCCTCACTGGTCGCCGCGACGAGATCGTCCTCGCCACAAAGGCCCGCTTTGCCATGGGTACCGGACAAAACGACGCTGGCCTCTCACGCGGATATCTCATTAGGGCCTGTGAAGCGAGTCTGCGCCGACTAAAGACTGACTACATCGACCTCTACCAGGTACACCAACGCGACGGCATCACTCCGATGGAAGAGACCCTTGATGCACTCGACACCCTTGTCCATCAGGGAAAGGTCCGTTACATCGGCGTCTCTAATCACTCTGCCTGGCACGTCATGAAGGCGCTCGGCATCTCCGAGCGACGGGGACTACAGCGCTACGTCACCCAGCAGATCTACTACTCCCTGCTAGATCGAGACGTGGAGTACGAACTCGTTCCGCTCTCGATAGAAGAGAAGATGGGCATCCTCGTGTGGAGTCCACTCGCAGGCGGCCTCCTCTCGGGAAAGATTCGTCGCGGCGTCGAACCGCCAGCGGGCTCACGGATAGCGACAGAGTGGGGCGAACCACCGGTCTACAACAAAGAGCGGATGTACAACATCATTGAGGCCCTCATTGGAGTCGCCGAGGGCCGTGGGATCTCGCCCGCGCAAGTCGCACTCGCCTACATCCTTGGGAAGCCGGCAGTTTCATCTGTCATCTCTGGTGCGCGAAACGAAGAACAGCTCCTTGACAACCTGGGCTCCGTCGAATTGATGCTCAGCGAGACGGAGCGAGCCACGCTAGATACCGTCAGTGCGCTGCCACTGATCTACCCCTACTGGCATCAGGCGGCTTCCGCCTCAGAGCGGCTGAGCGAGGCTGACGAGTCACTCCTCGCGCCATTTCACAACTGATTCGCTTACCACTGCGTCTGACAAAGGAACCTGGGGCAAGGCGTCCCGAGGTTGATTAAAGAACACCATATGAGATGAGGGGGCGGACAGATGATTCCGCCGACCAAGCAAGACAAGTTCTCCTTTGGATTATGGACAATTGGGTGGCAGGTACGCGACACCTTCGGTGACGCCACACGACCTCCGCTTGATCCGGTAGTGTCCGTCTCCCACCTCGGTGAGCTTGGCGCGTGGGGTGTCACCTTCCACGATGGCGACCTCATTTCTTTTGGAAGCGATGAGAGTGGGCGTGAGCGACTCATCAAACGATTCCGAAAGGCAGCTGATGACGCCGGCATCGTGGTCGCCATGATGACAACAAACCTCTTTACCCATTCCATTTTTAGAGAAGGTGCTTTTATCGCAAACGACCGGGGAGTTATACCGCTACGTCCTTCGTAAGGTCATGAGGAACCTCGACCTTGCCGCAGAGCTCGGTGCACACATACGTTTTTGGGGTGGACGCGAAGGCTCCGAGAGCGATGTCGGAAAGGACATCCCAAGGTGCACGATGGGACGTGACCCCCGCCACCAAGAAGATGCAGGTCAGAGCCGGTGCGAAAGGAACGGCTCTTCTCATCTCGAGGCCGCCATCCCACGACGTGGCGAATGCGCGCTCGGTACCGGAGTAGAACTCGTAGCCTCCGTTCCAAGGATACGTGAACCACGTAAAGTTCAGCGAGAGGAGAACGACCACGGTCAAAGCGCCGATGACTCACTCGATCTGATTGATGCTTTGCTGGTGGCGAATGCATCCTGGACACGGGGTGATTCACACGACGCGATGTGCCCCGGGCGCAGGGAGCGCCCCGAAGATCCGCGGTGGCGTGAAGCCTTCGGACCTAAATGCGGCTGTCACCGAACGCTCAATCGTGTGCTGATCCTCGGAGCGGATCAGGGCAATCACGCACCCACCGAAGCCCCCGCCGATCATGCGGGCGCCGAAAGCGCCCGCATGTGTCGCGATATCGACGGCGAGGTTCAACTCTGCACAGGAGACTTCGAAGTCATTTTTCAGGGATTGGTGTGCCGCGGAGAGAATTGGTCCAACTTCAATGAAGCGCTTTGATCTCAAGAGCGCCGCGACGCTCAAGACGCGCTCGTTTTCAGTGATGACGTGGCGAGCTCGACGGCGCACGACGTCATCGGGAATCTTGTCGAGATCAGCGAGCGTCGCATCTCTGAGTGCTTGGACCCCGATGGCTTTCGCTGCGAGCTCACAGGCTGATCGCCGATCGCCATAGGCGGAGGTCGCAAGTTGGTGGCGCACTTGCGTGTCGATAACAAGGAGTTCAAGTCCTGCCGCCGAGAGGTCAAAGTCAACCTGTTCGATCTCGCCGCTGCGCGTGTCAAATTCGATCGCATGACCTGCGGTGCAACAGAGAGACGCTGTTTGATCCATGATCCCAGAACGGACACCGACATACGTATTCTCTGCTCGTTGGCATAAGAGAGCCAGGTCTTGCAGGGATATTGTCGATGCGAAGAGATCGCGGAGCGCAAGGCCGAGGGCACACTCCAGCGCGGCCGATGAGGACAGGCCTGCTCCAATCGGCACGTTGCTCTCGAAGAAGACGTCCACACCACCTATGGCATGGCCAGCTTCCGTCATCGCCCACACGACGCCGAATGCGTAGCTCGACCACGATGCCGTGTTCCCGGGTGTGAGGTTGCAAATTCGAGATGACGCTATGGGGGTCGTGGTGGCGGGGGAACCTGAGGACGAAACTCGAATGACGTCGTCGCCGCGACGAGCGACTGCTGCGGTCGTTACGGCGTCGATGGCCATTGGTAAAACGAAGCCGTCGTTGTAGTCGGTGAACTCCCCGATAATGTTCAGGCGCCCAGGAGCGACCCAGATGCCTTCTGGGTCACGTCCAAAGGCTTCGAAGAAGCCCCCGGTCATGCTGCTCGTTCTGGGACGAAACGCCACACGTTTTCGACCATTGTGGTGACGTCTGGAAGCTCTGGGATCCAGACGGGGTGGGTTCTTGCTCGCTCGTTCGAAGCGACGAGTACGCCAGGAGCGCCGGCGCGCCGGGGACTAATCTTGGTCGGCAGTAGGTGTCCGGTGACGTTGCGTACGGCCTCTGGGACATCTTGAACGGAGAATCTCGAGCAGTTGCCGAGGTTCACGATGTCGTGTTGTCCAACCTCTTGAGCTGCCAGCGCAGGTACGTGAGCATTCGCGATATCGCGGACATGGATGTAGTCGCGTACGCGGGTGACGTCCGAAGTGGGGAAGTCATCACCAAAGATCGTGAGCGACGCTCGTTTGCCCGTGGCCACCTCGAGGGCGATCGGGACGAGGTGAGTTTCCTGCCGGTGTCGTTCCCCGTAGGAGCCGTAGGCACCTGCAACATTGAAGTGGTGGAGGTTGATTGCAGCACATTCGCCCGCGTGTGCTCTCCGCGCAAGGTCATTGTCAAGGGCGAGATTGGAGCTTCCATACGGATTCACCGGTGCCGTTTTGGTCTCCTCAGTTATGATCGCGACGACTGGTTCTCCATAGACGGCAGCGGTAGGGGAGATGATGATCTTGTTAACTCCAGGGGTCTGCGTGGCATTGCAGAGGCGAGCCGTCCCAAGGACGTTGTTCTCCTCATATCTGGCAGGGTGCTCGACGGACTCTCCGACGCGTGAAAACGCCGCAAGATGGACTACTGCCTCAAAGCCTGCACCGTCGATGACGCGTGCGGTGTCGTGGATTCGACCCTGTTCGAAGCGCGCTCCCGCCGGCACCGTGTCGCGATAGCCCTTTGACAGATCGTCGAACACCGTGACGTGGTGCCCCTCTTCAAGAAGGCGAGCGACCACGACTGAGCCGATGTCGCCGGCGTCTCCCGTGACGAGTAGTCGCATCAGGCTGATCGCAGTCGCTCGGCGGCGAACTCTGGAACAACATCAGAGATGAAGGCGTCCATCCCAGACTCCGATCCGGCGAGAAACTTGAGTTTGTCGGCGGTCCTGCGAATCGAGAAGATCTCGAGGTGCAGTGCGAACTCCTCTTCAGTGCCAGATGGTGCCTGGTGCCATCCAGAGATGTAGGGCATCGGGATTCCAAACAGCGCATCAAAGCGCCGAATGAGGTCAAGGTAGAGCCAGCAGAACTCAGTCTTTGCCGCATCACTGAGTGCGGTGAGGTTCGGGACTCGTAAGGTTGGATAGAGATGGACTTCGAACGGCCACTTGGCCGCATGCGGGACAAAAGCCGTCCAGTGCTTGCCGGCGATGACCACTCTGGTGCCATCGTCTTGTTCGTTTGCGAGAACC
>PMTL01000057.1 GCA_003168075.1 Acidimicrobiaceae bacterium
ATTGGCGAGATGCGCGACATCGACTCAATTCAGATCGCGCTCACGATGGCTGAGACTGGTCACCTCGTTTTTGGCACACTGCACACCAATGACGCCGCCCAGGCGATCGACCGTATTATTGACGTTTTCCCGGCCTGGCGCCAAGAACAGACTCGCGTGCAATTGGCCGCGTCACTCACTGCGATCTTCGCGCAGCGACTCATTCCCAAAATTGGCGGTGGGGTGGTGGCGGCCTTTGAGGTGCTCGTAGCGACTAGTCCTGTTCGCAACCTGATTCGTGAGGGTCGCTCCAACCAGTTGAGCAACGTGATGTTCACCAACGCCAAGGAGGGCATGCAGATGCTCGAGAACAGCCTGGCGCAATTGATTGTGGACGGCGTGGTGACCTACGAAGATGCCTTGGCCGCGAGTGCGCACCCCAAGGAGTTGGCCCGCGCCATTGAGTCCGTTGAAATGAGGGCCAAGGGACTGCTCACCCGGTGATTACTCGACGCGGTCCTCAGTTACCCTACAAAATAGTCGCGGGCGTGACCCCCAGTGCGGGCCAGTGGCTCGTGGCGAGCGCCAAGGTGAGTGGAGCGACGTTCGCTGCCGAGGAGCCTCGTCTGGTACCGAACTTCGGCCAGGTACTCGACGAGCGGCCGAGCTTTGACGCCATCGTCATCAACGCGCCGATTGGATACCTCGTGGACACGGACCTCGGATTTCGCACGTGTGATCGTGAAGCGCGCGAGTTGCTGGGCACCAGGAGTAACGTCATCATCGCCGTACCGGGGCGCTCGGTCTTCAAGGAGGGCCGCGACGATGTCGAGGGGCTCGACGTGGTGACCCAAGTCCTCCTCACGCGATATCGCGACGTGGCGAGTGAGATGTCACCATATCGCCAGCGCCAGGTGTACGAAGGTAATCCGGAGTTAAGTTTCTTTCAGCTCAACGGCGGGGCTCCGATGACGCACCAGAAGTTTCGTGAAGCTGGACGCATTGAACGCCGAGCGCTACTCGAATCCAAACTCAACGGCATCTCTCGCGTGCTCGAGGCGCAAATTGAACGGGTGCGCGAGCACCATCTGATTGACGCCGCCGTCCTGGTCTGGTCGGCACGACGGGCGTTTACCCACACGGCTCGACGCCTTCCCTTCGAACCCGAGTGGGATTCCGAGGGACTGCGCATGGAGTACGTGATGTAGTTGCCCTACGCGTTGGGCCAGTAGTGCCAGTGCGTGAGGAGCGTCCGTCCGACCAGGACGGCGACGACGGTACCGAGGGCTAAGTACACGCCGTAGGGGATGGGCTGATGACGCGACATCTTCTTCAGGGCAATCAGCGTCAGACCAATGACCGCGCCGATGAGATTCGCCGCGAAAAAGCCGATCAACACGTCACCAACGCCCAACCAACCTAAGGCGATTCCCAGGACCAACGTGAGGCGTACGTCGCCGTATCCCAGTGAGCGCGGACTGAGGAAATTCAGCACCCAGAAAACAACGAACCAGATCAGTGAGCACATCACCGCGATGAGCAGTCGGTGCCACTGGCCGTAGTACGCCGCCGATCCGAGGAGCCAACCTCCGACGCCACCCAAGGTGGGGTAGACGATCGACTTCGGCAACAACAGGTGCTCGAGGTCGATGAGGGCCAAGGCGATCAGAGCGGCGTCAAGAATCAGGAAAGCACCGAGGTCCACGTGGGTGCCGAGTCGCCACGCCGTCAGCGCAAAGAGGATGCCCGTGCCCAGCTCGACCAGCGGGTAGCGAAGAGAGATGGGGGAGCGACACTGACGACATCGACCTCGCAGGATGATCCATGACACGACAGGAATATTGTCGCGTTCGCCAATCGGGTGATGGCAGTTGGGACACGCGGAACGGGGTCGGACAATGGACAGGTGGTGCGGAACACGGTAGATCACGACGTTGAGGAAAGAGCCGACGACGAGTCCGAGTAGCGAACAGTAGATGAGCAGCAGCGTCACGACGACAACCGCTGACGAGGGACCCGTGGCACGTCATAACCCTAATGAGGGCCCCGTCAGGAATTGAGGACTCGCATTTCGTTGGTTCCACAATTGTTGTCACGGCGTCATTATGCTGGGTTGTAATTACACGGACGTTATTCGAGCGGCCTCCGACTCAACCGTGAAGTGGAGAATTCAGCGTGGCACATTCAATTAACCGGCGCTACCGCTACGGATCGAGTTTTGTCGATTTGGAGTCGGGAATACGTTTTGAGGGACATCATCCCGCCGAGCGGCCTGACCTGTGGAAAAGGTACTTGGACGGTGCCGAAGGTAAGTACCGTAGCCACGGGTTTGAAGATACCCTGCATCGTCTGGACCTCGAGGCCGGCAAAGGCATTGCGCTTTTCTTCCTCGCCTACGACTCCGAGAACATTGTGGTGGGTGGCGTGAGAGTTCACGGGCCCCTGGAGAATCGTCACCACGCCGCGATCATGGGCGAAATGGCGGCCTCAAGTGACATTGAGGAGATAGGCGAGATTCTCGACCGCGAAGCTCGACTCGGCGCAATCGAATTCAAGGGAGCGTGGTCCGAGGGTGAAGCCGTATTGGGGCACCGATTACTGATCGTCTTTTCTCGCTGCGTGGTGCACGCGCTCAACTGGCTCGGCGCTGAGTTCGCCATCGCCGCGGTCGCCGATCGCATGCTGCCGGTGGGCGACCTCACCGGGGCAATCCGTATCGGCACGACGTCGGTGGCCTTCCCCGACGAGCGCTACCGTACCGTTGCGGTGTCCTACCGACGCAACCTGAGTTACGAACTCTCTAGTCCCGAGAATCAGTTGGCGCTTCGCCGCGAAGCCGAACAATTGTCACGAGGTCCTCTCGTCGTTGCGGGAGCGGTGGCCGGTGACACGGCGCAGTACCACGCGTGGAAGCCGCTCGTTCTCGACGTCACGGCGCGCGGCCAACGCGAAGTGCTGCGCGTCTTACGAGAGGACTCGTCGCTGCAGATCCTGGATCAATTCGAGGAACAGCGTTCCCAACTCGACGCCCTCGTTGGTCTGAAGCCCAATGAAGTCGC
>PMTL01000030.1 GCA_003168075.1 Acidimicrobiaceae bacterium
ACGGGAATCGCGGCCACGGTGAGCACGAGGGCGAACTGCAGCGTGGTGAAGAACGGGTCGCCGCGGACGATCGAGACAATGATGATCACGCTCACCATCGCCACGGCCAGGATGATCAGGTACGTGCCGATCTTCAGCACGGCGCGTTGAAAGTGGCTGATGGTCTGGCTGTCCTGGACGAGTTCCGCGGTCTTGCCGAAGTACGTGTTCGTGCCCGTGGCGTAGACGAGGGCGCCGATCTCGCCTCGGCGGATGATCGACGCGGAGAACACCGCGTCGCCCGGACCGCTCGTGGCGGGCAGGGACTCACCGGTCAGCGCGGACTGGTCGACCTCGACCGGGTCCCCCTCGAGCAGACGGGCGTCGGCGGGAACGATGTCGCCCAGGCGCAGCCGGATGACGTCGCCCGGGACGAGCTCTCGCGCCGGCGGGTTGGTCCACTGGCCGTCGCGCAGCACGCGGGCCTTGATAGCGAGCTCCGCCTTCAGGGCGTCGATGGCCTTGCCGGCTTGGTGCTCTTCGAAGAACCCGATGCCGGCGTTGGCGAGGAGCAGGACGAGGATGATGATGAAGTCGGGCCAGTGGCCCAGCACGGCCGACAGGATGACTGCGGCCTCGATCATCCACGGGATTGGTCCCCAGAAGTAACCGAGGAACTTCAGAAACTGGTTGACCTTCTTCGCTTCGATCTCGTTCGGCCCGTACTGTTCCAGGCGCGTGGTCGCCTCGGCTTGGGTGAGACCCGTCGGCGACGACGCGAGGCGCTTCTCCACCTCGGCGAGGGGCAGGGTCTTCAGGTCGTCGTTCGTGTCGGACTTTGATTTGGGCTTCACTCCACCGCCCTCGGATCGGGGCCCGTCAGACTTCGGACTTGACATGTCGCACTCCCTGGTATGGCACGCGCCTGATAATTCCGACGCTACGTCTCCTCACGGCCACTCGCCTCGCGGTGGGACTTCGGCTGCTCATCAGACGGCAAGATCTTGGTCAAAAGACGGAGGGTACGTGATGTCTTTAGTATATGCAATAATTAGTGTATGAACAAACGTAACTCCGAATCACCCGACTCGGTGGTCGACGCCGTCCTGTCGGCCAGCCGGGTGCTCGTCGCGGTCGCGGCTCGATCGTTGTCGGACATCGCCGAGGAGGTCACGCTTACCCAGTACCGGACCCTCGTCGTGCTCGCGTCGCGCGGACCACAGAATCTGGTCGGGTTGGCCGAGGCGGTCGCGGTGACCCCGGCCACGGCAACACGGATGTGCGATCGACTTGTGAAGAAGAAGTTGATCGTTCGTCAGTCGGAACAGGACGACCGTCGCCAGGTCCGCCTCGCTTTGACTAAGAAGGGCCTCAAGCTGGTTGGTACCGTCACGGATCGACGACGTCGCGAGATCGAAGCGATCCTGAGCACGATCGCCCCCGAGGAGCAGACCGTTCTCGTGCAGGCCTTGAGCCAGTTCGCGGCGGCGGCGGGGGAGATCCCCGAACAGGACTGGTCAACCGGGTGGGACCTCTAGATGCCCCGTAGCAACCTGGTCGGTACACGTCGGTGGCAACGAGGAATGCGCTCTGCTCAGGTACGCGCCGGCCGGTGGCTCGCGTCGGCGACCTACACCCAGAAGTGGCTCGTGCTAGGTACCGTCGTTGGCATCATCGCGGGACTCGGCGCCGTCGTCTTCTATGAGGCACTGCGCCTCGCGACGTACTTTTTCCTCCAGGTGCTTGCGGGCTATAGGGTCCCTCTGCCCGCGAGCGAGGGCGGTGCAGCGGCGTCCTCGCACTTCGCGCGACCCTGGGCCATACCGCTCATCGCGTGCGTGGGCGCACTGGCCGGAGCGGTCCTGGTCTTCACCGTTGCGCCCGAGGCCGAGGGTCACGGCACCGACGCGGCGATCGCCGCGGTGCACCATAACCCCCGTGGCGTGCGGCTGCGCACCGTCTTCGTAAAGATCGTGGCCTCGGCGCTCACCATCGGCTCAGGTGGCTCGGGCGGGCGCGAGGGGCCGACCGGCCAGATCAGCGCAGGGTTCGGCTCGTTTCTCGCTCGGTTCCTCGACCTCAGTCCCTCGGACGCGCGCATCACCGTCGCGAGCGGGATCGGCTCGGGTATCGGTGCGATCTTCGGTGCCCCCCTCGGAGGCGCCGTACTCGCCACCGAGATCCTGTACCGCGACGACTTCGAGGTTGAAGCCCTGCTGCCTTCGTTCATTGCGTCAATTGTGGCCTATGCGGTGTGGGGATCCTTCGAGGGGTTCGGTCCGCTCTTCGGCTACGTCGGGAACTACCAACTCACGAGTGCCGTGCAGTTGGTGTGGTTCGGCGTTATTGGCGTCATCGGCGGGTTGGTCGGACTCCTCTACGCCAAGAGCTTCTACGGCATGGCCGCGTTCTTCAGCCGACTCACCATTCCCCGCTGGGTCAGTCCGGCGATCGGTGGCCTGATCGTCGGGTGTATCGCCTTGGTCATCCCGGAAGTGCTTGGCACCGGCTACGGCTGGATACAAGCGGGTCTCGGAGCCCCGCTCCTGCACATCCCGCTGTGGATCGTGCTCATCTTGCCCTTCGCCCGCATCGCGACGACCGGGCTCTCCATTGGTTCGGGCGGCTCGGGTGGCATCTTCGGCCCGGGCATGGTGATCGGCGCCTTCGTCGGGGCCGCAGTCTGGCGTCTGCTCGAACCGGTCGTGCCAAGTCTCGGCCACGACCCCGCCCCCTACGTCATTGTCGGCATGATGGCCTGCTTCGGGAGCATCTCGCGNNGACACCATCTATCGCAGCCAGCTGCGCAGCCGGTCCGAGTCCCCTGCGCACCGCATCCTCACTGGTCTTCCGCTGCTCGCGCTCGCGACCGCGTCACAGGCGATGGCCCCGGCACGATGTGTGCTGGTTGAGCCCGGCGAGCGTTCGACGTTCCTCACCCAGATGGAGGAAGGCGAGGTCAGCGCCGCGCCGTTGGTCGACGCGCAGGGTCGCTACCTCGGTGTCGTCACGTTGGAGGCGCTGCAGAAGGGGACCGGCGACGCCAGCGCCGTGGACGTCGAGGGCTTAATCGATTCTACCTTCGCGCCAATCCACCAATCAGTACATCTGGATGTCGTCCTCGAGACCCTGACTTCGACGCCGCAGACGTGGGCGGCCGTCATCGACGACGAGCGACGGGTCGTTGGAACAGTCGCCATTACGGACATCGTGCGCAACTATCGCCGAACGATGCAGGCCAATCTTCGTCGCGTCTCTGAGTTGGGCGGTTCTACTGGAATTTCAGAGATAACGGTGGCGCACAATTCCCCGCTCATCGACGTACCGCTCCGCTCAACGTCGGTACCACGCGGTGCACTGATCACTGCCATCGAGCGTGGGCGCGACGTCATTCGACCGACAGGCGAGACCATCATCAAATCTGGTGATCGTCTGATGGTGCTCGGTGGATCGGACGATCTGGAAGTTCTCGGTCAACTCGCGTCATCAAAACAGAAGTGAATTCGACTGATGTACTGGAACAGAATTCCTCAGTGAATAAGCGCACGCCGCGATGTCTAAAAATCGGCGATTCATTTATTCGAAGGGCCGTGGGCGGCGCAGGGTTGGTGTGGTCATCCGACCTCCGAGTCCTCGGCATATCGGTGATCGCCAGTGCTCGCTGTCAGTAGCAACGCAACGGTCCTCCCACGTCGACGGCCCCAAAAGATTGAGCTCTCGTTCGCCAAAAAGACCACCGAGTGACGTTTTGCCGTCAGCGCAGCTTCTGAGTGGATCAATGCGCGGCCTACGCGCCTGACACGAGCGGGGCAGTCCCGCTCAACGCCAACGAAACCGAACTGTTTCGGATAGCGTTTGGTTTGGAGAGCCGGGAAGCCTGGTTGGCAGATTGTCTGTTCGAGGAGATTCGGCGTGGCTCTTGCAGGTCTTGCTTTCGTTATCGGGGCGTTGGTCAGCCTCGCCACGAGTTGGGTCCTCGTTACGAGGTTGGAGCGAGTCGGAGAGCGCTTGGGACTCTCCGAGGCCCTGCTCGGCGTCGTCGCCGCGCTGGCGGCCGACAGTCCGGAAATCACATCGTCGATCTCCGCCCTCTCTCAACATCAGCGCACCATCGGCGCGGGCGTGGTCATCGGTTCGAACGTCTTCATCCTGGCGGCACTACTAGGGCTCGGTGCAGTCGTCTCTGGATTCGTTGCGTTGCATCGAAGAGTGGTAGTGCTCGGCGGCTTCGTCGCAATGTGGACCGCCGCCTGTTGTGTCGCCACGACAACGGGCGCCATCCCGACAATCGTGGGCCTGGTCCTGGCTGGCGTCGTCCTGGTGTCCTACTTCGTGATCCTGGGGCTTCGCCGCAACGCCCTCCAGCGACTTCCTCTGCCACGAAGATGGCTGGCGGCAATCTCATCGGCGGTCGATGAAGAGGAACTTGAACTTGTTGTGGCGATCCGTCCCCCCAGGGGACGCCCCATCGACGCGGTCTCGGCTTTCGGGGCGCTCGTCGTCGTTGTCTTTGCCAGCATCGCGATGGAGCGAGGTGGGTCGGAACTGGGTCACCACTTTCATGTAGCGGACGCGGTGATCGGTGGTGTCGTGCTGGCGGCGGTCACGAGTTTGCCTAACGCGGTGGCGGCCGTACACCTGGCGTCCAAGGGACGAGGAGCCGCCGCCCTGAGTACCGCCCTCAGCAGCAACAACCTGAATGTGGTGGCTGGACTGCTCATTCCGGGAGCGATCCTTGGACTGGCGAGTCCGTCGCGTGCGGGCATCTTNNACCGCAGCGAGTTACGTGGCCCTAACCACCCTGGTCCTGGTCATGGCGTTCGCGCGGCGGGGGCTGAGTCGACGCACCGGCTGGTTCATCATTGCCGGATACGGAGTCTTCGTTGTGGGCCTTGTGGCAATCTCTTAGCCGCGCGCAAAGTATCCATGAAGGTTCGGATGAA
>PMTL01000043.1 GCA_003168075.1 Acidimicrobiaceae bacterium
GAGCCCCACACCGTGCGTTTCGCGCGACGCTCGACGCGCGGGTTTCTGCTCGGCTTCTCGGCTCTGCGCTGCAGCGCGGTCTTCGCCGCGGCGCTGGTGTTGCTGTTAGGTCTGCTCGTGGCCGGGGGAGTGGGACTGATGGTGTCTGCGCCTCTATGGACTGCGTTGTTGGCGACGGCCTTCGTCCCGGTGAAGGGACAAGCATTGGTGGAGTGGCTGCCGACATCGCTGCACTGGTCGTTACGACGGGTGAGCGGACAGACCAGCTACCGAGTGAGGATGTCGCCGCCGCGACCAGCCGGAACCATGGCCCTGCCCGGGGACGCCGCGCCACTTCGTTTCTATAGCGATCCCACCTCGGGCGCGTGCCTGATCCATGATCCCTATCGCGCAACGTTGTCGGCGGTGCTGGCGGTGTCGCACCCCGCCTACGTGTTATTGGCGCCCGAGAGTCAGCGTGGTCGCGTCTCGACGTGGGGACGGGTGATTGCGTCGCTCGCCCAGAGCGGCACCTCTGCTTTGGTGCAGGTACTCGAATCCACGATTCCCGACCCTGGCACGAAGGTCGCCCAGTGGTACGAAGAGCACGGGACTGGGGTCAACGACTGGCCCAACGCGCAGTACCGCGAGCTCCTTGAACAGTCCTCCTTCGGATCATCGACGCACCGCACGACGATCTCTATCTCGCTCGACATGAAGAAGGCCTCCAGTGCCATTCGCGCAGCGGGACGAGGGGTGAAGGGCGCGGCGAAAGTGCTGAGCATTGACATGAGCGTGCTCGAAAACGGACTGCGCGACGCGGACCTACGACTGGAAGGTTGGCTCATTGAGGCCCAACTAGCTCGTCTGATTCGTCAGGCCTACGACCCGGCCTTCAACCCCGGCAGCGACCTCGAAGCACTTGGCATCGGGGCGAAGCTGGCTTTGTCAGGTCCGGTAGCGCTCTCGGAGCACTGGTCGTATCTTCGTCACGACTCGGGGTATTCGTGCGTGCTGTGGATCAGCGACTGGCCCCGCGTGGACGTGGCCCCGCACTTCTTGCACGCGCTGATCTTCGCGCCCGACATCCGAAAGTCCTTCTCACTGCTGGCTCGACCGCTCGGCACTAGCGAAGCCCTCAAGGCCCTGCGCAAGGAGAAGACGCAGTCGATCACCGATGCGGGGCACAAGGCCCAGGTCGGTCAGGTCCAGGACCTCTCTGACGTCCAGGAGTACTCAGACCTACTGCAACGCGAGCAGGCGCTCTTAAGCGGTCACGCAGACGTCGAGTTCAGCGGGTTCGTCACCGTCACCGCGAACACGAAGGACGGCCTCGAGGCGGCAGTCGCGTTGATGGAGCGAGCGGCCGGCCAGTCGGGTTGCGAAACGCGCGTCCTCTACGGCGCTCAGTCCCAGGGCTTCGTCGTGGCGGCGCTGCCACTCGGACGCGGCGCCTTCTAGCCAATCATCGCCGACAGTCGAACCAAGAGAAAGGTGGTGGTGCGTGTCACCACGTGAAGATACTGCCGCATTGCGCGAAGAGATTGACCGACTGCACGCCTCCATTGCGATGATTAGGGCCGCTCACGACGTCATCGACCATGGTTCTGAAACGGTCAGTGGTCCAGTGCGCCGATCTGCACCGCAGCCCATCCTCGATGGCGGAATGTCGCTCGGCGCCGCCCTCTACAGCGCGCGCGACACGACGCGCCGCGAACGTCGCGCGCTGCTCCGTGCAACGAACGTGATCACCTCAGCCAACGTGGTGGCCCAGCGAGAGGATGCCAAGCGCGCCCGGCGTGAGTCGCGCGAAGAGCTCGCCGAGGCCGCTTACTTGCCGAAGCGTGGCGAGCGTGGTGAGAACGCGTTGCGCAGTTACCGACGGCTCAAAGTTCAGCCGCACAAGGCGACCAGTGACGTCGTTGCGGGCGCGTACCCGTTCTTGGCCGAAGGCGGGTTGGGTTGCCAGGGCGTCCTGATCGGCCAGGACGCCTGGAGCGGCGCCGGCTTCGTCTACGACCCGTGGGTGTTGTATTCGTCCGGCGTCCTCACTAATCCGAACTGTCTACTGGCCGGTGTCGTGGGCCGGGGTAAGTCCACTCTCGCGAAGGCAATCGCGACTCGCAGCATCGCCTTTGGGCGCAAGTGCTACGTGCCAGGGGATCCCAAGGGAGAGTGGTCTTTAGTGGCGCGCAGCGTCGGCGGTCAGGCCATTGAGCTGGGACAGAGCAGCGCCAGACTCAATCCCCTCGACGAGGGACCACGCACCGCGTTCGTGACGAACCCTGACGGCACCCAGACGACGCTGTCCGATGACGCGTGGGCCGACATGGTGCGACAACGTCGGCACGAGTTGTTGCGTTCGATCACCGAAGCGGCCCTGGGGAGGTCCATGACGCCGGTCGAGTCGACCGCACTCTTGGCGGCCCTCGATGAAGCAGTGCGCGCCAATTCGGTTCCGACCTTGCCACAGGTCGTGACGGCAGTATTTGACCCACCCGTCGACGTGACCGGCTCGAGTCGCGCGCAGTTGCTGGGAGATGGACGAGAGGTGGGTCACGCGCTCAGTCGTTTGGTCGGGGGCGACTTGGGCGGACTGTTCGACGGCCCCTCCACCGTGAGCTTTGATCCGAGCCTGGCGATGGTGAGTCTCGACCTGAGTCGCATCCAGGGTTCGGACGCCAAGATCGGTCTGGTCATGGCGTGCGCAAGTTCTTGGATGGAGGCCGCCCTTCAAGACCCCTCGGGCGGCCAGCGCTGGGTCGTCTACGACGAGGCGTGGCGGGTACTGAAGCAACCCGCGCTGCTCGCGCGGATGCAGAGCCAGTTCAAGCTC
>PMTL01000135.1 GCA_003168075.1 Acidimicrobiaceae bacterium
ATGACGACCTTTCAAGTTGAGTTAACGAGTGCTCGCTCTTGGGCGGAAGTGCAGATGGAAGCCCTGTTTGCTGAGGGTTTTCCTGAATTCATAATTGGGGACAAAGAGGTCGGAAAGTACATCGCACGTGTGCGCGAGTCGTTCCGAGAATATGACCTCATCCTCACGGATGAAGACGACCAACTTGCTGCGACTGGCTGGGGCGTACCCATCCTGTGGTCCGGCAAAGGTTCGGAACTACCGTCGTCCTTCGCTGACGTGCTTCGTCAATCAATTGAGGTTCACGATGCATTGGGAGCGGCGGATACCTTCGTCATTGGTGGCGCGGTAGTTCATCCGGCACGCAAGGGCAGTGGAGCTGCAGAGTCATTGATCCGTGCTCTATGCGACACTGCGGCAGCGCACCATCTTGCGAACGTGGTAGCGCCCGTTCGCCCGACTCGCAAGCACCTCTATCCCTTATTGGATATCGATGCTTACGCGGCGTGGGTGCGTGCTGACGGAATGCCCTGGGACCCCTGGTTACGCTTGCAGGTCCGTATTGGTGGCAGAGTCATTGGTCTCGCGCGGGAAGCGCAGACCATGACCGATACGGTCTCGCGGTGGGAAGTGTGGACCGGGCTGGAGATTCCCGTATCAGGCGACTACATCATCCCGGAAGGTATGGCACCCCTTCGCATTGACAAGACCGCGGATCTCGGTACCTACGTTGAGCCGAACATCTGGGTGCGGCACCGCTAAGCAAGGGTTCGTCCCTGCTTGGCAACCCCTGACCCGAGACGGGACGAGCAAAGAATGCCGATGGCTGCAATAGAAAACACTCCAATTTGATTCGAGAGTCCCACTCCTCGGCAGGTGCGCTCCAACGTTGAAAATCCGATTCGTTCGTCGTGGGCAATCCGGGGCATTGAATTCCGGGCTCAAGCCGCCAATGCCTGGTTGCAGACTTGTTACGTCGTGCCCGGTAGCGATCTTCGCGGTGGATTGTCTTTGCATTTTGAAATACATTTGCGCCTTTCGTTACTCCTTGGCGGGCGATGCAGGCCAGTCAATGGGGAAATCGTGCGCGACCCGCTCATGTCGAGCGTGGAGTTCCTTACGTGCCCTATGTGGAAGACGGTCGGTAAAGACGAGTCAATTCAAGTGGTCGGTCTCGTGCTGGAGACAGCGAGCGAGCGTCCCGGAGCCAACGATTTCAATGTCGTCGCCATACTGGTCTTGTCCACGGCAAATCGCGTAATCGGGACGCGTTGTTTCCACAAAGGCTCCAGGAAGCGACAGACAACCTTCGTCTAACTCAACGAAACGGCGACGTCTTCGTTTAGCGAAGTTAACGGTGGGGTTGCACACAAGACCTACTCGCCGTCGCCCTTCGTCGTCATGACAGTCGAAAACGAATGCAGCGAGGTCAACACTGACCTGGGTAGCGGCGAGTCCTGCGCCGTGGGCAGCCAAATTCGTTGCGAACATGTCTGCGAGGAGTATCTGCAGTGACGAACTGAAATCCGTCACGTCGCGCGTGGGCGCGTGCATGACCGGCTCACCCCATCTCATGATGGGCAATATCTTGCCAACGCGAATCAACTCTTCTATGGGCATTTATCAACTCTCAGTAAATTCATCTTCTTGGGACTATGAAAGTCTCGACTGCGAAGGCGGAGCACCGCTCCATTGAGAATCTAACTTGCTTCTTAGGTTCGAGGTACCCGGTCTAGGTCCACGCCGTCAACACTGATGACTCACGCGAGGCGCCAGTGCAAGGTTGCACTCCTATTGGGTCGGGCCGACGACTCGAAACCCGGCGATGACTGCGACTCGATAATCAGGGGATTACGCTGCCGGTGCTCGGGAGTTCTGCTCCTTCGCCAAGGTGGCGGCGTCGGCAGTGCTGATGTCCCCTAAGCCATTGACGACAGCAATGCCGAAGAAGTACTTTCCTTTTGCAAAGTCCACTATGTATTCGGTCTTTCCCAGGGCCGATTGCGTCGCGAGGAGCTCGAAACCCTCAGGCAGTCCAGGAACTAGAAATTCGTCTAATCCCTCATTCCGCAGGTTGGACTGGGCAACCGAAGAAAAGGCGCGTGCCTCACTTGACTTCTTGAACTGCATTGCGAGAATAAATACCGCGTCGCCATCCGCGGGCTTGTTGACCCAGGTTCGGACGTAACCAATCGCACCGCCGTTGGCCATTTCCCCCTCTAACGTCCTTTCGCCGGGAAAATAGACGGGCAGGTGCTTAAAATTGGACAAAGTCACTGGGCCGTTCGCCGGTCCGTGTGGCGACTGCACGAGACCATAAAGAGTCTTGGACAAGACGATTGTTGAGAGGCCCGTGCTAGACGCGACTGCACTTGACCCGCCGAGGACGGGCATGCCTGGGATACCCAGTATCACGAGGGACATTGCTGCAAGCGTGCAGAGCAGACCCGAACCAAAGGCACTATGGCTCCTCGTCGACAATTTACAATTCTTCATTGGCATCCCTTTCGAACACTCGTAACACCACGTCTACGCATCTCAAGACCAACCGATCCCATGTCAGTCTGTCACTAGGCCTGCTTTGCATCGTGCCAATCATAAGTCCATCCAATTTTTTCGGCGCGCCGTTCGAACGATGGGTCTGGACATCGTCACTATTTTGGAGTGATCCTGTTTCCGAGCCGCCGACCCGTGAGTACCGTGGGACGACGGCTAGACGAGATTGTCATGCGATCAGTCCTCAACGATGTCGACGTACTCAAGATAAAGCGGAATCGCGACGCCCTCTTTCAATTGCGTTAATCACGATGACGGTCATACTCCCAACCGAATAGCCAGTAATGGTCGGGATTGTGATTGAAGTGGGGACTGTTGTGACGTATTGCAATTTGGCCACTTTCTGCGGCATCAACAGCGCTCTGATTTATTCTGAAAACTACTGACTCTTTCGCTCGAAGGTGACTTTTGTGGTGACGCCATCTAAGGATACGCCTTCGCCGTAGGAGTTCAGGTCATTGAGAAACCACGGGTGTTCGACTTTCGCGTCCCCGATTCTTTCCAACGCTTGAACGAACTCATCTTCAGACGTTGTCGGCAAATCGAATTCGAAATCGCTGGACTTCGAGCCGTGCCTCTTGATCGCCACGTGGCACGAAGAAGTACCGGTTGAGCGTATCTCGTAGTCGTAAAGATGCATGCTGGCATCAATCGCCATCTTTGTGTCAGCCGTGCCTAAGAGGAACTTCCACGGTGTCAAGAGAGGTCCCAACTTTTGAGACAGTGTCAACTTCGGCGAAATCTTCCATTCGGACTTGATGGTTAGGCCAAAGACGCCATTGGTTGCGTTAACAACTGTAAAGAATTCGGAGGTCATGGTGGTGTATTCCCACTGAATTTGATTGCGAGCCATTCAGTCTTCTTGCCCTTCAGGTCTTCACATCATTGCCGAGTGGGGGAAATGGATTCGAAGCCAATCGCCGAGTTCACGTGTTGTCTGGATTGACGGTCACGCTAACGCTAGTGGTTCGCTGGAGTTGGCTCCGACGTTGCGCGTCATCGACGAGTCAGTCGTGTTAATCAGTTGGCACCGAGGAGATGTGGTGCGTCACTTTTCGTAAGAGACGGGCCAGTTCTCGCTGTTCATTCACCGTGAGGGCGCTGACCGCCGCGACTTCGTGTTCGTTGAAAGCGGGAAAGAGCTCGGAGATCACTCGTTGCCCTTTGGCGCTGAGAGAGATGGAGACGCGGCGCTTGTCGTCGCGATGGGGTGTGCGCCGAATCAGTTTCTGATTTTGCAGGGTCTTGATGACGCCGGTCAAGGTGCCCTTCGTGACACCCGCCTCCTCAGCGACGTGTCCGGTTTCTTGGGCTCCCCAGATCCATAGCACCCAAAGCACCGTGAAGGCGACCCAACTGAGTTCGTGGTCCGCAAGGACCGTGCGCTCCATGTGGTTGCGGACGGCGGTACCGGCCCGGTAGACGTTGGAGACCGCGCTCATCGCGACGAAGTTGAACTCACGGTCTTCCAATCGGGTGCGAATGTCGGACTCGGCTTGGAGAACTTCCTCGGGTGTGGCAGACGAAATACGTCGACTCATAGTGAGTGAAGTGTACGTCCTCCCGCGAACGTGGTTCCCACGGTACGGAAATATCCGCCCAGAATCTCCTCGGGAGCCAGTAGTGTGAGCTCCTCGGTGGGGGAGTCAAGAAGCTCCAGAGTGGCCTCTCCGGCGAACACCGGACCGAGATCGACGTTGACACCTGA
The DNA here is from genome assembly GCA_003168075.1 of Acidimicrobiaceae bacterium. Taxonomy (GTDB): domain Bacteria; phylum Actinomycetota; class Acidimicrobiia; order Acidimicrobiales; family RAAP-2; genus RAAP-2. The sequence goes on from PMTL01000135.1 coordinate 4,244, forward strand.
CATCGTCACGACCTCAGATAAGGAATCGTGTCCATTGAGTTCGATGCTCGGGAACCAGCGGTGATGCAACATTGGATGACCGTTGACGAAGCCGCCCGACGGTGCTTCACCCTGTAGGGTTACCGTCGCGTTGGCGAGACGTCGGTCGCTCGCCGCGAGTGTCATGCCGAACTTCCCGCCCGCGGCCAGACGCGGTCCCGCCGATCCTACGGTGATGGGTCGAGTTTGGTGGATGGAGCCCAGCTTCTTGGGGTATCCCTGGAGGTAGCCGCGCACGAGAGCGAAGTCCTTATCGACCCAAATGAAGACGCAGCGACTGTAGATCTCGCCTTCGTAGCGACAGCGCACGACGACGAACGCTTCCTTGTACTGCGAACGCACCGGGTCGAGGATTTCGGCGCGGTCGTCACCGCAACTCTGCCAGTCGGCCCAGATGAAGGCCACGGCGCCCGGGTCTTCGTCGTCGTTGACCAACTGGACGTCAGGTGGCAGAACCGCGCGGACGTTGGCCGGATTGGTGCGGTACTCCACCGTGAGTAGATCGCCCGAGTAGTGCCAGGGCGTCGGGGGTAGGAGCGATGCCTGACCCGACACGGTGCGAGGAAACGGCAGACCGTTGAACTCCATTACTTCTATCCCGTCCAACCGTGCTCGGGCTGCTCGAACCAGATGTGGACCTGGCCGGTGCCGATTGAGTTCTCGTACTCCGAGAAGAGTCGACCTGGCGCCGTGCACGTCGGTCCGCCGAGAGCGGCCGCCATGAGCTGGTAGTGCCCGAATCGGCCTTCGGGCTTTACACCGAGGAACTGGTTCATTTCACCGAGCACCTGAGCGTGGTTACCGTCGAGAAGTGCGTCGATCACGCGATGGTCCCAGTCGCGAGCTTCCGGCGAGAAGATGTGCTCCTCGCCCGCGGCTTCGTGATGGCGTAGGTCGCGCAGGTTGTGAAACGTGTGGCTCACCGCTCCCGAGGCGATGAGCGCCACGCGGAGGTCGCTCCGAGCGATCGCCTCACCGATTACGTGTCCAGCGGTGGCGAAGTCGTGCTGGTCGGCGGTCTGACACACGCTCATTGACATCCACGCTTCGTCTCCCTGCAGGAAGGGCAGGAAGTTCAAGGTCGCGTAGGCGAGTGGCAGGTGTTCATTGTCGATGGGCGTGACCCAACATTCGGGTGTGTCCTCAGCGACCTTGCCGATGAGCTGCGCAAGTTCCGGGCATCCCGGGAAGTCGTAGGGGACGCTCGACATGCCTCGCGGCAGTTCGTCACTGGTGAACAGACCATGACGGTGATCGTGCGACGTGACGACGAACTCCACGGTGGTGAACCAGTGGCTGTCGAAGACCAGCACGACGTCGGGCCTCAGCTCGTTGAAGACCTCGCGTCGCAAGTTATGAAGACCCGTGTAGAGCGTGCTCTCCTTGCCGTTGTTCAGTTCGCGACGTAGCTGGTCGGGTAGGACAATGGTGGGCACGTGGGCCAGCAGGCCTGCCCCGACGATTTCACCCATGAGTTGTTCCCTCCTTGATTTGTAATGTGGTCAGATCCGAATAGAAGTCGAGGGCGTAGTCGCCACCCTCGCGGCCGACTCCGCTGATACCGATACCACCGAATGGTGCAGTGAGGTCGCGGACCAAGAAGCAGTTCACCCACACGGTGCCCGCGCGAATCTTCTCGCCGACGCGCACGGCGCGCTTCTGGCTGGAGGTGTAAATCACCGCGGAGAGACCGTACTTCGTTGAGTTGGCGAGTTCGACGGCCTCGTCCTCATTCTCAAAACGCTGCAGCGTCAGAACCGGCCCGAAGATCTCGCGCTGCACGACTTCAGAGTTGTTGGATAACGGTTCGATGACGGTGGGCTGGTACCACAGGCCCTGACGGCTCACCTCCTCGCCTCCGAAGAGCACGGTATCGCCGTGAGCGCGAGCGCGCTCCACAAAACCCTTCACGCGAGCGAAGTGCTCGGGGTGAATGAGGGGTGAAATCGTTGTAGCTTCGTGGCGTGAATCTCCGATGACGTGTTGAGATGTCTCGACACGGAAGCGCTCGACGAAGTCGTCGAAGATGCTCGCCTCGACCAGTAGGCGGGTGCCCGCGAGGCACACCTGACCGCCGTCGTCGAACATGACCGCGGCCATCTTCGCGGCGGCGTCGAGGTCGGCGTCAGCGAAGACGATGAACGGACCCTTTCCGCCGAGTTCGGCGGTGAAGGGAACGAGGTTCTTCGCCGCCGCCTCGCCGATGATGCGACCCGTCTCGGGAGAACCGGTGAAGGAGATGCGCCGCGCGCGCGGATCGTTGACGAGCGCCGCACCGACTTCTTCGCCAAAGCCCTGAACGAGGTTGAAGACGCCCGGAGGAAAACCCGCCTCGTCGACCAGATCCATCAGGAGTGAGCACGACAATGGCGACCACTCGGCGGGCTTCAGGACGACCGTATTGCCGGCGGCCAGTGCCGGAGCGCACTTCCACGTCGAGAGCATGAAGGGTGCGTTCCAGGGTGTGATGACCACGGTCGGACCGGCGGGGTGTCGAAGGACGACATTGTCGGTTCCGTTCGAACTCCAACGTCGGGCCTCGTACTCGCGAGCGAGTTGGGCGTAGGCGCGAAAATTGCGCGCTCCACGAGCAATGACGCGAAGTCGCAGACTGTCTTCGAGCATGGCCATGTCGAGGCACTCGACGTGGGCGATGCGTTCGATGTTGGCGTCAATCAACTCAGCGAGTCGATCCAGAAACGCGCCACGACCTTCGACCCCAAACGCCGCCCACGCCGGGAAGGCGTCCAGAGCCGCGCCGACGGCATCGTGGGCTTCGAGGGTCGTACCCCGTGCCACGTCGGCGAGCTTCCAGGACCAGTCCAGCGGTGAACGGTCCTCGAACGTATGCGAGGAATCGACGCGACGTCCGTTGATGAAGTGATCAGGAGAGACTTCAACTCCGTCGAGGTTCACGCGGGGACTGGTCATGACTGGAACTTCGGTCGAATCCGGGGAGAGGGGAGCGCGTCCTTTGGAGTCGACGCTGGCGGGCGCTGGCCTCGGAATTCCCAATCACCCCCGAGGGCAGTCGAGAGCACCTCTTCGGTGGCGGTCGGCTGGGCGCCGATTTCGTCAGAGACGGGAATGGGTCCTTCCACGATGTGGTTGGTCAATATTCCCAGGCCTTCCACCTCGACCGACACGACATCGCCGGGCTGCACCGGGCGAGAGATCGCCGGAGTTCCCGACAAGATGACGTCACCGGGCTCGAGAGTGATGAGACGCGCCAAGTCGGCCACCAGGTAGTACATGTCCCACGCCATCTCCTCGGTGGAGCCGTCCTGGCGCACGACGCCATTGACGCTGGTGCGCATCGATTTGTTGTGATAATCCCAGTCCGTTACGAGGCCCGGCCCAATCGGACAGAGAGTGTCCGCCCCCTTGACCCGCAGCATCGACCCGGCATCGGTGTCACGAAAGTCGTGCAGACCGTAATCATTGGCGACGGTGTATCCGCCAATGTAGTGGCGAGCATCGTCGACCGAGATGTTGCGCGCGCTCCTCCCGATGACGATGGCGACCTCACCCTCGTAATTAAGATAGTGGCAGTTCGAAGGGCGAACGACGGCGGCTCCATGAGAGTTCAGCGCGGAGACGGGCTTTTGAAAATATGTCGGAGCCGGTGCCAGATCGATGCCAAATTCGCGGACCCGCGATATGTGATTCAGGTGGCAACAGAGGATCTTGCTCGGGGTCACCGGGGGCAGGTGGGTAGCGGCTACGGCTTCGACGCGGCGGCCGTCCCGCGCGATGAGAGTGTCGCCGTCGACGACGACACTCGTCGGATATCCTTCGAGCAGAATCCTGCGGTACTCCACGCCTTCCCCCAAAATCGTTTGAGTCTAAATGATAATGTCACTCTACCGAGGCGCTGACGACAACGCGCGCGAGCGTGTTACGTTTCGTTACGTCGCAGAGGGGGACACGTGAGCGAAGAGTTCAATCGACTGCGAGTGCTGTGGCCCGATCACTTGGGTCTCGCACGTGGCAAGTACGTACCCGCAGCTCTCGCCGCCAATGGAGTGCGCCACTGCACCGGTACCTGGGCGCTCGGCTACGACCGACAAATGACTCCCGAGACTCCGGGCTCGCACTGGAACGAGGGTTTGCCGGACTTCAACGCGACGTACGACCTTGACGACATTCGCCCAGGCTGGGAACCAGGTACCAGAGTCGTCGTCGCCGATCTGTCGGATCACCTCGGGCCGACCGCGGTGTCACCGCGCGAAGCGCTGCGCTGCGCCATCGCCGACTGGCAGGCTCTGGGGTTGAGTCCGTACGTCGGAATGGAATTCGAGGCGTACCTCTTTACCCCCGACGGCAACGGCGGGTGGACGCCGCTCGACACTCCGGGTGCTTACGTCTACGGCACCGGACCGGCGGTCGACCCGCACGGATTACTGGACGCTATTTGGCAGGCATGCGAGGGAACGAGTATTCCGCTCGAGTCGGTCAACTCCGAATTCGACTCCCCACAGTTCGAATTCACTCTTCGCTACTGCGACGCCCTGACGGCGGCCGACGAAGGTTTTCTCTTCAAGGTACTCGCTCGTGAAGTTGCGCACCGCTTCGGACTGCTGATGACGTTCATGGGCAAGCCACTGTCGGACCGCGGAGGATCCGGTCTGCACTTCAACATGTCCCTTCGCGACAAGGACGAGAACAACGTCATGAACGATGAGTCGACTGACGACGGGATTTCCTTACTCGCCAAGCAGATGGTCGCGGGCATGCTCGCACATCACCAGGCGCTCGCCGGTGTGTGCGCTCCGACGGTGAACGCGTACAAGCGACTTCGTCCGGCGTCGCTCTCGGGCTACTGGGCCAACTGGGGGCACGACCATCGTGGCGCCACAGTGCGCATCCCGCCAGAACGAGGTGCCGGAGCGCGACTCGAGCATCGACTCACTGACGGGGGAGCGGTGGTACATACGTCGCTCGCTGCGGTGCTGCAAGCGGCTCGATTGGGTTACGTCAATAAACTCGATCTTGGCCCGGCCGAGGGCGGAAACGGTCTCGACACGATCGAGGCGACCGTTGGTGTTCCTCCGTCTCTCGGGGCCGCCCTCGATGCGCTCGAAGCAGACTCGGAACTGGTGGGGGCGCTGGGTTCAGAACTGGTTGGTCAGCATCTCGCGGTGAAGCGTACCGAGTGGGAGCGTTACCTTGCGGCGACGACCGACTGGGAGATTCGCGAGTACCTGCCGTTCTTGTAGCGGCTCCTTGGTTCAGTTGGGAACTCGCAATACTGGGGTTCCAGTGACCTTTCAGCTGTGGAGTGACTCAGCGCCAGGTGACCTTGACCGGCAACTTCTTCGTGCCCGAGATGAAATTGGAGCGCAGTCGTTCGGTATCGCCGGCGAGCTCAATGGATGACCAGGCCTTGGCCATCTCTTCGAACATCACGCGAAGTTCGAGTCGGGCTAAGTGCGCTCCCAGGCACAGGTGCGCGCTGTGCAGACCGAAGGCAGTGTGGTCATTGGGCGAGCGGTCCGCACGAAAACTGTAGGGATCGTCGAAGTGTGACTCGTCGAAATTGGCCGAGACGTACCACAGCACGACCTTGTCACCCTTCTTGAGTTGCTGGCCGCCCAGCACCGTATCTTCGACCACGGTGCGGCGAAAGTGCATCGTGGTCGACGACCAGCGAAGTACCTCGTCGACCAGCGCCTTCACCTGGGCTTCGTCCATCGACGGAATCGACGTAAACAGATTGGGACGATCGATGAAGACCTGGGCCCCCGCCACCATGGTGTAGCGGGTGGTGTCATTGCCGGCCGCCACCATCAGGGTGAAGAAGTTCTTCAGGGCCACGTCGTCGAGGGTGTCGCCGTCGTTATTGGGCTGGAGCAGTGCGGTGATGACGTCGTGGGTGGGAGTAATCCGACGTGAGTCGAGAGCGGACTGCGCGTATTCGAAGAGCTCGAGAGCCACCGGACTACGAAAGGGGAGCAGCCGGTACTCGCTCGTATCGGTCTGGTCCACGACGTAGTCGGTGAACTCCGGGTCAGTATTACCAATGAGTGCGTCGCCGCGGCTCACCAACCAGTCAAGATCTTCGTCGGGCAGTCCGAGCAGTCGGCCCAACATCTTCATGGGGAGCTCCCGAGCGATCTCCTTGACGAAGTCAAATTCGTCGGCGCCATTGAGGTTCGCCAAGACTTCGTGGGCAAGGTCACGAATGGACCCTTCGTAGTCCGCCACCTGACGCGGCGTAAAGGGACGCGCGACGAGGCGACGCAGGCGAGTGTGCTCGGGCGAATCCATCTCCATCAAAGTGCGACGGGCCTCGGTCTCTTCCTCGTCCATGTCCTCCATCCGGATGCCGAGTCGACTCGAGAAGAGTTCGGTGTGGCGACTCGCGTACAAGACGTCGTCGTATGTCGTGATGCTCCAGAATCCCCGTCCGTCAGACTCCTTAGTCCAGGCGACCGGGTCGTGGGTGCGGAGTTCCTTAAAGATGTCGTGGGGAACTCCGTCGAGATAGGCGTCGTGAGATGTGAGCTTCTCTGCGAAATTCTCCATACGGCGCGTTCCCCCAAAATGTCACTGTAGTGGGTTGTTTGTGACCAAACGATTTGTATCACGTTCTGCAGGTCACGTGCGTAGAATTGAGCGATGCGACCGTTAATTGGTTTATCGGGGCGACGTTGGCCCGCGACGAGACTCGGTTCATTTGTCCCGCCCGCGATGTCGGAATTGTCTTTCGACTTGCACTTTGCCGACTACGGGCGCTCGGTGGCTCTCGCCGGCGGATTGCCCGTTGAGTTAACGCGTGACGCCGACGTTGACGAGATCGTCGCTCACCTGGACGGGCTGGTTCTGAGTGGGGGAGCGGACGTGGAACCGGCGCACTACCAGGCGCCCCCCCACGAGAATCTCGGTGAAACCGAGCCCGAGCGTGACCCCTGGGAGTTTGCGCTCTACAGCGCTGCGCGAACCAAGGGGATTCCCGTTCTTGCAATCTGTCGCGGGTTTCAGCTCGTGAACGTCGCACACGGTGGAACGCTCAATCAGCATGTTGAACTCGACGAAGGCGCGGGCCATTCCCAGTGGGACGTCGACGGACGAAAGACCACGCATACGGTGAATTGCCGCTCGTCGTCATTGACCGCCGACGTGGTAGGTGGTTCATTAGAGGTCAATTCTCTACACCACCAAACGCTCGCCAACTTGGGTGAGGGCCTCATCGTTGGGGCCACGGCCAGTGACGGTGTGGTCGAATCCTTCTACACCTCGGACGCGTCGGTCCTCGCGGTCCAGTGGCACCCCGAACTTCTCCCGGCACCGGACCCGACGTTCGTGTGGTTGGTGAAGGCGGCCATCGAAGTCAAGGACTAGGACTCACGTTTTGACGGTGGCGACTGCGCCGAGTCATGACGGCGGTCGTTGCATCTCGCGGAATTATTGCACTCGCTCGCGACGAGCGACTACCCACGCAGTTGAGTTCGATCTCCAAGCGTGGGACTCCTAGAGGCGCCACCGCCATTGACTTTTTTTGTTTTCGTCGTCGTGGCCTCGTTGGCATTGTGGAGCACGCCGTTCGCCATCCCGTGCTAACCGGAATCCGAGGAAGGTCCTATATAGCTCTAATAGAAGCGACGGGGGAGGGGAGTGTGCGCTCGTCTCCCCCGCGCAGGCTCAGTGTCCGAGGGCGGCGCCCACCGCGAAAAAAACTCCGCACAGCACGGGAGTCGAAACGACAATCGCCGCCGAATATCTCCAGTGGTGTTCTTCGGCCAGTAATGCGGGAATCGCAAAAGCGGACGAAAACGTGGTCAAGCCGCCACAAAACCCGGTGAGGACAATCGTGTGAATATTCACGTCCATTGACGACGTGAGACGGTACGCCGCCCAGCCGGCAATGCCGCAGCCCAGCGCATTGGCGGCGACCGTCGCCCAAGGACGTCTGGTCGGGTGGTGGCGCCGGACACCGTATTCGAAGAGGTAACGCGCCACACAGCCCAGCGCACCTGCCAGCGTGACGAAGAAGAGAGTCACCTCGACCAACTCCTCACCCCGAGCCAGGCGACGGCCACCCCGCTCAGGATCGCTAGGAGGGCCGTAAAGATGGCGCCCGGTACTGAGACATGCCAAATTGAGCCCAGAGAGACGTAGAGGCTCGAGTATGAGGTGAATCCTCCGAAGAAGCCCGTAATTACTACCAATCGAGTGAGATTGTTGGGGTCGTGTCGTACCAGGGGGCCCTTGAGAGCGAACGTGGCGAAATAGACCCCCACCAAGTTGACAATCCCCAAGATCCAAGGAACCCGACTGGCCCAGCCTGAAGTGCCAACGAGTTGGCCGAACCAGTGTGTGGAATCAATCCGCAGTACAAGATCGCGCAGCAGCGTTCCCACTGCGCCTCCAGCAGCCACGACCACGACAGCCAGGAATAGCTGTCGGGGAGTGAGGGTGGTGTGGGGAGCCATCGCCCAAGAAAACTTAGTGGAAGACGTATTCAGGCGATTGTCCTTGTAACTTTACATAACGTACATTATCGGCGGTAGACCTACGACCGCCATTCGTACTGAGTTTCACTCGGTTTCTAAGTTTTTAGGCGTTTTGGTGTTTTTGTCACTGGTGGTGGGATTCCCTTTGTACGATTTCCTTGAGTTCTGAACGTGTGGTTGGTTATCGATCGGGAGGTCGTCGATGTTTGCAACGGTTTTTGGAGGACTCTTCATCGTTGCCGCACTTCTATATTTCGTTCCAACGATCGTGGCGATTACGCGACACGTGCCGAACACTGGTTCAGTTATTGTCATCAACCTGTTTTTGGGATGGTCGCTGATTGGTTGGATTGTGGCACTGGCCATGGCAGTGAGGACCAGACCCACGACGAGGTAACTGAGGTCAAATCTTCCTAGTGAGGGATTTGAGCGCTCCTCACACTTATTTCTTGGGAGAGGTGCCGAGTTCGACGCTCTTGGTGATCGTGGTGGTGCCGCGCACGAGCTTGACCTCGATGACATCGCCGGGGTGCAACGATGAGATAATGCTGGCCACGTCTTGCGCGCTCGCAATGGTTGTTCCATTGATTCCAACGATGACGTCGCCTTGTTTGATGCCCGCCGTCGCGGCTCCAGTACCAGGAACAACGCTCATCACCACAGCTCCGCTCGAGACGCTGAATCCATATTCTGCCTGAAGAGTGGGGTCCATTGACGAGATCTCGACCCCGATGAATGCACCGTGGTTGACGACGCTCTGCCCGGCTTCTAGTGACTTCAGCAGGGACTCGATGGTCGCCACAGGGATGGCGAAGCCGATGTTCTGGGCGCTGGTGCCATCGGGAAGGGTTCCGGCCACCGCGGTATTCATGCCGATGACGTCGCCCTGTGCGTCCAAAAGGGGCCCCCCGGAGTTCCCCGGGTTGATAGCGGCGTCAGTCTGGATCATGTTGTTGAGTGTCTCAGAGGACGAGGTGGACGAGGCGGTCACAGTGCGTCCCAGGGCCGAAACGATGCCATTGGTGACCGTGGGCGTCCCCGCAGCGAGGCCGAGAGCGTTACCAATGGCGACGACCGCGTCACCGACGACGAGGGCGTTGGAGTTGCCGAAGGTGACGGTCGGGAGGTTCGAGACGTTATTAATACGAATGAGGGCCACGTCATCGACGGGATTAGTTCCGATCAACGTCGCTGGCAACGTCTTAGTGGACCCGGTGCGGGTCACGGTAATCGTCCCACCGGGCACCGAGGCAGCGATGACGTGATTGTTTGTCACGACGAGACCGCTACTGGAGACGATCATTCCTGTTCCCTGGTCCTCAGTCCCCTGTCCCTTCACGTCGATTGAGACCACCGACGGCTGGACCTTAGTGACGAGGTTAGGAATTGAGATCCCCCCATCGTTACCCGATGATGCGGGAGTTGCCGAATTCGTGGTGACGGGAATACTCGGTGACACCGCAGTCGCGGTTCGAGCACTGAAGTGACCGGCAAGGCCACCCACGAGAGCAGCGACCAACAAAAGGGTGACGCGGCTCGACCACGGAGATTTGCCTGATCGAGGCGTTGCGGTCGAAACGGCATATCCCGGAAGCGCCGTGTCGTCGTGGGGTGCGGCCGAACTGGCGGATGATGGTGCACTCCCCTCCCCTGGTGTCACCGATGCGGATGTTGGACCAACAACTATGGGTTCTGGTGTGTGGTCAATGACGGGCGCCGGATCAATCGCATTCTCGTCGGAGGCGACGTCCGCGGATCGTTGTGCGTCGTCGATGCCGGGCGCCGGATCAAACGTTGAATACTCGGGCGTGACGAGTGCAGTCTCTTGTGCGTCGTCGATTCCGGGCGCCGGATCAATCGCAACCTTGTCGTCTGGAGTCAAACTCTCTTCGCTGGTTCCTGCGGGTGATTTTGGCATCTCGTCACGCTCTGATTCGGGTATGTCGTGCTCATTGTTTTCGGTCATGGGACCATGCTAGAGAGTCCCTCGAAGCTCTGACCTCGACGAGCGCGGAATATTTGATGCGAGAAAACGAGTAGATTGGTTTCCTATGTCTCGTCGCATTGAGATCGAAATCACCAGCCTGAACGGAGACGTCGCTACCTGGCGCGCGGCGGGAGCGAAACTGCCCAAGGGCGTACTTAACGTGTCTCTCGTGCCGGGCGGACCCGTCGTGGGCTCCGTGTACCGTGCCGATGTCGAACAGTTCATGGAGGGCATGGAAGTGCTGTCCGTGATGGCACCCAAGACCGCTTCCCCACTCGATCCTCGCAAAGAGCGCATTGAACTCATCGTGTCAGAAAAGGCCGTTCCCGACGTGACCGTCACCTACGCCTCCAAGGGCCGCGCTCCGCGTCGCGACGGCGACGAGCGCCCAGAGGGCCGCCGAGACGGCGCCAAACGAGGTGCCCGACCGGGAGCCAAGGAGCGTACGAGCGAACGTGGGCCCCGTCCTGACCGACCCAGTGGTGACCGACCCGAGCGTCCGGCCGGCGAGCGCGGACCCCGTAGCGACCATGCCCGCAGTGAACATCCACGTAGTGAACATCCACGTAGTGAACAACCTCGCGGTGACCGACCCCGTAGCGATCGACCCCGCAACGACCGACCTGGTGGCGAGCGATCCGGTCGACCTGGTCGTGAGCGCAGCGGTCCGCCCGGCGCTCCACCAGTCACGACGACATTCCGCAACTCCTTTCTCGCGACCTTGTCGCCTGAGCAGCTTCCGGTGGCCGAGCAGTTGTTGCGTGGTGGCATGCCCTCGGTACGCGCCGCCGTCGCCGAACAGAACAAGAACGCCTCCACCCAGGGCCGCCCTACGATTGACTCGGGGACCATCGACCGTATCGCCGAGGACTTGCTTCCCAAGACGACTCTAGCAATGTGGAAGGACCGCGCCGCGGGTGCTCTCGGGGCAGGCAAGGAACTTCGTCTTCGCGACCTGCGCGCCGTAGTGACCTCGGCCAAGACGACCACTCTGGACGACGAAGCTCGCACTCAGCTCAAGGCACTGCAGATCGCCCTCACCGCGCGGCTCGAAGTGCTGCGCACTCAGTGGACTGAGAAGCTCGACGCCGCCATGAAGTCCAGCAATGTGGCGGAAGCTCTTCGTCTCGTCGCGCGTCCTCCGGACATGTCGACTCGCGTCTCTTCGGAGACCGCGACCGCTCTCGTGGCCTTGGTCTCGGCAGCGCTGACCGCTGAGCAGAACGTGGCCACGTGGACTGAACTAGTCAACTTGACCGTGGACACGTCGATCCGGCGCAACGTGAAGCCCCTGGGTATCCCGGCGGATGAGTCCTGTAAGGCCCTAGCGGTGAAGAGCGCGGGCGCAATACCCGAGTTTGCCAAGCTTCTTGGGATGAGAGTTCCGCCACCGCCGCCACCGACGCGCGTTCCGCGCCGTCCGGCTACGCGCCGCGCATAGTCAGAAGTCGCGCCTTCCAACCGACCGATTCGTAGAGCGACTTCGTCGCTCGGTCACCGGGCAACGCCCACGCATCGACGGGCGGGTCGTCACTCGTCATCAGCGCCGAGAGCAACGCGGTGGCGATTTTGTGTCGACGTAGAGCGGGTTGTACCCAAATGGCTTGAACGCATCTGTCGCGCACCAACGCCCCCGCAACGATCTCGGCGCCGCGTTGAGCAATCCACACGTGTCCCGCGCGGGTCTCACCGTCGAATGCGGCGTGTACCGCCTGGAGATCCAGCGCACTCCCCCACATCTGCTCTACGAGGGCGTTGCCCCCGCGCGCGGTGGAGGCACGGGTGAAGGCGGCATCGATCAAGTGGTCGAGAGAATCACTGGAAATGGCTGGTCGAACGGAGGTCTCGACGCCGTTGTCGGTCATGGCGTCGTCGGCGTCTCCTAGACGCAGTCGCGACAGAGGGACTTGTCGGGGTCGGCCAACTGGCTCATTTTCTTGAGCAAGCGGCACGACTTGCAACGGAATTCGTCGTCTTGCTTCGGCAAAATCGCCTCCAGGGGGTCGACCAATGGGTCGACCTCGATGGGACCGTCGTCATCGTCTTCGGGGGTCGTGGTGCGACGAATGGTCTCGGCCAGCACCTCGTCCAGCGCCAATTCGACGTCCGCATCGTCCGCTAGATCGTCTTCCTCTTCGGCTACGGCTGCGAGGACCGGAGCCTCTTCGTCAACCTCGTCATCAGGGTCGACTCCGTCGTCAGTTGCGCTTTCCTCAACGACATCCTCGACGTCAGCGACAACGTCCACGTCGAGGTCATCGACATCGTCAATGATGTCGATGTCGTCCCCGAGGACCTCTTCGTCAAAGCCCTCGGCGAGTTCCTCCTCGTCAAATACTTCGTCGTTTTCGCCATTAATGCTCATAGGTTTCCTTCTCTGTAGCGCAGGCAGTGTAGAGCCTTTTATCGAGCAATAAGGTCAATTCCGCATTATTTTTGCTTAAAAATCTTTTTTCGCTCGATTTCGCTCGGCGGCTCGTTCTGCCTCGAGTCGTTCGAGATCGGTGTCGGAGAAATCCACGTACGTCATCGCGCCAGCAATAGCGTTGTGACCAGCAGTTTCGCCGATCAGTCGGGCCATTTCTTGCGCCACGCGCCGGTAACTCGGGTGTCCCTGGGGGCCCGAGCGCAATTCGATCAGATGCATCGCCTCGCGCGCATTCATCTGCATGACGTAGCGAATGCGAAAGGCCAGGGCGACTGTGTATTGGGCCTGTTCAGGGAACTCGTCGCGAATGTCGTAGAAGAACTCCGCCGAGCGCGCCAGCGACTCTTCGTACGCGGACGCCAGTCCGGCTTCGATGATGACGTCGGGAATGTCGTAGCCGAGGTCGACCGTAAGCGGTTGCCATTCGATGGTGAGTAGTCGGTGGCGCTGTAGGTCGCGAAAGGCGCCGTAGTCCGTCACCAATTCGAACCGGTAGTCGGTGCGCTCAAAAGCTCTCCCCGGGCGGTGTCGGCGATTCTTGCGCTCCCCCACGTACGCCGCCATCAATGTCGAACGCTGGTCATGGTTCAAGGTGGCGACGTGCACTGCAGCGTCAGCGTGGCTGAGCGACGAGTTCGCGAAGACGATCGCTTCGAGGACGCGATCCTCCCCATCAGGGTCGTAGGAAATCAGACGCACCTGCTCCTCGGGTTCGACGGTCGTGAGGTCGTCGAAGAGAGATTCCAACACATCGTGGGTGGCGCCGCGAGACTCCCGGAGATAGTTCGTCCAGGCCACCCCGCGCTCGGCAACGTCGATGCGCTTCAAAAAACTCGGAATCACCTTGCGTAACTCGTCGAGCATCATCTGTGAATATTGGCGGACTTCGGGCAACGAGTGAGCCCTCATGCGAAGTAGAAGTGCCTCATAGGCCTGGCCCGAGGCGTAAATACCTAGGTTGGACAGTGAGCTTGCCGGCAGCAGACCGCGAACGGCGTCGAGGGCTTTGGCGCGAATCGCTTGGCGATATACGAAGTCCGTGTCGTCAGGAGTCTTGGGGAATTTTTTGGTGAGGAACTCTGTGAGGCGTGGCAGGAGTTTGGCGTAAGTGTCGAACATTCGGTCCATCTCGCCCACGTAGCGTGCGCCGAGTCGCGACTCGAGGACGTCGTGGTCGCGGTAGTAGCGATATAACCCGTTCTCGAGACGACGGTCGTACCCGAGGTAGCGCGTCGATTGTTCGAGGTAGCTCATGATGCGTCCGCGCTCTAAGACCTTGGTCAAGATGTTGCTGGCCTGTTCACAGGCCAGGTGCACTCCTCCGAGTTGGGCCACCGAGTCGTCGCCGTATTCGTAGAAGATCTTCTGGTAGAGATCGTCGGCACGGTCCATTCCCACCGTTGCGTCGACGCTGGCGTCACCGGTTAAGTCGAGGTCGCCGACGAATTCGTCGAGAAACAACCGCCGTAGGCTCTTCGATGAGCGCGAATAACGCGCGAACAGGGCCCCCTTCACCACTTCGGGCAAGTTAACCAGGGCGAACACTGGACCCTCGAGATTGGTGAAGTATCTACGTAACACCGCTTCTTCCGCGTCGGTGAACTGTTCGACAACGTAGGGGTGCATGGAACAAAGAGACTAGGGGCGAAATCAGCCGCGTGGGTGGACGGTCGATGCCCCCGCTACTACCGAACGCAGCACTGCGTCGCGAGCGTCGAAGGCGGTTTGGGCCAGATCACCCAGGTGCGTGAGACGCGAGAGTTGTTCGCACAAATCAGCAACTTGTTTGGCGTTACGAACGAAATCCCCGGGCGACGTCTGGCCGATTTCGACGTCGGCCAGATCGAGGACGGTGCCCAGGGTCACGCCGCGCGCCCAGGCCGCAATCACCGGGGCGAACTTTCCGTCGGGCTCCTTGGCGTGCGGTACGCGGTAGCGCTCCTCCACCTCGCGCACCGTCGCGGACATGACCGAGATCTCGTGCAGTCGCTCACTGAGGTTGAGACGGCGCTCGGGCCCCAGACGGTCGTGCAGGCTCTTCTTACGTTTCACCGGGGTCTGGGGGTGCTTGCCCACGCGCGCGCCGCGTTTGGCCTCGAAGACGAAGCTCGAGAGCAGTCCCGCCAATTGGGCGGGCTCGAGATCGTCGAAGATTCCCGCGCTCACGCACTCGGCGATCAAGAGGTCGCACTCGTGGTAGATCGAACGTAGCAATTGACCCTGGTCGCTGAGGCGCCAACCGTCGGCGTATCCGAGTTCTTCTAAGACGTGGTGGCGAGCGCGCATCTGGTCCGCGAGGGAACGCCGCGAACCCGCCGGGCGATGGTCGGCTTCGAATTGGGCGAAGGAGCGCTGGACGACTTCCAGGGCCATCTCGATCTCAAAATGGTCAATCAAGTTGGCCGTGAAGTTGTACGTGGGACGAAACGACGAGTGCAGTTCCGAGGGATGCGAGATGGCTACCCGACCTACGTCCATGAGCGAAATCTCCTGGGCGAAGCACACGATGGCGTGGCCCTCGTCGTCGAGTCCTCGCCGGCCCGCTCGGCCGGTCATCTGGGCGTACTCGCCGCTGGTCAGGAATCGACGTCCGGCGTCGGAGTACTTTGAGAATTTCTCGAGCGCCACCGAACGCGCGGGCATGTTCACCCCCAGCGCCAACGTTTCGGTCGCGAAGACCACCGCCAGCAAGTTCTGCGCGAAGCACGTCTCGACAATTTCGCGAAACGCCGGCACCATGCCCGCGTGGTGCATCGAGAGTCCGCGGCGAAGCGAGTCGATGAAGTCCGCGTACTCCAACGCCTGAAGATCGTCGTCGGAGAATTCAAGCAGGCGTGCCTCGGCGATGCGTTCGATCTCGCGTCGCTGGTCGGGCGTGGTGAAGAGCAGACCGTCGCGATGACACTGTCGTACTGCGTCGTCGCACGCCGAGCGCGAGAAGATGAAGACAATGACCGGTAAAAGGTCCTCACGCTCGAGTGCCTGGAGGAGTTCGCTACGCCGGGGTGCGCGAAACGGAGCCGGTGGCGCGGTCGACTTGGGGCCCTGCCAGCGTGGTCCGGGTCGGAATCTTCGGGTGGCCTTCATGGCATTGTCGATGCGTCGCGCGTCTTCGGACAGTCGCTCAGCGTCCAAGAGCTCGAGGATTTCGGGCGCGGGTTGGCCGCGGCGCACGACGGCGAGGTGCTGGTGCAGAGTGATCGGTCGCGTGGTCTCGGTGATGACGGCGGTTTCGCCGCGGACTTCGCCGAACCATTTGCCGACGAAGGCGGCGTTACCAATCGTCGCTGACAGGGCGACGAAGCGCACGGCCGCTGGGGTCAGGATCAAGACCTCTTCCCACACTCCCCCGCGGAAGGGGTCTTGGAGGTAGTGAACCTCGTCGAGGACCACCAGACCCAGGTTGGTGAGTTGGTCGGACTCGGTGAGGAGCATGTTGCGTAGTACCTCGGTGGTCATCACTACGACGTCGCCGAGGCGATTGACGGACGTGTCGCCGGTCAAGAGTCCGACTCGCTCCTCTCCCCAGAGCTCACAGAGCTCGGCGTACTTCTGATTCGACAGGGCTTTCAGGGGTGTGGTGTAGAAGGCGCGCAGTCTCTGTTCAAGGATTCGCCCGATGGCGTAGTTGGCGATCAAAGTTTTGCCCGAGCCGGTGGGGGCGCTGACGAGGACGTTGACGTCAGCGTCCACCGCGTCGAGCGCCTCGTCTTGAAAGCGATCAAGGCCAAAACCTTGGGTTTCGATGAAGCGGCGTCGGTAGTCAGCGCTCATCGGCCCAGCAACTTGCCGACTCCAATGGCGAGGAAGTAGAAGACGATGAGCGGGATCATAAGGGCGAACATCGAGAACGGGTCGCTCGAGGGTGTGATGAGTCCGGAGAAAACAACAATGGCGATGGTGGAGTAGCGCCAGGAGCGCAGTAGCTGCGCTGGCGACACCACCCGAGCGAGTTCGAGAGCGACCAGGACGATCGGGAACTCGAAGGTGAGTCCGAAGAGCAACATCATGAGTAGGAATAACGTCAGGTACTGATTGGGGTTGTAATACGTGGTGAGGGAATGGCCGCCGATGGCCACGAGGAACTGGATCGTCTTGCGGAACACGAGGTACGCCGTCACGACGCCGCCGAAGAAGAAGACCAGTGATCCGAGCACGAAGGGCAGGGCGTAGCGCCGCTCACGTGCTTTGAGGCCGGGGGTCACGAATCGCCACGTGTGCCAGAGCCAAAACGGTGCGGCGAAGAGGAGGCCGCCGAAGAGGGAGATCTTGATTCGCAGGGTGAGCCCGTCGAGTGGATTTGTCACGAGGAATTTGCAGTTCTTGGGATCTGCCTGGCAGTAAGGGTGCTGCAAGATTGATAGCAGGCTCGGGTAGATTACGAAGCACACGATGCCCAGCACCACCGTGACTCCCAGACAGATCAAAAAGCGTTGTCGCGCTTCGGCGAAGTGTTGGGCCAGGGTCATCCCCGGAGCCACTTCACGGATTTTGAACACGGTTAGTTCAGTGACGGGTCGGCACTGATGTTTCCAGTGGGGGCGGGCGGAGGCGCGACGGGGGGGTTGACCAGTGGCGTGATCAACGTGCTCGTGGGCGACGGCGCTTGTTGGTTCGTACTACCCTCCTGCGACTCTGAGTTCTCGGCGCGGTCGGCCAATTTGTTGAGCACGTGGATAGGGCTACGGGCCATCCGCGCGATGTCGCCGGTGCTGGGCAGGTCCGGCAGGGCCCCGCGGACCTCGGTCTCGACGCGTTGTTGAAAGCGCCGTAGGGATTGCCAGGTGGTGCCGAGTTTGTGGGCGACTTCGGGCAGTTTGTCCGGCCCGAGCAGGAGCGCCACTACCGCCACGATGACGAATATCTTCATCGGGCTCAGACTGAACATGTTCCTAGTGTACGGTCCGTAATTGCCGTCTTCTTACAGGAAACCGAGGCGCCCCAGGGGCCAGACGCGAAAGAATGCCTTACCGATGACGTCCGAGCGCGGAATCGTCCCCCACATGCGGCTGTCACAGGAATTGCCGTGGTTGTCGCCCATCATGAAGTAGTGATTCGCCGCCACCACCACCGGATCGCTGGCGGAGGCAATTTCGTTGCCCAGGGGTTCAGTGTGGGTCCAGGCTTCATTGAACTTCATGCCATTGACGTAAATCGTGTTGCCGACCGAGTACAACTTGTCGCCCGGCAAGCCGATGACGCGCTTGACGAGATCGACCACGGGCGTCCCCCCGCAGTCTTCGGTGGGTGGAGCCTTGAAGACCAGGATGTCGCCGCGGTTGATGGTCCCCCAGTCGACGGCCAACTTGTCAACCATGATGCGGTCGCCGATTTGTAGGGTCGGCTCCATTGATCCCGAAGGGATGAAGAACGTCTGAAAGGCAAAAGCTCGCAGTGCCACCGACACGATCAGCGCGGCGATCAGAATGATTCCCCACTCGATCAGGAGATGATGGAACCTCTTACCCTTCTGTGGGCTCGATGTTGGGGCGCCAGGGTCGTCCAGTGTTGCTTCGGACCCGATTTCACTCACCGGTCAAGGTTAGCCGTCGCGCGGCGGTCGGCCGAGGTGAAGTGAGAATGAAGAAGCGCCGACTCGCGGCGAAGTAGTGGTCCTCGGACCCGATCAGATTGATCCGATTCGTGTCAAGGGCCAGATACGCACGAAGGCCTTGCCAATGACGTCCGAGCGCGGAATCGTCCCCCACATGCGGCTGTCACAGGAATCGTCATGATTGTCGCCCATCATGAAGTAGTGATTCGCGGTCACCACCACGGGATTACTGGCGGGGGCAATCTCGCCGCCGAGAGGTTCGGTGTGGGGCCACACCTCGTCGAGGGCCGTGCCATTGACGTAGATGGTGTTGCCGATTGAGTACAACTTGTCGCCGGGCAATCCGATGACGCGCTTGACGAGGTCCGTCACGGGCAGAGTGCTGCAGTCTTCGGCCGGCGGAGCCCTGAACACGAGGATGTCGCCGCGGTTGATGGTCCCAAAGTCGACGGCCAACTTGTTGACGATGATGCGGTCGCCGTCTTGAAGGGTGGGGTTCATCGAAGGCGAAGGGATATAGAAGGTCTGAAAAGCGTAGGTGCGCAGTCCCACCGACACGATGAGTGCGACGACCACGATGAGGACCCACTCGACGAGTTGACGACGAAGCCTCTTTCTGGGCCCGGGCGCCTTGGCACCGTGGGAGTCCAGAGTTGCAACCGGTGCATTTTCGCTCACCGGTCAAGGCTATCGGCCACTCCCGAACTAACCCTCGGTGAAGGTCTCGAGGATGGGTCAGAATTGATTCGAAAGTATGAGTCTTAGGTGATTATTAGACGAACCCGATCCGACGGAGTGGCCAGACGCGAAGTACGGCCTTGCCAATGATGTCCGATCGGGTGATGGTTCCCCAGTAGCGGCTGTCGCAGGATTCAGAATGGTTGTCGCCCATCATGTAGTAGTGGCCCGCGGCCACCACGACCGGGTGTGACGGGGGCGCAATGGCCGGCGGTCCCAGGGGTTCGATGTGGGTCCAGGCCTCGTTGAATTTCTGGCCATTCACGTAGATCGTGTTGCCCACCGAGTACAGGGTGTCGCCCGGCAGGCCGATGACGCGCTTGACGAGGTCCACGTCGTGCACCCCCGAGCAGTTTTCATTCGGTGGTGCCGCGAAAACCAAGACGTCGCCACGATGAATCGTCCCCCAATCGACGGCGAGCTTGTCGACGATGATGCGGTCACCGATTTGCAGGGTCGGTTCCATTGACCCCGAGGGTATATAGAAAGTCTGAAAGACGAAGCTGCGCAGGGTCAAGGTCACCACGAGAGCGAGAACGAGCAGCGCAACCCATTCGACGATGTGGCGCCGTAGTCGCTTGACCTTAAGCCGTTCCTTGTCGTCGACGGTCGCCGTGGCGTCTGGCACCTCCGACGGGGAGAACTCGCTCATTTGTTCGGACTACTCGCCCTTGGGGCGACGTTCCAAAGAGGTGAGGAGCTTCTGGAATCGCTCATCGTTACTGCGAAAGGGGTCCTTCAATAACACCGTTCGCTGCATCTCATCGTTGAGTTTGAGGTGTACCCAGTCCACGGTGTAGTCGCGGTGCCATTTCTTGGCCTCACGGATGAAGGTGCCGCGCATGTGCGCGCGTGTAGTGAGTGGCGCAGTCTGCGATGCCTGGTTTACCTCATCGTTGGTCACGATACGTTGGTAGTGCCCGCGGGCCTGGCGACGATAGTAGAGGCCCCGATCGACGTTGGTGTCATGGTAGAGCAGGTCAATCAGCGCAACCTTGGGATCGTTCAGTGCGACGCCCGAGCGCTCGCGCTCGCGCTCGATGATCTGGAGTTTGGCAATCCAGTCCACCCGGTCGGCGAGTCCCATGGGGTCCGATCGGTACTGCTCGATGCATTCGCGCCACATCTTCACCGCCGACGCCTGGTCGGCGGGGATGTCGCGGCTCAGGACAAACTGCTCGGCGCGTTCGCACAGGTCCTCCTGGAGCTCCAGGGCGGTCATGTCACGCCCCGAGACCAGACGGATGGGCTCCTTACTCCATAGGTCGTAGGAGACGTCACGCAGTGCGTTTATCGGCGAGACCATGTTGTAATCGCGCAACACCGTCGTGCGGTCCTCGATCATCGCCAGGACCACTGCGGCCGTTCCGACTTTCATGTATGTGGCGTACTCGCTCATGTTCGAGTCGCCCACGATGACGTGGAGGCGGCGGTATTTCTCGGGGTCGGCGTGCGGTTCGTCGCGGGTGTTGATGATCGGTCGCGATCGGGTGGTCGCCGAGGAGATCGCCTCCCACATGTGTTCGGCGCGTTGACTCATGGCGTAGTTGGTGCCCTTGGCATTGGACACCACCTTGCCGGCACCAGCGAAGATCTGGCGGGTCACGAGGAAAGGAATGAAGACTTGCTCGAGACGGGTCAGGTCTTCAATGCGCTCGATGCAGTAGTTCTCGTGGCATCCGTAAGAGTTACCCGAGGAGTCGGTGTTGTTTTTGAAGAGGAAGATATCGCCGCGCACGCCCTCCTCGTCGAGCTGCTGTTGGGCGTGGGTGACGAGCTCGCGCAGGATTGACTCGCCCGCCTTGTCTTGGGCGACGACGTCTTTGAGGGTGTCGCACTCGGCCGTGGCGTATTCGGGGTGCGAGCCGACGTCGAGGTACAGTCGGCTGCCGTTCTCCAAGAAGACGTTGCTGGAGCGCCCCCACGCCACGACTTTGCGAAAGAGGAAGCGCGACACCTCATCGGGACTGAGGCGTCGTTGCCCGCGCAGTGAGTAGGTGACGCCGTATTCCGTCTCGATGCCGTAGATCCGACGCAGCATGGCCTAGACCCTAGTTCCGGATCAAGTCAACAGTCCGGCAATCTGTTCGTCACTGAGTCGCGCGAACGTGCGCCGATCGCCGCGGTCTTCGAGCACGCCCACTTCCAGGTCACCGACAGGCAATTCGCGCTCGGGACCAGCCAATGCGGTGACTGCGTTCTTGAGCGTATCGGCCAGTGAGAGGTGCCCTACCTCCAAGGCGGCGAAGCGCCCCTTGATGGTCTCGGCGTCTCCGCCGAGGACTGCGAAGTTCTCCTCGTCGGAGATAGTGCCCTCGTAGGCGATTCGGTAGAGCTTCGTCGGGCGAAACTTGTTGCCCAGCTGCGCGACGAGAATCTCAACCTCGAGGGGCTTCTGGCCCTCGGTGAACATGTCGCCGAGGTGCTGGGCGTAGTAGTTCGCCAGCGCGCGCGCGTCGACGTCCTCGCGCGAGTAGGTGTAGCCCGTGCCGTCAGCCCAACGGATGCCGGCTTCGCGGAGTCGGTCGAATTCGTTGTACTTACCCACTCCCGCGAAGGCGATGCGGTCGTAGATCTCAGAGATCTTGTAGAGCGACGCCGAGGGGTTCTCCGCCACGAGCACGACGCCCACATCAAAGATCGCCGCCACGATGGAGCGGCCCCGCGCGATGCCCTTCTGGGCGAACTCCGCGCGGTCCTTGATGAGTTGTTCGGGGGCGACGTAGAAGTAGTTGCTCACCGCAGCGTCCCACCGGCCACGCCACCCGATTCGGAGCGACGGTCGTTGATCGAACGAAAAGTACTCGCCGCGACGTCCTGGTCGAGCTCGCGAAAGCCCTCGGAGGTCAGGGTCACGATCATCGGGAAGATGCTGCGAACGAAGTCGGGTCCCCCGGTGCTCGGATCGTTGTCGGCGGCTTCGTAGATCGCCAGCGCGGCCAGTGCCAGGGCGTCGTCGCGGTTCATGTCGGCGCGATATCCCAGCCGCAGGGTCGAGTCCGCGAAGGGTGAGCCCGAACCAATGACCGCGAAGTCGTGTCGTTCGTAGCAACCGCCCGCACCGTCGTATTCAAAGATGCGCCCGCACTGGTGCGCCAGGTCCCAGCCGGCGAGGAGCGGCAGCACGACGAGTGCGGAGGTGAGATTGTTTCGCTGAATCAGCGGAGAGAGATAGTTGGCCTTGCCCTCGAGGCTGAGGGCCGAGTCGCTCATCTTCTCGTAGTGTTCGAAGGAGAGTTGGGCCAGGCGGATGAATTCGATACCGCGCGCAGCCGAGCCCGAAATCGCCAGCGCGGTGTAGCGGTCGGCAGGCTCAATTTTTCGCACGTCGCGATTGGCGACGTAGTACGACGTGGCCTGGCGGTCGCCCACCATCACGACGCCGTCCGCGTAGCGGACCGCCGCGACGGTGGTGGCGTGCGCGGAGTGCTCAGACGGCGCCGGCGGCAGGGTGAGCCCCGCCATCTCGGCAAATCGCACGAACGAGGGACCCGGATCGCTCTGGGCGTCGAAGAGCGGTAGGCCCATTACTGGCCGCCCTTTTGGACGTAGTTGCGAACGAATTCCTCCGCGTTCTCCTCGAGGACGCTGTCGATCTCATCCAGCAGGTCGTCCAACTCGGCCTTGAGTTGCTCGCCCTTTTTGGTGACGACCGACACGTCCTCGCTCTCCTCGCGGATTCGTTCGGTTCGCTGTTTTTGAATTCGCTCTTGTTCAGTCACGTATTAGTTCTACCCGTTGAGAGCGGCCACGAGCGCCACCGCGGTCAAATTGGTCTCAAACAGTGGTCCGACCAGTTCCTCGGTTCCCCGGGTTGGATCCATCATGGGAATGCGCTGCAGGGGCCCGTGTCCGACGTCAAAGACGATCGAGTCCCAGTTGGCCGAGACGATCGCGTCGGGGAAGCGAGTGACGCATTCGCCCCGAAAATAGGCCCGTGTACTGCGCGGAGCGCGGTGCACGGCGTCGCGAATCTCCTCGTCACCGGCTACCTCAGCGAGACCCACGCGTAGCGCGAGTGACTTGTCGCGGCGTACGTCGTGATACTGCAGGTCGATGGCGCGCAACTTGGCGTCGCGAGGGCGCAAATCGTAACGCGATTGAAATCCTTCGACAATGCGCTGCTTCGCCACCCAGTCGACTCGGTCGGCGACGTCAAGAGGGTGATCGCGCACGCCGTCGAGCATCTCTCGCCACTGGCGAAGGATCAGGGCCACCTCGTCGCTCGACGCTACGGCCTCTCCCCCGTAGCGCTGGACGTAGCGTTCGGCCAGTTGCCAGAGCTCGTCTTGGTAGTCCCAGGCCGTGCGCGAGCGCCCGTCCTCGTCGTCGACGGTGACGCGCAGCGAAGGGTCGAAAGAGAAGTTGCGAATCGCGCGTACCGGGGCCGCCGGGGGCGAGGGGAAACTCCGCACCCCGTCGTCTTCGAGGGCCGCGAGCAACAAGGCAGTCGAACCGATCTTCACGAGGGTCGCGACCGGGCTCATGTTGGCGTCGCCGCAGATCACGTGCAGACGTCGAAACCGCTCGGCGTCGGAGTGTGGCTCGTCGCGGGTGTTGATGATGGGTCGTTTCAGGGTCGTTTCGAGGCCGACTACCTCCTCGAAGAACTCGGCGCGGGCACTCAGCTGAAAAGCCGGATCGGCGGCTTGGCCGACGTCGGTCTCCGAGCCCACCTTGCCGGCGCCGACCACGACCTGACGCGACACGAAGTGTGGCACCATCGCGCGAACGACGTCGGAGAATTCGACGTCGCGGGCCACCAAGTAGTTCTCGTGAGTTCCGTAGGAGTTGCCCTTGCCGTCAGAATTGTTCTTGTAAAGCGAGATCGACATTTCCTCTGGCAGCGTCTCATTGGCGACGGTGAGGGCGCGGCGCATGATTTCTTCGCCGGCCTGGTCGTAGAGCGTGGCTTCGGCGGGTGTGCGGCATTCGGGTGAGGAGTACTCGGGGTGCGCGTGGTCGACGTAGAGGCGCGCGCCATTGGTCAGCACCGTATTGGCGAGGTGCGTCTCGATCATCGGCGCGAGTGAACCAACGCCGACGATGCCGCGTGCGTCGGTGCCGGGCGACTCGTCATTGAAGTCCCACGAAATGCGCGTTCGCCCCTGCTGGGCGTAGGCGTTGACGATGATGCTCGAGGCAGTGGTGGGGTCATAGTCCGGTCCACCAGCGACGCCGTACTCCGTCTCGATGCCCAGAATCTTCGCGACGGCCATGCCTAGAGGTATTGGCCGGTACCGACGTGCTGAATAGAGCGTCCGCCCGTGACGTCCGCCTTTTCTCGATTGATGAGGGTGCGGATGAAGACGATACGCTCACCCTTCTTGCCCGAGATCCGCGCCCAGTCGTCGGGGTTGGTGGTATTGGGTAGGTCCTCATTCTCGTGGAACTCTTCGCGAATCGACGCCAGCAGGTCGGCGGTCGTGAGTCCTCGACCCTTGCCCGCGATCTCTCGCTTGACGGCGAGTTTCTTGGCCCGTCGCACGA
>PMTL01000076.1 GCA_003168075.1 Acidimicrobiaceae bacterium
GAAAAATGTTGATGACGTAGCGTCTGATTATCACGTGTTCGTCACAACAGGTCAGCTGCCCAATTCGTCGCGACGCGAAGAAATTGATCACTGGCGCAGATTTGATGCGAACGTCCGCGTGCATTCGCGCGCGCTCCAGTTGTTCAAGAAGGCAGACACCAATGGTTGGGGGCGACAATCCTATGAATTCCCTCCGGACCCCAAGAGCCTTTCGGGTAGCTCTCGATAGGCGGAGGATTTTCCAGCATCGGGGCGGCGACCTCCCACAGTCGCTCTATGCCGTCTGAACGGGTGAAGAGNNGATCGGTTGCCCAGCATGGCCTCGAGAATTAGGTGCTCGTACGCTTCGAGGTTGTTGGCTTCTTGGAACGAGTCTTTGTAGTGAAACGACATCTGTGCGGCCTCGAGATTCATACGGGGTCCGGGCTCCTTAGCCATAAAGTGTGCGTGGATCGAGCCCGGGTCGGCGAAGTCCACGACGAGTTTGTTACCGCGCCACGCAGGGGTGTTCCGGCCCGACGGGAAGAGCCGCATGACCGGCTCGTCAAATCCAATCGTGATCACCTGGCGGCTTTGGGCCAGACACTTGCCCGTGCGTAGGTAGAACGGCACACCTTTCCATCGCGTGTTTTCCACTTCAGCGCGCAGCGCCACGAAAGTCTCCGTGGTCGAGTCAGGCACGACTCCCGTTTCAGCCAGGTAGNNCCTCGTACTGGCCACGCACGGCGTTCTCGGGGTCGATCGGGCAAAGGGTCTGAAAGACCTTGTGCACCTCGTCGCGCAGGGGTCCGGCGTCAAAGCTCGTGGGTTGTTCCATGGCGAGGAAGCCGAGAACTTGGAAGAGATGACTCACCACCATGTCGCGAAAGGCACCAGTCTCTTCGTAAAANNATGTTGTCGATTGACTCCTTGCCTAGGAAATGGTCGATACGAAAGACCTGGGTCTCGTCGAAACTTGCTTTAATTGCGTCATTCAAATCCTTGGCCGAAGCGAGGTCGACACCGAAAGGCTTCTCAAAGATGATGCGGGCGTCTTTGTTGAGTCCCGAATCGTCGAGTAGTTTGAGGATATTTTTCGCCGCAGCGGGAGGCACGGCGAGGTGGTACAGGCGACGTACGTCACCTCCGATTTCCAACTCGGCGTCCCGAACGGCCTGCAGCAGGCTTTGCGGATCATTGGGGTCGGTCACGGCAAAGGAGAGTGAATCGTGGAATTGATTCCACACCTCGCCTTCGGGCAGGTTGGTGCCGAATTCGACCACCGACGCTCTCGCGTAGGTGCGCAGATCCTCGCTCGACATGGCAGACGCCGCCCGTGACGAGGCGATGATGCGGTAGCGCTCGGGTAGGAGGCCCAGTGAGGCTAAGTGGAACAATCCCGGGANNNNCGGACAGATCTTGGGTGGATTGGGTGCTCACTCGATACCTCCAAAGCTAAAACGTTGGACAATGTCGCCCCGACCCACGAGGATTTCACTGCCCAGAGCAGGAGCGAAGAGGCCGTGTTCGAGAACGCCGGGTGTGCTGGAGAGTCGTGCGCACAACGCGGCGGGGTCTGCGAGGTCGCCGTAGTAGTCGGCGATGAGACCGCCGTCGGGGCTACGGGGCGTGTCGCGCAGGACCGTGGGTTCGAGGTGGCGCAACGTGGCGGCCAGTCCGAAAGCGAGCAGTTCCAACGGTACCGGAGCGCACAGCGACGAGACGATTTTTCGCGCATCGGCAATCACGACGAAGCGCTCGGCGCAGGAGGCCACAATCTTCTCGCGGGTGTGCGCTCCGCCTCCTCCCTTGATCAACCATCCGTCACTGGCAATCTGGTCAGCGCCATCGATCGCGATATCGAGTTCGTCCAGCGTAAAGAAGGGTTCAACGCTGATGCCGAGCGCCCGTGCGGCCTCTTCGGTGCGAGGCGACGAAGCGACGTAGGTGGCCTTCACGTCGCGCGCGGCGAGTTCGGCTAAGAGGTAGGCGACGGTCGAACCGGTTCCCAGACCGACCCGCATGCCGTCCTTCACTAGTTCGGCTCCTGCTCTCGCGGCTAATTGTTTCTCTTGCTCGGCGCCCATTGACTACATTGCCGCCGCGTCGGTCATCACGAGAGATTGAAGTGCCACAACTCGCCCCGCCGGTATTGAGGCGTCGCCGTGCAGCATCAGCGCTAGCGGGTCGCGCTCGTGGGCCCCGGCGACGAGCCACAAGATCTGATCCGCCCGTGCGAGCGCCGGGTAGGTGAGTGTCATCCGTTGGCGGCTCTGATAGGGCTGGGTCACTGCGACGAGCCGATCGGTCACGGCGAGGACGGGGTCGCCGAGTATGAGCGACGCCGTATGGCCGTCGGGGCCCAGACCGAGGTGGACGAGGTCGAAACGTTCGGGCAATTGTTCGGCGTACGCCGATGCACCGGCTTCGAGATCGTCGACTTCGACCGGCATCGCCACAATGTTCGCGGGGACGTCGGCGAGGCTCGCCTCTAAGTGGGTGAGGTTGCGATCCGGATCACCGCGCGGCGCGATTCGTTCGTCGACTTGGTAGATCAAGGTCTGGGCCCAGGGCACGGGACACAACGCGAGTTCCGCAAACATGGCCCACGGGGTCCGCCCTCCGCTCACCGCGAAGGAGAAACGACCTCGACGGGCCACGGCGTTGCGAGCCTGTTCCGCTACGTACGCGGCAGCCGCGAGGGCGAGAGCGTCGGGGTCAGCGAACACGCGCACTTCGTGCTGCACTAGACCTCTTTCTCCACGTGTCCACCGAACTGCGAGCGCATCGCGGAGAGAATCTTGGCGGTGAACTCACCGAGACCACGTGACTCGTAGCGCTGCCAGAGCGCGGCGCTGATCACCGGCGCGGGAACCGACTCGTTGATTGCCGCCTCAATGGTCCAGCGGCCTTCACCCGAATCCGAGACTCGTCCGCTGAAGTCAGAGAGTTCCGGAGATCGCGCTAGCGCATCGGCGGTCAGATCGACCAACCACGAACTCACCACCGAACCGTGGCGCCACACTTCGGCGACGTCGGCGACGTCGATGTCAAAGGAGTAAAACTCCGGATTGCGTAACGGAGTGGTTTCGGCGTCGGCCACTTGCTCGTGCGTGCCCACGTTGGCGTGCTTGATGATGCTGAGACCCTCGGCGATTGACGCCATCATTCCGTATTCAACGCCATTGTGCACCATCTTCACGAAGTGACCAGCCCCGTTGGGGCCACAGTGCAAGTAACCCTGTGGCGCGGTGCTGCTTCCCGAGCTACGGCTCGGCGTCGGTGATCGGCGGTCGGGGCCCGGTGCAATGGTTTTGAAGATTGGGTAGAGGTGCGCGATGACGTCGTATTCGCCACCGATCATCAGACTGTATCCTCGCTCGAGTCCCCAGACGCCGCCACTGGTGCCGCAGTCGACGTAATGGATTCCGCTCTTCTGCAGTTCGCGGGCGCGGAGGATGTCATCCTGGTAGTACGAGTTACCGCCGTCAATGACCATGTCGTCCGGCGAGAGATGGCGGGCCAGTTCGTCCAGTGCTCCTTG
The DNA here is from genome assembly GCA_003168075.1 of Acidimicrobiaceae bacterium. GTDB lineage: Bacteria > Actinomycetota > Acidimicrobiia > Acidimicrobiales > RAAP-2 > RAAP-2. The sequence goes on from PMTL01000076.1 coordinate 3,524, forward strand.
AGTGACCGCCGCGGGCAGCATCAGCCACACGGTCCGCGGCGCGGCGAGGCGGGTGACCAGGTCCGCCAACGATGACGCTCCCGTGACGCCGTCGCCGACCAAGTCCGCGACTACTTTGGCGTTCACGTCGTACACGACGCAGTGGTGGCCGTCTCGGACGAGCCGGTGCACGAGGTTCGCTCCCATGCGTCCGAGCCCGACCATCCCTAGTTGCATTGGTTTATCGCTCGACATGGGGGGACTCATTTCTCTTGAGTGATCGGTAATGCGAAATGAGCGCGTTGGTGGAGGAATCGTGCGTCAACTCGGGATCCGAATTGGATTCGAGTTCGGGGATGATCGCTACCGCGAGCACTTTGCCGAGTTCCACACCCCACTGGTCGAAGGAGTCAACTCCCCAGATGGTGCCCTGAGTGAAGACCGAGTGCTCGTAGAGGGCGATCAAGCTACCCAACAGGCGCGGGGTCAGTACCTTGGCTAAGAACACGTTCGTCGGACGATTGCCCTCCATAACCCGGTGAGCGACCACGTGTTCGGGCGTTCCCTCGGCGCGCACCTCTGGTTCGGTGCGACCAAACGCCAGGGCTTGGGCCTGGGCAAAGACGTTGGACGTCAAGATGTCGTGGTGCTCGCCCAAGGGGTTGAGGCTCTGGGCAAAACCAATCAGGTCGACCGGCACGATGGCGGTGCCTTGGTGGAGTAATTGATAGAAGCTGTGCTGGCCGTTCGTACCGGGTTCGCCCCAATAGATCGGCCCCGTCTGATAATCAAGTGGTGTCCCGTCGAGGGCGACGTGCTTACCGTTGGATTCCATCGTGAGTTGCTGTAGGTAGGCCGGTAGTCGCTTGAGGTACTGGTCATACGGCATCACTCCCACGGACTGACAGCCCAGAAAATTCCGGTTCCATACGGCGAGCAACGCCATCAACACTGGCACGTTCTCCTCAAAGGGCGCAGTTCGAAAGTGCTCATCAATGGCGTGAAATCCGCCGAGTAGTTCAGAAAAGTTCTCGGGACCGATCGCCATCATCGTCGAGAGACCAATGGCGGAGTCCATGGAGTACCTTCCGCCGACCCAGTCCCAGAAACCAAACATGTTGACGGTATCAATGCCGAAGTCGGCGACCTTCTCTGCGTTCGTCGACACCGCCGCAAAGTGGCGGGCGACCGCCGCTTCGTCGCCTAGTTGCGCGACGAGCCAGTTGCGCGCGGAATGGGCGTTGGTAAGTGTCTCGAGGGTTCCAAATGTCTTTGAAGAGATGATAAAGAGTGTTTCGTCGGCCTCGAGTCCGTGAAGTGCCTCCACCAGATCGGTGGCATCGACATTTGAAACGAATCGGAACGTGAGGTCGCGGCGCGAGTAGTACCGCAGCGCTTCGTAGGCCATGACGGGACCAAGGTCCGAGCCGCCGATGCCAATATTGACAATGTTCTTGATCGCCTTGCCGGTGTGGCCCCGCCACTCGCCGGACCGTACCGTGTCAACGAAGATCGACATCCGGTCGAGGACCGAATGCACCTCGTGGATGACGTCGACACCGTCGACAATGAGTGACGAGTCCTTGGGCATGCGCAGGGCCACGTGCAAGACTGCTCGATCCTCCGAGACGTTAATGTGCTCGCCCGCGAACATGGCGTCGCGTCGCCGGGCCACGCCCGACTCCTTGGCGAGCTCGACGAGCAGACTCATGGTCTCGTCGTTCACGCGGTTCTTCGAGTAGTCGAAATAGATTCCTTCAACCTGGACGCTCATGCGAGCGCCGCGATCGGGATCCTCGGCGAAGAGCTCACGCAGGTGGCGTGTGGACATGTCGAGGTAGTGGTGCTCGAGGGCCTCAAAGGCTTTTCTTCGTCGTAGGGGAGTGGGTGTCACGTGGTTTCCTCGGTGTTCGACAGCAGGGTCTCGATTCGAGAGAGTAGTTCGTTCCAAGAACTGGCGAACGACGCTGCGCCGTCCTTTTGTAACTTCAGCGCCAGGGAGCGTCGGTCGACTCCCACTGCGGCGAAGCGATCGAACTGATTTTGCAGTTCGCCGCCATCCTTCGCGAGCGGCGTGCCGACGACGCCGTGGGCAAAGAACGCCGGGAGCGTCGAGTCGGGCATGGTGTTGATGGTGAACGGTGACGCCAGTCCCTGCACGTACAGTGTGTCCGGTGCCGCGGGGTCCTTGGTCTTGGTACTCGCCCACAGCAGACGCTGCGCACGCCCCCCAAAGTTCTCGATGCGTCGCAATCGGTCGGAGTCCATGAACGTTCGGTACGCGAGATACGTTTCCAGGCCGACGGCGAGCCCCAGTTGGTTCTCAAGTTCCGCGGGCACGGCGCCGGCGACGGCGGCGTCCCAGCGCGAGATGAACAACGACGCCACACTATGAACGAGCGGGTTGAGACCATCCGTGATACGACGCTCGACGCCGCGAAGGTACGCGTCGGCCGCGGCGACGTACTGATTGACGTCAAAGAGCAGAGTCACGTTGATTGGTACGCCCAACGCGACGCACTCCTCGATCGCGGGCAGGCCCTCTGGCGTGCCGGGAATCTTGATGAAGAGGTTTGGCCGGTTGGCTCGTTGATGCAGCTCCTGGGCCGCCGCGACGGTCCTATCGGTGTCGTAGGCGAGCAGCGGCGAAACTTCCAGCGAGACCCACCCGTCGACGCCACTGGTGCGGTCGTGGACGGGTTGAAAGAGGTCAGCCGCGCGCTGCAGATCCGCGATCGCGAGCCCGAAGAAGATTTCCTCGCTCGTGAGACCCTGCTCGGACAGGGTCGTGATCGCCTCGTTATATTCGCCGGTTTTGATGGCGTTGTCGAAGATCGAGGGGTTGGACGTCAGTCCGGTTACGGAGTAGGTATCGATGTAATTTTGGATTGTTCCCGCATCGATCATGCCGCGGGTGATGTTGTCGAGCCAGAGGCTTTGGCCCAATTCGTGCAGTTCTTGGGTAGCCCTCATCGTCCCACCTTCGTGGAGGTCGCCGACGCGTGGTCCTCAGATACCACGCAACGGTCTCGATGGGGCCAGATTGGATCAAGGGGATCACACCGTAGAAACCGCTGGCACAACGCGTGGGTTGCGCGAGTTTTGTCCGTCGGGGCTCCCAGGTAACTCGAAGTGGCCTGCTTGACTCCGTCCGCGTACGGTGCGCGGAGTGTGTCGATAGCAGTGACGGTCATGAGTGATGCTTACCGCGCGACTGCATTCGATGGGTCGACACGACGATGAGATTGATCCATGAGGACGACCCTAGGGGTACGCGGCGGTGGGCGAAACTCAAGGAATCGTCCCCGAGGGGGGATCCTTGGGGGCATCGTAGGGGATGTGCGGCGGGACGTCGACGCGGGCGACGCCGATACGAAAATCGTTCATTCCGTAGTAGACGTCGTAGCGGTGGGGTTCATTGATGTCGGTTCGCCGGTCAATACCGGTGGGAAAAACCACGTTGGCGAAGGTGCCCCGGCGCTCCTGCGACGGATGGGGGACGAGCACGGGCTTTCGGGATCGATAGATGATGTGTTGGGGGTGGTCTCGATCGAGCATCATCACTCCGGCGGAGTAAGTAATTCGATGCTTGGCGGTTTCTGGCTCGACGACTTCGCTCACGCCGTGGTACACAATCATCCATCCGTGGCGCGTCATCACCGGCGGCGCACCGCTCCCGATTTTGAGTGATTCCCACGGTGATACCGGCGCCGCGAGGCGGTGGTGGGAAGTGAAGTTGCTCAGTTGGCTTGGGTCGTCGCCCTCCACGGGCATCGAGCTGTACGAGATCCAGATGCTCTCGCGATGTAAATCAATCGGGCGATCGTCGTCCAGAATGATCGTGTCTTCGGGCAACGTACCGGGAAACAGCGGACGGTGCAGGATTGCGAGTTCGAGGTTGCCCGAAGGGTTGGGAATTGTCAGTGGAAAGCCTGTCGCATCTTTATTGTCAATACCGTCAAAGGCGAGCCCATCGTAGGGAGTGAACGTCGCGAGTCCCACCCGTGTCCAGGTAAGGAGGTCTTTGGATATCGCCATCGCAATGCGAGGACCAACGGGAGAGAAGGCGGTGTACGTCATGAGGTAGCACTCGAGTGGTTCCACGTACGTCACCCGAGGGTCCTCACAACCGCCATCGCCGTTGGGGCGCAACTCGTAGGGCTCCGTCGGCTCAAGCGCTATCCCCACTCGCTCGACGCCGCAGGGCTCGCCGCCGTCGTCAAACAGCACTTTCATGATGCCGATGCGCGAATAGTTGTTCTTGGCGACGATGCGAGGAAAGAGATACAACTCACCGTCAGGTCCTCGTGCGGCGGCCGGATTGAGAATACCCTCGCTCTCGTAGGGGTTGCCCTCTTCGGGTTCGATACAGAGCTCGAGTGGCTTCATCGTAAAGAGGGCCATTATCCTCTTTTCGGTGCCGTGATCTGAGCGTCGCCGCTGCCCAGGCACGCGATGACCGTCTGAATGACTCGCGCAGTTTCGTTGGTATCGCGAACGAGTAGTGAGTCGACGCCGACCGCTTGTGCCGGAAAGTCATTTCCGCCTTCGAAGATAGCGTCGCCGGCGAAGAGCATCTCATTGATCGGAATGTTCAATTGATCTCGAAGCTTCTTGATGCCGTAAGCCTTGTCGATCCCCGGCTTGGTGACGTCGATTGACGTCGTGCCACCCATGTTGATGGCAAATGATGGCAGCAACGGAGCGAGAATCGCCGTTATTTTCCTTCGTTTGGTGAAGTCGGGATCCCAGAACGCCTTCGCGCTCAATGGCGCTTGCTGACCGAGCGCGGACAGGGTGATCTGACTGCCACGATCTTCAATGACCTCGCCCCACGTCTCTGGCGCCATCATGCCCGATTTCTCGAGTGCGTCGTGCAGTGCAGCAATGATGTGGCTTCGTTCGCTGTCGCTCAGGTCTTCTGAATACACTTTCTCCCATCGGTGCACGTAGTGATAAAACTGCGTGCCACAAGTGGGTAGGAGAAAGAGGTTCTCCAAGTGGACGTCGTTCGTCAATTTCGCGAGCAGTTGCGTTTCGAATTGCTCCCACGTCCCGCCCGAGATAACGGCGACCTTCATAAAAATGAGCAACTGCCCCAGCAAGCCCGCCATCTCGGGATCCAGCGACGACTTACTCTGGGCAAGCGTCCCGTCAAGATCGAAGACAAAAAGTCTTTTCATTGATACTCATCTCTGGGTATTGGCGAGGGTCGAGAAACTCACGCCAGCCTCACGCGAGCTCCCGAGACACCTTAGGGTGCTCACTCGCACTCAGTGTCGGAGACCCAGCCCGACATCAGCCTCATCGACCAGTTGTGAAGGAGTGACGGTAACGCTGAGGACACGGCGATGTGCGTCGACGGTGGCCGCGAGCGACGTGCTCACGGGGAGGCCAGCTGAGCACCCGATACACCTGGTGAACCGTCCCCCGAAATGACGAGGAGCCTGACTCGGTGTTTGGTGCCGGTACCGCACTGTCGACTGTCGCATCAACGGGTGGTGACGTGGGCGAGCGCGCTGGCGTAAGAAACGCACCAAGAATTGCGTGATTGCACTACAGCACAAGAAACTCCACGACACGCACTCGTTTACTTGAGGGTGCGACCCCGGGCTCGCTCGTGGCGAATTGCGTAGAGACCTATCAGCGCGGCCAAGAAGCACGATGTTGCCCCAACGCCGAGCCCGGTGCGTGCGCCGAACAAGCTCGTAATCCATCCAATGAGTGGTCCGCCGATGGGAGTTGATCCCATGAAAGCCACGGCCCAGAGGGCCATGACCCGGCCGCGCATCTGAGGGTCGGTCTGTAACTGCAACGTTGAGTTGGCCATCGCCAGGAACGAGACGCTCGCGTAGCCCACCAGCGCCAGCGCGGCGAAGGCAACCCCCAACTCGGGAGACAGTGCCGCGAAGGCGATGACGATGCCAAACACCAACGCCGCTCTGATCAGGGCCCTCATTCCCGTCTTGCCGCGAGTCGCGGTCACCAGCCCTCCGCACACCGCGCCAATGCCCATGGAGGCGGTCATTCCGCCGTAGGCGACCGAACTACCGTGAAAGACGCTGCTAGCGAACACCGGCAAGGTCACCTGGAACTCGTACGCCAGCATCCCCACCAGCGCCATCATGACCAGGGGAATGGCGAGTTCGGGCGTTCGCGCCACGTAGCGAAAACCGTCGCGCAATTGTCCCTTCGTGCGCTCGGTGGGTACGCTCGGACTCAATGTGGTGCGGTCCATGGCCATCAATGAACCGACCACGGCGACGAAGCTCAAGGCGTTGACAGCGAAACACCAGCCTTCGCCCACGGTGGCGATCAGCACGCCCGCCACGGCCGGACCAACGGCTCGCGCCACGTTGTTCATAGTCGAATTCAAACTGACGGCGTTGCGCAGATCTTGGGGACCCACCATCTCGAGAACGAACGCCTGTCGAGAAGGATTCTCAAAGCAATTGTTGAAACCGAGCACGATGGCCAGGATGCAGACATCAAAGAACGTGACGATGTGTAACAGCGAGAGTACCGCCAGGACCGCGGCCTGGATCCCCATACATGATTGCAGAATGATCATCAGTCGGCGCTTGTCGATGCGGTCGGCAATCACTCCTCCGTAGGGGCCGAGCAAGAGGACGGGCAACGTTTGCAGTGCCACCACCCAACCAATGTCCGTGGCCGAGCGGGTCAACGTCAGCACCAGCCACGACTGGGCAGTCGACTGCATCCAGGTCCCGACGAGCGACGTGGTTTGGCCTAAGAAGAACTTGCGGTAGTTCGCGTTAGAGAGCGAGGAGAATGTCCGCCTGGCGGTGGTTTGAATGCTCATCGGCGAGGTTGTTTCAGTGACTCGATCAGCGACTCAAGCACCGGCATGGCGTCGGCGAGCGTGTGGTGATCGCTCGACGACATCTGCTCGAGGGCAGACTTCAGTGCATTGGTGCGTTGACGGCGTCTTACCTGGTAGAGCGAGCGCCCCTTCTCGGTCGCGGCGACGTGCACCACTCGTCCGTCGACTTCGTCAGGCATTCGAAGCGCCAGGTCCGCGTTCTCGAGTTTGGCGACGATCCGCGACAGCATGGTCGGATTCAAGCCCTCCTCGGCGGCTAGTTCCGACAGACGCATCGGTCCGCGTCGCACGAGCATGGCGAGCACCTCGAGCTGGCTGGGTGAGAGGCTGTCGTCGGCGTAGGTCATGCGCAAGTGCCGGTTACCGCGACTGATGACTGCGCGCAGTCGGTCGACTAACTCGGTCTCGGAATCACTTTGCTGTACGCCGACTTCATCTTGCATTAGGCCCATTCTACGGTAAGTTGCCTGCCGGCAGGCAACTAGTTGAAAAATGACCCATATTTCCTTAGGCCCGGAGCAGACGTTCGCACCGGTGCCCCTGCACTGGGCCTCATCGATCGCTTTGCCGCGGGACTGCCTCGTCACCATTGATGGTCCTCAGCGACGAGCGTATGACGGCCACCTGGGGCCGGTGAGATAGGTCTGGTCACAACATTCCCACACCAGCACGACAGCGTGAAATGGAAGATTCACGAACTCAAACTCGACCAACTCCTCGTTGACGTCGATGGTTTCCCAGCAATCACGCACCATCATGGGGACGAGCTTCGACGCCGCAAATCAAAGGATCGTAGGAACAGAAAGTTCGACCTCATGCAGTTTTGCGATGATGAGCCTGCGTCGCTGGTTCGGGGGGCACAATGCGCCTTGTCGTACCCGGTGACGATGTGCGCGCAGCGATCGATTGTTCCACGTGTACCGAAGCGCCCGGGTCTGGTCACTGCTGGTCGTTCCTGGGTCGCAACAACGAATTACTTCGCTGCTTGAGCGACGAGTTCATTGCCGATGCGCACGACCGCCTCAATAAGACCCTCGACGTGTTCGATCTCGCTGCGAAAGTTGATGAAGCAGGGACGAAGTCCAAAGTGCCCGTTCACTACCGTGCCACTGGGAAGAAACTGGGTTTCTTGAACGAGGCGCCGCAGGACGTGGGCATTGAGATCGTTGAGGTCGCCGACGCGATCGTCTACGTAGCGAAAGCAACAGATGGAGAGCGTCGGTTCAGCGAGTAGATCTAGGTGTTCATGCTCGCGCGCCAACTTCGCGGCGTGGCGCGCCAGATCATTGTCGTGTTCGATACGCTTCTTCACTCCTTCGCGGCCCAGCTCACGAAGGAGTGACCAGACCACCACACCTCGCGCCGGTGCCGACAGTTCGACTCCAAAATCGGCGTAGGGAACACCCATGGAATCGAGCGACACCCGTAGGTCGTCGGAATCCCCAAAGGAACCCTCGAGGTAGTCGGCCGGCTCTTGAGTGAAGGCCCGGTGCAGAATTGAACGATCGCGCACGAAAGTGGCCGCAATACCGACCGGTGCGCCGAGCCACTTGTGCGGATCGACAATCACCGAGTCCGCTAGTTCGAGTCCGTCATAGAGCGAGCTCACGCGAGAGTCGACAATGCCGGGCAGTCCGTAGGCGCCGTCAACGTGGTACCACGCACCGTAGTGCTGGGCGAGTTCACCGCACCGACGCAAGTGGTCGATCGCCCCAGTGTTCGTCGTACCCGCGGTCGCGACGACGGCGATGGGAATGACGCCGTCGGCGTGGTCGCGACGAAGCGCAGCTTCGAGTCTCTCGACGTCCATGCGTTGGTCGTCATCGGTATCAATGACGCGCACGCTTCGTCGACCCAATCCCAACACGCCCGCCGCGCGCAGGACGGTGTGGTGCGCCTCGCGCGAGCAGTAGATCGCGGCGGGTGCTCCTCGCACACCGTCCGCCGAGGCGTCGATGTCGTGTTGTTCCAGCGCCCACTGTCGCGCGGCGCCGAGTGCCACTAGATTCGCCACCGAACCACCACTGGAGTAGACGCCCTTCATCACCGAAGCTAGGCCACACAGTTCAGCGAGCCAGTCGAGAGACAATTCTTCGAGGTGGTTGAAGGCCGTGACCGTGTACCGCTGGGGCGAGGCGACCATGGCCGCGAGTGATGCCGCGACGGGCACCGTACTGGGGCCGACAGTGATCCAGCCCCAAAATCCGGACTCACTCATGCGGGTTCCGTTGGGGATCACGACGTCTTCGAGTTCTGTCAGTACGGCGTCGCCGATGCCGAATTCGGGTAGTGGACCCTCCAGACGCATCATCCACTGCGCACGACGCTGAAGAGCGTCACCGTGGTCACCTTCCAAGAAAATCTCCAGGGCGTCAGCAACTCGGCCGACGGCGCTGGACAGAGTTTCGCGAGCATCATTGGTCACGGATTGATGTTATCTATCTACGTCGGTGCCCGTGTTGAATTGAGATTCGCTCGTCATCGTGAGCCCCGGCGTCAGTGGCTTCAGGTCGTCGTGACAGTGAGACGTGAGGCGACAGCCGCCTATACGCTTCATTGATGTTCGAGATTTCCAATGAGCGATTTGAGGCGTTGGCCAGCGAAGCACTTGATTCATTGCCCGCCGAACTTGCCGTGCACATCGAGAATCTGGTCGTCGTCGTTGACGACGAGGCAAAAGGACGTTCACTTTTTGGGCTCTACGAAGGGATCCCCCTCACGAAGCGCGATCCGATGAGTTACAGCGCGGTACTGCCGGATCGAATCACTCTCTATCAGACGACGATTTGTCGTTATTGCAGCAGTGAGGCGGAAGTGATCGCACAGATACGTAAGACCGTGATCCACGAGGTGGCCCATCACTTTGGCATTAGTGATCCTCGACTCCACGAGTTGGGGTGGGCGTGAATCGTCGCGGTGCGATGACGTGAGTGCTCCGGCACAATCGTCGACCGTGGAACGTCGAACGGGTGAGGTGATCACGATGACCCACCTGCGCGTATCGTTAGGATTCTTCTAGAACTTACGGCGATCGGAGTCGTTGCATGCGAATTCAGAGCCTGTGGAGATACCCGGTCAAGTCCATGCAGGGCGAAGACCGTAACGAGCTCATTGTCGAATGGGGAGGCGTGTCGGGGGACCGAAGTTTCGGCGTTGTTGATATCACCGCGAGCGCGGTGATATCAGCCAAACGAGAGGGTCGACTGTTGGAGGCGACAGCCACACTGACTGACGCGGGTCTCAGAATCACACTTCCCGACGGGCGCGAATTTTCCCCCGGAACCGACCTTGATGACAATCTTTCGTGCTGGCTGGAGCGCCCCGTCACGCTCGTCGGGGCGGCGACCCATGGTTCGGGCACGTACGAGTGCCAGGAGGATTTTGAGCAAGATGAATCGGCTTCGGTCCGTTGGGACGGACCGGAGGGTTCCTTCGTTGACGAAAGTCAGTTGCATCTTCTGACCTCGGCCGACCTCGCGCAACTCGTTCGCGAGCGCCCGGAATTGCAGTGGGATGTTCGCCGTTTCCGACCGAACGTCGTGGTCGACGTGGGGACCGAAGCGTTCGAGCCGTGGCAACCCGGCGAGCGCTATCGACTCGGTGAGGTGGAGATCGAGATTGAGAAGGACTGTTCCAGATGCGTGATGACGACGCGACCACAGCCCGGGCACTTAGATCGACAGCTCGAGGTTCTTCGCCACGTGAGCAAAACACACGGAAATGACGTCGGCGTCAGGGCGCGCGTGAGGCGCACCGGAATCGTTCGGGTCGGTGATCCGGTCACTTGGTTGAATTGACCGGCCTCGGCGTGAGGGGGAGGCGCGAGGAGGGAATGCGTGGACACTGTGGCTAACGTCACTTTGTGTATCTCTCACAGCGACTCGTGGACCTCGGGTTCCGAACACTGAACCTGGTTCACCGCAACGTGATACGAGTCAGCGCGGGACGGTTAGGACGTCGCGCCTTTGGAATGGAGATTGTCGAACTCGTGACCGTCGGGCGAAAGACTCGACGTCGACACTCGACGATGCTGACCGTGCCGGTGATCGAGGGTGACGCCCTGGTGCTCGTCGCATCGAAGGGCGGTGACGACCGTGACCCTGACTGGCTGAAGAATTTGATCGCCACGCCGGAGATCGAGGTGAACTGGCGTGGTGAGCGGCTCATGATGCGCGCTCGCCTGGCTTCGGACCAGGAGACGGAGCGACTGTGGCCAAAGGTTGTTGCGAGTTATCGCTCCTACGAGAATTACCGACGCCGGGCTGCACGAAGAATTCCGTTGGTGATCTGTAGTCCCGTCAAGGGGACCTCATGAAAAACGCTATCCGACGCTCGCCAGTTCACACTGTGTAGCGAAGCACTCGGTGGAGTGCGTCCGGCCCGGCGGCGACCGCCGCTCAAGAATGTTGAGCCGTCGTTTGACGACTGACCACGGCAATCCTTCACTACTATGAGGCGACGTGACCACTCCTTGACTCTGGCCCTAGGGTCAACAAGGAACATGAACTTCGACTAGGGGACTCGACCATGGATGACAACACAATCTTGCAGAAAGTCAGTGACCTGACCGACGAGGAGCGAGAACTCGAAGAGGCCCACGAAGGTGAAAGTCTCTCGACGGAGAAACTCGCGCGGCTCCACGCCATTGAAGTCGAACTCGACCAGTGCTGGGACCTTCTACGACGACGACGTGCTCGCCGGACCGCGGGGCTCGACCCCGACGAGGAGAGCGTGCGACCCGACGTCATCGTTGAGGGCTACGAACAGTAGGCGCCCCCAAGGTGGTGGCCTAGTGGCGCGCGACTGAGAATCCTGCCTCGCAATGACCGCGGATTGTGAAGGTGCGCGAAGAAAGTGGGCGCCGCCTCGCGAGATACTAAAAATGCCGACGAATTTGCACGCGGGTGGCAGCGGCGTTGGAAGTAGCGATACCCGGTCGCCGAAAGCTATAACGAGACGCCGTCATCTACGTCAGCCTATCCAGGTAGCGGCCACCATTGTTTCGGACGTCCTAGGGCGTTGGCGCGTCGAAGTGTTTCGGCGGCGACAACTCGCTAGCGTTGTCTCGGCACTTTTGCACCCGTAAACCTTGGGTGTGTTGTCACTGAGATTTTTCGACGACGCTGCGTGAGGTACCTCGTCATTGTTGCCGGTAAGTGTCGGGTGCTGTGGGACTACTTCTGGTCGTCGTGTCAGACGGTACGCGAGCCCTCGAGATTCGTGTTGTGGACCTCACCTTGAGAAAAACCGAGATCATCTCAACTGTCGGCGGCGACAATCCTCCAAGGATGTTCGATGAGCGACGTCAGCGTTCGCAGGAACTGCGCCGCGAGTGCGCCATCGATGATGCGGTGATCAGCGGACAACGTGCACCGCAATCGGTAGCGCGCAACAACCTGGTCTCCGACTACGGTCGGCTCGCGCGTCGTTGCTCCCACCGCCAGAATTGCACCCTCGGGCGGGTTGATGATCGCGGTGAATTCCTCGACGCCGTACATTCCGAGGTTCGAGATCGTGAAGGTGCCGCCGCTCATCTGGTCGATGCTGAGGCCCTTTCCATTGGCCTGCGCGGCCAGGGCCCTGGCCTCGGTCCCGAGTTTGCCCAAGGTTTTGAGGTCGGCGTCGACGATAACGGGAACCACCAGACCGTTCTTGGACGCCACGGCGATGCCGATGTTGATCCGGTTGTGCACGAGCATGACGGTGCTTTCGTCGCCGAGGTACGAGGAGTTGACGTCGGGGTGCTCCCGCAGCGCCAGGGCGCTCGCGCGGATGATGAGGTCGTTCACGCTGATCTTGGCGAGACCTTTGGCCACGGCCGGCTCGTTGAGGTCGGCGCGCATCTCCATGAGTACTTCGGCATCGGCCACGGAGGTGACGTAGAAGTGCGGGATCGTACGGGCGCTCTCGCTGAGCCGTCGGGCGATCACCCGACGAGCCTTTGACACCGTCATCTCCTGGGAGGCTCGCTTCTCGTCCACGATCGGACCAGTCGTGAGAACGGGGCGTGGCGCCACTCGAATGGGAGCCAGAGCCGGTGCCTCGGCGAGAAGCCCGTTCAAGTCAGCGCGAATGATTCGTCCGCCGGGACCCGAACCCTTGACCTTGGAGAGATCGAGGTCGTGATCGCGAGCCAGTCTGCGCACCAATGGTGACGCAAAACGTCCATCACCACCGCTGTGCGCGGGCTCGGGCAGACGCGTAATGGGGGAGTGGGCGGATGCCGCGGTTGGGACTGGAGCGCTCACGGGAGCCGTGGTCGCCGTGGGGGGCGCGGGGGCCAGGGGAGTGGCTGCGGCGTCGACCGACGTCGCCTGCGCGGGTTCGCTCCGGGTCGGTGCCTCCGCCTTGCCGTTGTCGAGCATGGCGATGGGCGTACCAATCGAAACGGTGTCACCCTCGCTCACGAGGATCTCGCTCAACGTGCCCGCCTCGTAGGCCTCGTAGTCCATGGTGGCCTTGTCGGTTTCGATCTCGACGAGAACGTCGCCGATCTCGACGCGGTCCCCCGGGTGCTTATGCCACGAAGCGATGGCGCCTTCCTCCATGGTGTCCGAGAGGCGGGGCATTTTGATTTCAATCATGGCTCTGACCAACCTTCTTCAGGCGTCGTCCGACGGCCTCGAGAGTCTGGAAAATCGCGTTCACTACATCATCGTTCGTCGGGAAGGCGGCGGACTCGAGGACCTTCGAATAGGGCATGGGAACTTCGGCCATGGCAACTCGTCGCACCGGGGCGTCGAGGTAGTCAAAGGCCCCGTCGGAGATCGTTGCGGCGATCTCCGCGCCGATGCCGTAGGTCAGCCAGTCGTCTTCGAGGACGACGGCCGCGTGGGTCTTCTTCACCGACGCGATCAGGGTCTCGCGGTCGAGCGGGCGAAGGCTCATGAGATCGATGACCTCAATGTCGAGGCCCTCGGACTCGGCCAGGGCGTCGGCGACGTTCGAGGCGATGTAGGCCATGCGCGAGTAGCCGATCAACGTGAGGTCGTGTCCCTCGCGCTTGATCTTGGCTTTACCGATCTCGGCGGGGGTATCGTCATCGGGCACGTCGCCCTTGGTGTTGTAGAGAGCCAGGTTCTCGAGGAACAGCACCGGATCGTCGTCACGGATCGCCGCGAGCAGCAGCGCCTTGGCGTCCGCCGGCGTGCTCGGGGCGACGACCTTCATGCCCGGTACGAAGGCGTAGTAGAGCTCGATGTTCTGTGAGTGCGTGGCGCCGAGTTGCTGACCACCACCGCCCGGAGTGCGAATCACCAGAGGCACTTTGGCCTGGCCGCCGAACATGCCGTATATCTTGGCGGCGTGGTTGACGATCTGGTCGAGTGCGAGTAGCGAGAAGTTGATGGTCATGATCTCGACCACGGGACGCAGTCCGAGCATCGCGGCGCCGATCGCGGCTCCGGTGAAGCCCTCTTCAGCGATGGGCGTGTCGCGCACGCGCTTTTCACCGAATTCGGCCAGGAGTCCCGCAGTGATCTTGTAGGAGCCCTCGAAGACACCGATTTCTTCGCCCATCAAGAACACGTCCTCGTCACGCAACATCTCTGATCGCAGGGTGTCGTGCAGCGCCTGGCGGTAGGTCTTGATGGTCATCGCTGGGTCTCCGCGGCGGGTCGCCCCGCTGCGGTGAACAGGGGTTCTCCGGGTAGGCGACGAGAGTCGTTGGCCACCGGCGTGGCGTAGTTGTAGTCAAAGAGCGTCGAGACGTCGGGCTGGGCGCTCGACAGTGCGAAGGCGTGGGCGACGTCAGCGCGGGCAGTTTCCTCGTCGTCGATCTTGTGCACTTCCGCGGCGGTGAGGAATTTCTCTTTAACGAGTCGCGCGGCCAAGGTGTGCACAGGATCGAACTGGGCGAGCTGGGCCACTTCCTCGGCGGACCGGTATTTGGCGGGGTCGACGACCGAGTGGCCACGAAGGCGCTCGCTCACCACCTCCAAAAGGAAGGGCTTGCCGGTACGGGCCGTAGCGATTGCACGGGCGGCGGCCTCAGCGACGAGAACCGGGTCGAGCCCGTCAACGCGCTCGGAGTCCATGGCGTAGGCACTGGCTCGCTTATAGATCTCGGGCTCGGCCGACGCCTTGGCGACGGTGGTTCCCATGCCCAGGCCGTTGTTGATCACAACGTAGACGATGGGCAGATTCCAGAGGGCGGCGATGTTGAGCGACTCGTGGAACGCGCCAATGTTGGCCGTGCCGTCGCCCATGGTGCACATCACCACTTCGTCGAGGCCGCGGTAATTGATGGCCAGTGCCGCTCCCGTGGCGAGAGGAAGCTGTCCGCCGACGATGCCGTAACCGCCCAGGAGCCGGTGCGCCATGTCGAACATGTGCATGGATCCGCCCCAGCCCTTGGAAACACCGTCGACGCGACCGTACAATTCGGCCATCACGCGATTGGGGTCGATGCCGCGCATGAGGGCGTAGCCGTGCTCGCGATAATTAGTAAAGAGATAGTCACCGTCGCGCAGTGCCGACATCAATCCAACCACCGCGGCCTCTTCACCTAAGTTGAGGTGGCAGTAGCCGCCGATGAGGGCTTCGGTATAGGCGCGCGCGGCGCGCTCCTCGAACCGTCGAATCAGCATCATGTCGTGATAGAACTTGATGAGTTGGCCTCCGTCCACCTTTTTGGCCGCGGGTTTTCTAGCGGGCGCTTTACGCTTTGTCAATGCGTTATCGGTCATGGGGGATTCCTTCAACGTCATGGTGAGATAATAGGGCGCTAATTCGTATTTGAGATTAGACGCTAACTTGCTACTCATATTTGAGATACAAGATGAAAGTCTATCGATTCTCGTGAGGTTGTTGAAGTTTTTTCTCCGGCACGCAGACGCTGCGAGTCGCCGCTCTGGTTCGATCTACACGAATGCCCCAAGGCGCGGATCATGACCGTGCGACCTGATGAAACCGTAGAGGTGCCCTCGAGCGCGTCCTGACACGCTCGAGGGTGAACCGTTGGCAACCCATCGTCCTTGTCGACGAGGTGCGCCGTACTATCGGCGTCGCTCGCATGGAGCGCATCATCCGTTCGCTGCTTCGCGCCGTACAACATGAGACGTTCTGGAGAGGGACGAGGGATGAAGAAATTTCGTTGCGCCGATATCGTGCCGGGGTGCAACGCCGCCGTGCGAACCAAGACAATCGACGAAGTGGTGGCGCAGGCCGGCGGACACCTCACGAGTGTCCACGGACTCGCCTCGGGCCCGGACCTGTCGTACCGGGTGCGCATCGCGTCACCAGCGAAAGTTTCATCCGGTCGCCGCTGCGCCGCTCCTAGTCACTCGCTGTAGCGCCTCCTGGAAGCGAGGGTGGGACTTTCTGCCCTAGGACACGACCCGAAACTTTGAACGATCCTGCCAATACTGGGGCCAGTCACGAGCGGCCGAGGTTTCTGGCGTCTCACGGACAAAAGGGGAATGTGGTGAATGAACTGCAGACGCGTCACCGTCACGACGTGCCGATGGCGTGGATCAAGGTCCTCGCCATCGCAACGCTGGTCTCGACCGTGGGCTTAATCGTGCTGGGTAGCGCGGTGCGCGTGACCAATTCGGGAATGGGGTGCAAAGGCTGGCCGCTGTGCACCGGCGCTCAGGGTTCAATCTCAAGCTTTCACCCGATGATGGAGGAGTCACACCGTCTCCTGGCGTCACTCGTGACGATTCTGATTGTCGCGCTCGCGCTGTGCGTGCGCCGCAACGCGCTCGCGACGCACCTGCACGGACCCTCTCTCGTCGCGGTGGGAGTGATTATTCTGCAGATCGTACTAGGTGCGGTCACCGTTTTTGCCAATAACGCGCCCTTTACGGTGGCTCTGCATTTACTGACCGCCGCTATGTTCCTCGGGGTAGTGAGCGTGGTCGCCGTCGCAGCGTTCCTGCCGCCTGAAGTGAGTTGGTCGCTTCGTCGAGGACCCACGCGTCTGGCGTGGACGGCAGTCATTGGGCTCTACCTGGCCGTGATTTCTGGATCCGTCGTTGTCAACGCGGGAGCCCAGTCGGCCTGCGCGTCGTGGCCGGTGTGCCTGCACTCTTCCGCGCAATCAAGTCTCTTGATCGTTCAGATGCTGCATCGATCGATCGTTCTGGTGGGCTCGATACTGGTCGTCGTGTTCATGGCGTCGATATTGCGCGCACGCCGGGCGAGTCGCGCCGAGCGAACTTTGTCGATGACTGCGCTCGGCCTCCTGGGTGTGCAGATTGCCGTTGGAGCCATGAGTGCGATATGGAGCACGCACTCCGAACTCGCCGACGTCCATCTCGCCCTCGCCTCAATTTTGTGGTCCTGCGTGGTCGCGGTCTTCGCCCTCAGCGCGCGTGGAGTGGGTGACCTCTCGAGTGCTCCGCTCCGTCAGCGCGTACCTCCTCACCACGTGGATGCCTCAACTGACGACGACATGTCAACTCAGCGGTTCCCCAGCGCCTAACGTGAGGCTGCCACTCTCAGGGCAGCGCTCCTGCGGGAGACTGTGCAGTATGACCGCCGGTGGGCCGCGCGCGTCGCATAATGAGGGAGCGAGTGAGGAGAACGTGATGACACGTAAGTTTTTGGCGGAATTTTTTGGTACCGCAGTCCTGGTGTTCTTTGCCGTGGGCGTGGCGACCTTGATGTTTGGCTTTAAGTTCGACGGAGGAAGCGTGGCCGCGGGTGTGCTCGCCACGGCCCTGTCGTTCGGATTGGTGTTATTGGGGCTGGCGTACGCAATTGGACCAATTACGGGCTGTCACGTCAACCCGGCGGTGACGATGGGGGCCCTCGTCGCACGGCGAATCACGTTCGGTGACGCCCTCAACTACTGGGTCGCCCAGTTCCTCGGGGGCTACGTCGGCGCGCTGGTGCTCTGGCTGGTGTTTCGACAGTCGCCGCTCTACTCCAAGTCGGTGCAGGGTCTCGGAACTGACGGCTACGGGCAGTCGTCGCTCATCCACCTGAGCGCGGGGGGCGCGTTCATGGCGGAGGTGATCTTGACGGCTCTGTTCGTCTTCGTCATTCTTGCGGTCACGGGCGCGGTCGGTAACGCGAGCACCGCAGGAATGGTGATCGGGTTGACCCTAACGGTCGTGCACCTCATCGGCATTCCGTTGACGGGGACGTCGGTCAACCCCGCTCGCAGCCTCGGTCCGGCGCTGGTCGTCGGCGGGACCGCACTCAGCCAAGTGTGGCTCTTTCTCCTGGCGCCACTGGTGGGCGCCATTCTGGCGGCCATCATCCACGCGGTCTTGTATCCGAGTGTGGAGACGTCAATCATCGTGGTCGAAGTCGCTGACTAGGGCGGTCGATTCCAATAGGTGACGCGCCGTGCGACGATGTCGCTCTGCAAAGTGGTGAATCCAGTGGATGTGCGTCACGCCCGCGATCAGCCAGAGCGGGTGGCGCTTGAGAAGTGCTCTCATTATCCGTGGCGTTAGGGGACCCACACCTTGCCGTCGAAGAGTCGTCGGGCGGTGCGATAAAACGTGCCCGAACGCGCGGTCCAGACCCCGTCGCGTCGATCGACCTCGGCGTCGACGCTCAACACCCCTGACGGCATAGCGAGGCGAAAGGCTCCCACGGGAAGAGTTTCCAGCGACTGGGCGACGACTGAGCCGTTGAGGCGCGCGGCCACGGCGGCGCAGAGTGAAATCGTCAATGGCAGGGCGCGGTGCGGCTGACCATTGGAGATGACGCGCGCGACGAGGTGGGCGTCGGCTGCGAGAATTACTTCGCCCGACACAGTGACGCTGTCGGTGGGTTCGCTCACAACACACACGAAGGGCACACTCGCGGTGCGGGCGGCGTCGGCGGCGTTGTGGGTAATACCCATGCGCACTGACGCCTCGCGACGCAATGTTTCGAGCAGGGCCAAAATGTCCTCACGGGCGTCGATCTCACTAGGCAACTCGATTCCCGAGAGTCCCACGTCGTGCGCTCGCACGAACACCGTGGCGTTGGCGGCGTCCACCAGCGAGACCTCAACCGGGCCGTGGCCCGGGACGTCAATCCAGTCGACGACGTTTCCGGTGGGCAAGAGGTGTCCGGTCGTGGCCCCTCCGGGCTCGAGGAAATCGAGGCGGATCGGCGCACCACTCGCGCCGACCCCGGGAATCGAGAACTCGCCGTCGTATTGCGCGACGGGTCCTTCGACTTCGAAGGTGGAGCGGATGATTTTGTGAGTATTGGTGTTATAGATTTGCACCTCACACTGTCCATCCTCGCCCAGGACGAGTCCTTCGTCGTAGGCGAATGGGCCCACGGCCGAACTCATGTTGCCGCAGTTCGAGCGGTACTCGACGCGCGCTTCCTTGATCACGACCTGGGCGAAGGTGTAGTCGACGTCGGCGTCATCACGGGTCGACGGAGCCAGGATGCACACCTTGGACAACGAGGAAAGGCCGCCACCCATGCCGTTGAGTTGGCGACCGTAGGAGTCGGGCGAACCCATGGCGCCACAGAAGAGGGGCGACCAGTCCCCGGCGTTCTCTGGTAGGTCGCGGGCGTGAAACATCAGGCCCTTGCTGGTGCCACCACGCATGAAGACGGCGGGAATCGATCGCTGCGCCATGTTCCCACCTCCTCGCGAGCTGCGCCCGCAATGTGCTCGGAGTTTAACGAAACTTTTGCGCGCTCTAGTAGCCGCGGCGCTCGAAGAGTCCCGAGGGGGGACCAACCACCTCGAGCACCGTGGCCGGAACGACGACGTTGAGTTCGCCCAATCGCCCCGGGCGGGTTGCTGAGGTCGCGAAGGTTGCCACTAAGTGGTCGACGCGTCGCATCAGGGGCCTGAACAGTGAAGACGGATGCTGGTTCTACTCGCCGGCGCTGTGATTCGTGTCGACGGAGTCGCTGTCACGAATTGACTCGTGCAAGGCCTGTTGACTGCGGGCGAGTTCATCGATCTC
The DNA here is from genome assembly GCA_003168075.1 of Acidimicrobiaceae bacterium. Classification (GTDB taxonomy): domain Bacteria; phylum Actinomycetota; class Acidimicrobiia; order Acidimicrobiales; family RAAP-2; genus RAAP-2. Next base: position 23,225 of record PMTL01000076.1, read on the forward strand.
GGAGGCGTCAGCACTCTCGATTCGTACCAACTGATCGTCAGCGACCGGTGAGGTACGTATGAGTTCGTCGAGTTTGAGTTGTAGCGCTGTCTGGTGACGACTCTGGGTGTGCTGGATGATGAACAACATAACGAGGGTCACGGCGGAGGCAGCCGCAGAAAAGGCCGACTCCCAATTTGCTGGAAATCCTCTTATGGCGAGAATGACGACGAAGATGATGACCACGATCATTGCGACGAGCGACGCGCTGGAGCGTGAAGTGAGGTCGCCGATCCAGTGCAAGATACGGCTCACGCCGCGCTGGGACGAGGGAGTCTTCACATTTTTCCTTTCGCCGACCGCGTGAATCCACTGGCCATGATGACACGCAGCAGGCCGCTCGTGACCGAAACACGCAACGCGAGGTGCGGAGAGTTGTTACTTCCAGCGTACTGGGGTATTCGTGAGATTCACCCGGGAACTCCCTGGGAACTTCCCGCGGGGATGTCCCGGTACTGCTCGGCGTATTTGAGGCAATGTAGTGCCTAATCTGGCACGATGACGAGCGAACGCTATACCCACGGTCACCACGAGTCGGTTCTACGTAGCCACCTGTGGCGGACGGCGGAGAATTCCGCTGGATTTCTCCTTCCGCATTTGCTCGCGGGTGCCTCGTTGCTGGACGTGGGTTGCGGCCCAGGAAACATCACTGCCGACCTCGCCCGGCGCGTTACCAGGGGCTCGGTCATTGGAATCGATCGCTCGGCCGAGGTCGTTGCACGTGCAGCCGATGAGTATCCCGTGTCGACGTACCCAACTTTGAGTTTTCGTGAGGGTGACGTCTACCACTTGGGCTTCGCCGACGAAACTTTTGATGTCCTGTACGTCCACCAGGTGCTCCAACACTTGAGCGATCCGGTCGCCGCGTTAACTGAGATGCACCGAGTACTCAAACCTGCTGGTCTGCTCGCGGCCCGTGACGCGGACTTCGGTGGATTCTTCTGGGCACCGGATGACCCGGTTCTTGATCGATGGTTGGACCTCTATCACCGGGTGACCCAGCGCAATGGCGCCGACGCTGACGGTGGGCGCAACTTGAAGAAATGGGTGCACGAGGCAGGCTTCGACCAACTCGTCGTCACGTCGTCGAACTGGACGTACGAGTCCGATGACGAACGTCACTGGTGGGGTGGTCTGTGGGCGGACCGTGTCGTCCAGAGCGACTTCGCGCGTCAAGCCCTCGAATACTCTCTGGCGACGAGCGCTGAGCTCGCCGAGATCGCCGCAGCGTTTCGACGTTGGTCGCGCGAAGCCGATGGCGTCTTCATCGTGCCTAGTGTCGAGGTCCTCGCGCGGCGCGCGTCGCGCGTCGAACGACTACCAACCAGCGGGTGAACAGCCGTACTGGTCGGGGATCCACGTCTTGGTGATCTTCATGCCAATCAGAACTTGTTGCAGCGGAGTAGCGTCGCCCGCGATGGGTGCAAATCGCGTGCCGCCGAACTGGTCCCACGTCGCGTTGGAGAACCCAATGCCCGAATACAGAGGTCCCTTCATCGACCAGTTGCCATTGACTTCGCAGACGGCGACGCGTTGCCATTNNTGCCATTTTTCGACGAGTTGGTGCAACGTCATATGAAAGTGCGCCGCCACCGAGGTGAGAGTCTTGTGGGCCTCGAGATCGAGCATCTGTCGCTGGTCCTGAAGTTTCTCGAAGGCGAGTTGCAGGGGCGTCGAGTGTCGAGTGGAGGAGTGTTGGCGCTTGATGGTATTGGCCCCCGCCGCGGTGGGCGCTAGCGGGGCGGCCACGCTAAAGAGCGAAATTGCCATAGTCAGCAAGATACGGCGCACGTTGTTCTCCTTTAGCGAGACCACCCTCGGTACGCGGCCGGACCCAGGAGGCGGTGGCAAGCGTAACGAAGCCAGGCTCGTTTGTGATTACCCGTTCCGGGTCTTGAGGTTGTTGATACAGCGCGGTGGCGCACCAACAACAAAAGCAGTAGTGACTGCGGTTAAAGAATAGCCCGCGAGGGTCAAAATCTGAGCATTTTCAACGGGAACAATTGCAAGTAATAGTTGTGTGATCTGCGATTTTGTACTGCTCAATCAATTTCTTGATGATTACTATCTGACTTCGTGACAATGTTTCACATCGTCGGGCCTATCTCCAGATCGGACGTCGTTTCCGTGTAAAGGGCATTCGTCGAGAGCGACACTTGAGGTGGATCGTGACGCGATGTGTCATGTGGCCCTAGTGCATTTTCTTGAGGGCAGTGCGTGTTCCCTAAGGTGGATGTGCGACGAAAATTATTCTTCGCAACAAGACGCCAAGTTTGGGTCGGACGATCGAGAGGATTGTCGCCTGTTCGGGCTCGACGCCTTCCCTATCCAGGAGGCTTTATGACCAACTCCACCATTCTCGTTGCCGAAACACGCGCCGAGGCGACTCCCACCACCATGTGGGCCATGCAATACGGCGGACCACACATCACTAAGTGGGCTCAGGTACCAATGCCGGTGATCCACGACGACACCGACGCCATTGTTCGCGTCGACATGACGACGATCTGCGGATCGGATTTGCACATTTTGAAGGGTGACGTTCCCGAGGTCACGAACGGACGCATCTTGGGCCACGAAGCTGTTGGCACCGTGCAGAAGATCGGCAAGGGCGTCTCGACGCTGAAAGTCGGCGACCGCGTCATTGTCTCGTGCATCACGTCGTGCGCGACGTGCGTCTATTGTCGCCAGGCGCGCTACGGCCAGTGCATCAATGGCGGCGGTTGGATTCTCGGCCACCTCATCGACGGAACCCAAGCGCAGTACGTTCGAGTCCCATTCGCGGATACTTCGACCACAGCGGTGCCCCAGGGAATCAGCGACGAAGAGCTTCTGATGCTCTCTGACATCGTGCCCACGGGCTACGAAATCGGGGTCCTCAATGGCCAGGTCAAGCCGGGTGACGTCGTCGCCGTCGTGGGCGCCGGACCGGTTGGTCTGAGCGCCATCATGACCGCGCGCCTCTTTAGCCCGCGGGCTATTGTCGCCATCGACCTTGACGATGGCCGCTTGGCCCAGGCCAAGAAGTTCGGTGCGGACGTCACTATCAATAACTCAACCGTTGAGCCGCTGGCGGCCATCATGGCGATGACTGACAACCTCGGCGTCGACGTGGCGATTGAAGCGGTAGGCGTTCCCGCCACGTTCGAACTTGCCACCACATTGGTGCGACCATGTGGGCGCGTGGCGAATATCGGCGTTCACGGTGCACCAGTCACTTTGCACATGGAGAAGTTGTGGGGTCACGACGTGACGATCACGATGGGCCTTGTCGACACCAGTTCGACGCCGACCCTCCTCGCCTTGATAGCTGCGGACCGTCTCGACGTCTCGCAATTTGCGACGCATCACTTCACGATGGACAAGTTCGAAGAGGCGTACCGGGTCTTTGGCGACGCGGCGAATTCGGGCGCTCTCAAAGTCATCGTCACGTCGAAGTGAGAATTGCGCAGTCCCCTCGGGGACTGCGCAATGATTCATCACTCCTCGCTCGTAGGTTCTTTAAAAACTGAGGGCAGGAGACTTGGCAGTTCAGTCAGCCACTCGTTGATCGCCGCCTCAAAAAGACGACCGAAGCGAACAGTGGCGATTTCGAAGGGGTCGTTACGCGAAGTCTGCATATCGGCTTCGAGTTCGACGTAAAAACCGCGCTTGGTTCGATGACGAACTTCGAACTCGCCCAGGATTTCGCGAAGGCGTTCGGGCTCGATGTCGGCACCGAAGCGAATCGTCAAGAGGATCGGCATACGAATGACTTCATCGGCCGGTCCCGCATTGAGCCAATCGCGCAGCGCCTGAGTTCCCCTGTCGGTAATCGAGAAATCTCGACTCGATCGAGGTCCCGCGGGGCCGGCCTCGATGTACTCGAGTTCTTCGAGGGTTTGGAGTTCGCGGTAGACCTGAGAGCGGGTGAGGGTCCAGTAATCCCCAATGAGCACGTCGGCGCAGCGTGAGAGGGAATTGCCGTTTAGCGGGCCGATTTGCGCGAGCAAGCCCAACATCGCGGCCGCGGTCGAATTGAGCGGTCCTTGACTATCCACAGTGGACAGTGTACCTTCGTCCACTATGGATAGTCATTATTCTTCGGCAGCAATATCTGTACGGGGACTCAAGAAGTCCTACGGCAATACTCTCGCTCTACGAGGAGTCGACCTCGAGATCCAACAAGGGGAGATTTTCGCCCTTTTGGGACCTAACGGGGCAGGCAAGACGACGATTGTCGAGATCCTCGAGGGATTTCGTCACCGCGACGAGGGGGATGTCGCGGTGCTCGGCATTGACCCTAACCGCCAGCCCATGGCGCTCAAAATACGTATCGGAATTGTGCTGCAATCCACAGGGGTCGAACGCTACTTGAGCGTCGCTGAGACGGTCAAAATGTACTCGAGCTATTACCCGCACCCTCGACCCGTTGGTGAGATTCTGGGTCTGGTGGGTCTGGAGGCCAAACGCGATGAGCGTGTACTTCGCCTCTCCGGTGGCCAGCAACGCCGTCTCGATGTCGCCATCGCCCTCGCGGGCGATCCGGACCTACTCTTTCTCGACGAGCCAACGACCGGCTTCGACCCGAGCGCGCGCCGCGAGGTCTGGGAGGTCATCAAGAACCTGCAATCCCTCGGCAAAACTGTAGTGCTGACGACTCACTTCATGGACGAGGCACAATATCTCGCCGACCGGCTCGCGATCATCGCCAACGGAAAGATCGTGGCCGAGGGTGAACCTGAAACGTTGGCCGGACGCGACCGGATGCTCGCGACAGTTCGATTCTCTCTCCCCGACGGAGTCGTCCCGCCACTGCACCTTGGTGCGCGGATGACCGCAGCACACGCCTATGAGGTGAAGACCACTCTCGTCACCAAGGACCTGTTCGACCTCACGTCGTGGGCAATGAGTGCGGGCGTCGACCTCGAGGACCTCCGCGTCGATCGGCCGACGCTGGAAGATGTCTATTTGGAGTTGACGACCGAAGGTGGCGCCTCGAAATCGAAGGAGGTGGAGTCATGAACTCGGTCGCGATGCTCGAGAACCAGATCAAATACATCAACAAAGCGTTTTGGCGCAATCCCGCGTCAGCATTCTTTACCTTTTCTTTCCCTCTGATGTTTCTGGTGATCTTCACTTCTTTGTTGGGACATCACAGCATCGAGATTCAACCGGGTCATTCGGTGGACATCTCGACCTATTACGTGGCCGCCATGGCGGCCTACGCAGTGGTGACCGCTTGTTACAACAACATCGCGATGGGCCTGGCATTCCAACGCGATTCCGGGGTCCTCAAGCGCACGCGAGGCACTCCGATCCCGAGCGGGATCTATATCCTGGGTCGACTGCTTCATGCATTGTTCGTGGCCGTCATCCTGGTCATCATCACCGCCGCATACGGCAAACTCTTCTATCACGCGACGCTACCCACCGGCACCGCGCTGTTTGAGTTCTTGGTCATGCTCATCGTCGGCTCATTGACGTTTTGCGCACTGGGATTTGCGATCACCGTTGTAATTCCTAACGCCGATGCGGCTCCGGCCATTGTGAACGCGAGCATGCTACCGCTGCTGTTCCTGTCGGGGATTTTCATTCCGATAACATCGACTGCGCCGTCGTGGCTGATTTGGATTGCGAAAGTTTTTCCGGTCTATCACTTCGCCTGGGGTATGAAATCGGGATTCCTCGGAACACCATTTGATTGGATGCATGTCGTCATTGTCGCAGCCTGGGGACTAGGTGGATTCCTGGTCTCGTTTCGTTTCTTTAGCTGGGAGCCCAAGCGCTAAGACGTTGAGACGAAGTACTTCTTGCAGTTACGATTAGGCGCCGGTGTCACCCGCGACGATCAAGCGGGTGCTCACGATTGCGAGCTTGGTGCACACCGAGATCTTGAGGGTCAGGTAGGCGTGCGGCACGAAACTGCCGAGGCTCACCAAGATAGCGCCCGCATTTTTTGGTCCGCAGGTGCTCGGAGAGTAATTGCCCGTTTCGCCGACCCCGAGTCCCGTGCTCACCTCGTGGCCCGTGGCGATGATGTGGCGCACGGGCATCTCACCTATTGAATTGTTGCGGGCCAGAGGTCCGACCTTGACGTGCGAGCGCGCGCCACCACCGAGCACGGGCTGTACTGCGGGTACGCCCCATATGGCGCAGGCGGGTCCTTCGTTTCGAAAGACAATCGGGTAGTAAATCGTTCCCGCGGCGCCTTCGGGGGTACCGATCGAGGTCGTGAGGCGCGCGGGGGTGCAGTTCTTGACGGTGGTGGCCGACGCTGATGTCACCAGCCCAGATGCGATGACGAGACCACTGGCGAGGAGACCTGAGCTGGCGAGGATGCGGAGTGTTTTCATGACGACCTTTCATTGGACAGCTACTTCATTCTTGTCCTCGGCCTCGCGTAATTACAAGCAATTAAAACGTCGAGGCGTCGATGACGAATCGGTATTTCACGTCGCTCGCGATCGTGCGATCGTAGGTCTGGTTGATGTGGTTCGAGTTGACGACTTCGACCCACGACGTGATGTTGTGCTCGGCGCAGAAGTTCATCATTTCCTGGAGTTCTGTCATCCCACCGATCATCGAGCCGGCCAGCCACCGCCGGCCGGCGAGCAGGACGTCCTGGTAGATCGAGACAGGTACGCCCGAAAGCCCGACGATGACGAGGGTGCCGTCGAGCTTGAGCAGGCGCAGGTAGCGATTCAGGTCGATGTCGGCCGACGTGGAGTTGACGATGATGTCGTAGCGCAGGTCGTGGTTCTCCCAGGCGTCAATCTCTGAGGTCACGACGAAGTGATCGGCGCCCAGAGCGCTGGCGTCCTCGGCCTTGGAGCCAGAGTGCGAGAAGACTGTGGTCTCGGCGCCCATCGCGTGGGCGAACTGCAAGCCCATGTGTCCGAGGCCACCGAGCCCGATGATGGCGACGTGCTTGCCCGGGCCGGCGCCCCAGTGGCGAAGCGGCAGGTAGAGGGTGATGCCGGCGCACAGTAGCGGCGCCGCTCCGGCGGAGTCGAGGGACTCGGCCACGTGCACCGCGTAGGTCTCGTCCACCACGAAGTGGTTGGAGTAGTCACCGAAGGCGATGGTGGTGCCGTCGCGCTCGTAGCCGTCGTAAGTGGGGGTCATGCCATTGCTGCAGTACTGCTCGAGACCGTCGAGGCAGTTCTCGCACTCGCGGCACGAATCGACGAACACTCCCGCGCCGATTCGCTCGCCGACGGCGAACTTACTGACCTCGGGGCCCACCGCGCTGACGACGCCGATGATCTTATGGCCGGGCACCATCGGAAAGAGCGATGAGCCCCACTCCTCGCGGACCTGGTGGATGTCAGAGTGACAGATTCCGGCGAAGAGGACCTCACAGGCGACGTCGTGTGGTCGCAGTTCGCGACGTTCGAATTCGAAGGGCACCAATTCGGTATTGGCGGCGTGAGCGACGTAGCCACGGGTGGTCACAGGGACTCCTAAGGGAAGAAAAGTAGATGAGAAACTTCTCAATCACGATAGTGAATGAGCCACTAAGAATTGACGGCCAGGCTTTACAGTGATGACGGGAGGGCGTGATGGGCGTTGATTACGAACAGTGTTTCAATCTCACCAACAAAAAAGGTGCGATGGGCGGCGGAGTAAGTGTCGTGCCGATCTCAACTCCGTTGGGCGAGTTTCAGGTGAGGACCAAACGCACCGGTAACGACCCCGACGTAGCGTTACTGCTCTTGCACGGCGGGCCGGGAGCGACGCGCGATTGCTTCCTTGGATTTGATTCCTTTCTGCCCGCGGCGGGTGACGTATTTCGAGGGTTTGATCTCATTTTTATGCCTGCACGCGTAACCCGTTTGAAATACACGCTTTAGTAGAGTTAGTAGTCGTGTACACCCCCGCCACGTCGCCGACGACCAGCCTGGTCAGGACACCTCGCCACGAAGTGGTTCGTGTTGTCGTCCGTGCGTCGGCTCCGGCTCTGGCGATTTACGTCGCGTCACGACTAGTGGTCCTGGCGATGTTGGGAATCGTCGCCAAGGTGCGTCACCACAGTCTCGGTCACTACCTGACGAGGTGGGACTCGCACTGGTACATTCAAATCGCCCGCGCGGGCTACGCCAACGCCATCCCGCGCGGACACGGCACCGTCGCCCAGGTCAACCTCGGCTTCTTTCCATTGCTGCCGATGTTGATCCGGCTCATGCACTGGTTGACGCGTCTGAGCTTCGCGACATCGGGCCAGACCGTCTCCTGGATGGCCGGTGCCGCGGCGGCCGTGGGCGTCTGGTGGATGGTGCGCGACTACTACGGCGACGACGTCGCCACGCGGACCACGGCACTGATCTTTTTCTCACCGGCCGCGGTCGTGTTCTCCCTGGTCTACTCCGAAGGCTTGGTCATCGCCCTGGTGTGCGCGACGATGCTCGCGCTGCGCCGGCACCTTTGGGTAGTCGCCGGTATCGCCGCGGCGCTCGCCACGGCGTGTGACCCGGTGGCGTGCGCCGTTGTCGCCCCCTGCGCGGTCGCCGCGTGCGCCGCGTGGCGCAGTGACCGCGACGCGCGCGCCTGGTGGGCGCCGGCGTTGGCGCCGTTGGGTATCACCTCGTTCTTCATCTTCCTGTGGGTGCACACCGGTTCACCGTTCAGTTGGTACCTGGCCCAACGTGCCGGATGGCAGTCGGGAATGATGGGAACCGGAGTCTTCTACGCGCTCTATCGCGCGTTCGACTTCGGATTGAATGACCTCAATTCCGTCGTCAAGACTGCGACTTTCGTGGCCGCCATTGGCATCGTCGTGGTGTGGCGTCGACTCCGACCGCCCCTCACTTGGAGCGTCTACGCCGGATCGGTGTTGCTCTTTGGTTTACTGTCGCCGATCGTCGGCATCTCTCCGAGGCTCTTACTGCGCGGCTTTCCCCTCTTCGCCTTCGTGGCGGCCGGCGTGTCGCGTCGTCGCTTCGCGGTCGTCATGACGCTGTCCGCGCTCACCATGTGCGTGCTCACCGTCGCGTCGACGACCATTTCCTGGACTCCGTAAATGCCGCTCGCGCTTCGCCTGCGAAGTGACGACGTGCGAACTTCGGCTCCGAGACCGCCGCGCGTCACGACGAACCTTGAGCGCGCCTACGTGGTGTTGTCGTGTCTCGTGGCGCTACTGGGATCCGTGGGCTGGACGTGGCACCGCCGTCAGGTCGATATCCAGGTGTACCTCATGGGAGCGCGCCACCTCGCGAGCGCGCACCTCTACTCGCTCTATCTGCCCGGAGTGCGCCTACCCTTTACGTACCCTCCCTTTTCCACGTTGTTCTTCTGGCCCCTCACGCTGGTGCCGACGGGACTCGCCGGCGTTCTGTGGGCCGTCGTGAACTTGGCGGCACTGGGCGCCATCATCGCCGTGACGTTGCTGCACGTACGCCCGGAGCAACGCAGCGACGCACCGGGCGTTCCGTGGGTAACGGTGCTGATGCTGCTCGGACCCGCCGTATTGATCGAGCCGGTGATGTTGGACCTCAGTTTCGGCCAGATCAACTTGGTCCTCGTCGCTCTGGTGCTGGTGGACGCCACGACCCGGGTGAGTGTGGCGGGTCGCACCCTGCCGCGCGGCATCGGAATCGGCGTGGCGGCGGCGATCAAACTCGTGCCGCTGATCTTCGTGCCCTTTTTGATTGTGACCCGTCAAGTGCGCGCGGCGGTGACGTCGCTCGCGACGATGGGAGTGTGCACCCTCGCGGCCTTTGTGGCCAATCCCTCGGCGTCGGCGGCGTTTTGGACGAAGTACGTCAACGATCAATCGCGCATCGGCACCGTCACCTATATCTCGAATCAAAGTCTCGAGGGTGCACTCGATCGCGTGACGCACCATCTGTGGTCGTCGGGGTCGATCGGATCGGTCGAGGTCGTGGCGGCGCTGGTGGGCGTGGCGCTCGCGTGGTGGGCGTGGCGCGTCTCCTCCACTTTTCTGGCCGTACTCATCGTGGGCGACGCCGGACTGTTGGCCTCGCCCATCACGTGGGCGCACCACATGGTATGGATCGTCCCGGTACTGGCGTGGCTGTGGTGGGGAAGCGACCGCCCCAAGTCGGGTCGGGTCTGCGCGGTCGGCGCCGCCGCGCTCTTTTACGTTGCGCCCATGTGGATTATCGCGCACGGGCCGGCCTTTGATACCCACGAACACGGCTGGGCCCTCCTCGCGGGTAATTGCTTCACCCTGGCGGCGCTCGGGTTTTTCGCCGGGGTGGCCGCAGTCTTGTTCCGTCGACGCCGATCGGCCTGAATGGCGTACTTCGTGTGGTCACTGACCAGCGCGAAGACCGAATGTCTCCCCGAGGCGCCGGCATTCTTCCCTGTGCACGCGGCCAAAAAATTGTGCCTTTCTAATTCCTGACTAAACCACTAAGATTTAGGGCCTAGGCGTCACAGGCCGTCGTAGAAGGAGCAACAAAAGTGTCAGAGGAAACGGCCTCGCTGGTAGCAGAAGAGTCGATCAAACAGTCCAGCAATCACTTGCGCGGCGATCTCTTGGAGGATCTGGAATCGGCAGCACCGAACTTGTCGGGACATTCCGAGCACCTGCTCAAGTTCCACGGGATCTACGCTCAGGACAATCGCGACGTACGCCGCGAGCGGACTCTGGCGGGTGAGTCTCTCGAGTACATCTTCATGATTCGTGTCGCCATTCCGGGCGGGCGTCTGAGTTCGACGCAGTGGTTGGCGATCGATAACATCGCCGAAGAGCTCGCCGACGGTTCCATCCGCCTCACCACCCGCCAGGCAGTGCAGTTCCACGGCGTCCTCAAATTCTCCCTGCAGGAACTCAGCGGGCGACTGCACGCGCACGCCATGACCTCCTTCGCCGCCTGCGGTGACGTCGTGCGCAATACCGTGATGTGCTCGAGCCTGGTCTCTGACGACGATCACACCCACGTGACCGAGCTCGCCAACCACCTCGCCACAAAGTTCAAGCCCGCGACGCAGGCCCACTGGGAGGTCTTCGTCAATGGGGAGCGCGCGGCCAGCATCGAGCCCGACGTCGAGCACGATTTCTATGGCGACACGTACTTGCCGCGCAAGTTCAAGATCGCCATTGCTCACCCCGACGAGAACTGTGTGGACGTTCTCGCCCAGGACCTCGGACTCATCCCGAGTACGCACCCCGATCTGGGCGCGGGTTACAACGTCGTCATCGGTGGCGGACTGGGCCGCTCGTACGCCCAGCCCGACACGTTCGCGCGTCTCGCCACGCCACTTACCTTCGTGACTCCCGACGAGCTCGACGATGTCATTCGCGCGGTGTTGACCACGTATCGCGACCTGGGTGACCGGACCAACCGGCGCCGCGCGCGGCTGAAGTACGTGGCGGCTGATATGGGTATTGACGACTTCTACGCCGAGATCGAGAAGCGCTACGGTCAGGCCCTGCGTCCGGCGCTGACGGTTGAGTTGCACGACGCCGACGACCACTTGGGTTGGCGCACGCTGAGCGACGGAACCCTCGAAGTGGGAATCCGCGTCGGGGCTGGGCGCGTACGCGACGACGTCAACGGGCGCGGACTTCGCAGCGCCCTGCGCGAACTCGCGACGGCTCGCGAACTGCGTTTCTTGATTACCCCCCAACAAGACATCGTGATCTCGGCCATCGCGCCTGAGGACCACGACTGGGTCGCTGACCTCTTGACACAGCACGGCGTGCGCGCGGTGGAGGAACTCGGAAACGTCGAGCGTGCGGCGCTGGCCTGTCCGGCGCTGCCGACCTGTAGCCAGGCGCTCACCGAAGCGGAGCGGCGCCTGCCCTCATTGATTGATGACGTGCAGGCGAGCCTCGACCAGAAGGGTTTGGGTAAGCGTCGACTGCAACTGCGCATGACTGGGTGCCCCAACGGGTGCGCCCGACCGGCCGTGGCCGAAGTGGGCGTCGTGGGTCGAACGAAGAACACCTACGACCTCTTTTTGGGTGGGGGACTGCGTGGTGACCGACTGGCCTCTCTACACCAAGAGAAGCTCAAGCTCGACGAGATACCGGCCATCCTCGAACCGCTGCTCGAGCGTTGGCGCGACGAGGGTGACGAGGGTGAGGCCTTCGGCGACTTCTACGTCAGGGTTCTGCAGTCGTGAGTGTCTTCCTCGTCGGGGCCGGACCGGGCGACGCCGACCTGTTGACGCTGCGCGCCGCCCAGGTGCTCGCGAGCGCCGACGTCGTGGTGCACGACCGACTGGTCGGCTCGAGTGTCCTGGAACTCATCGCGCCCGAGACGCTGCGCATCGACGTCGGCAAGATCCCCGGTGAATCCACGTCCCAAGACGACATCAGCGATTTGCTGATCGAACTTTCCCAGCACTACGACAGCGTGGTCCGTCTGAAGGGCGGCGACCCCTTCGTCTTCGGTCGCGGAGGCGAAGAGGCGTTGGCGCTCTCGCGCGCCGGCGTCGAAGTGCACGTCGTACCGGGCATCTCGTCGGCCTTCGCCGGGCCACTGCTCGCCGGCATCCCGGTCACGCACCGCGGTGCGTCGCACGGGGTGTGCGTCGTCACCGCGACGGCCGAGGCGGGTTCACGTGTCGACTTTGAACGACTGGCCAATCCCGACATCACCCTCGTCATCTTGATGGGCGTGTCGCGGCGACGCCAGATATCTCAAGAACTCCTGCGTGGTGGTCTCGACGCCGGCACTCCCGTCGCGGCGGTGCAGAGCGCGTCCACCGACCTGCAGCGCGTGGTGCGTGGTCGCCTCGACGAGTTGGCGGATCTTGACGTCGCCTCACCCGCGGTCATCGTGGTGGGGCGCGTCGCGGCGCTGCAATTGGGGCTGCGCGACGTCGTGGCGGATCTGGTGGCTAGTTCGTGATGCTGCCCTTGGCGCTCGACCTGACGGGGCGCGACGTACTCGTGCTCGGCATGGGACGATTGGGCGCTCACAAGGCTCGCCAACTCCTCGAGACGGGTGCTCGGGTGCACGTGATTAGTGACCAATTGCTCGTCGAGGTGCCCGAAGGGGTGGTGTCCACCCAGGTGCGTCGATATCGTCGCGGCGACCTCGCGGGCTACTTTCTCGTCGTCTCGGCGACCGCCGACGCCACGGTGAACGACGAGATCGTCGCCGAAGCGCAGGAGGGTCATATCTTGCTCAACGTGGTCGACGACCCCGCGCGATGCAGCTTCTACTTCACCTCGGTGTACCGCGACGGCGACGTCATAGTCGCGGTCTCAACTTCGGGGGCCTCACCTTCGTTGGCGCAGTGGGTGCGTCGGCGCATTCAAGAATTACTGCCCTCAGGACTGGGCGACGTCGCGCGAACGTTGCGCGACGAGCGCGCCGCGCTGCACGCGGCCGGTGAAAGCACTGAGCGCGATTGGAGCGTGCGCGTCGCGCAGCTCACCAAGGAGCTCTAGTCGACGCTGACTTCGAGAGCGCGATCGACCGGCACGTCGTCGTCAACCTTGGCGCCGCGCACCCACGAGGCTGCCGCCGCGAACAGACTGGCCACGATGGCGAAGTCCAGAGCAGCGTGCAGACCGGAGCGAAACGACGCGCCGATCAACGTGGGAAAAAAACTGCGTCCGAGGAGCGTGGCCTGCTGTGAGGCGCTCAACTGGGCCAGGCCCGCTGGGCCCAGCAGGTGCTGAATCGGATTGACTCCGAGGAACGCCGCGAACAAGGTGGCGATCGGCGGCAGGTGCGAGGCGTGGCTTGCGGCACTGGTGGAAACACCGTGGGCAATGAGGCCGTAGTAGAGGTTGGAGGAGAGTGAACTCGACAGGCCCACGATGAGCAGCGTAAAGAAGAGCCCAATGGAGAACACCTGGGCCGAGTTCTGGAAGGTGGTATTCATTCCCGACCCCGCACCGCGGTGTTCGGCGGGCAGTGAGTTCATGACCCCGGCGCGATTTGGCGATCCGAAGGCGGCCATCGACATACCCGTCAAGAACAACAACATGCCAAACTCCCAGTACGCGAAGTTGACCGGTAGGGTCTCAAGAAGCGCGAAGCAGATCGCGGTGCCGAGCATTCCGCCCGACGCGAACGGCCGAGCGCCGAAATGGTCCGAGAGATATCCACTGAGGGGCCCGGAGATCAGCATGCCCACGGTGAGGGGCACCATTGCCACGCCCGCCCACAGGGGTGTTCGCGCGAAACTGTAGCCGTGCAGGGGCAACCATATGCCCTGTAACCAAATGATCAGCATGAACATCATGCCGCCGCGACTTAGAGCCGCGAGAAAGCTGGCGCAGATTCCCGCGGTGAACGGGCGGATACGAAAGAGCTCCAGGCGAAACATCGGTGTCGCGACCCGGCGCTCGATCACCGCGAAGGCCAACATGGTGACCAGACCCACCGCGACGCAACCCAGTACGAGGGGACTCGTCCAGCCCATGGTGTGGCCGTTGTACGGTTCGATACCGTAGGTGAGACCCACCATGATCAGTACCATTCCCACGGCGAATGTGGTGTTGCCCAGCCAGTCGACGTGTGCGCGGTGTCGCTCGCCGAGTTCACGCAATGCGACGTACCCCCACACGGTGCCGAGCAGTCCCACCGGCACTGACACGAGGAAGATGAGGTGCCAGTCGAAGGGAGCCAGTAGCCCGCCCACGATCAGTCCGATGAAGGTGCCGCTAAAGGCCGCCGCCTGGTTGACACCCATGGCGAGTCCGCGCTGGTCGCGCGGGAAGGCGTCGGTGAGGATGGCCGAGGAGTTCGCCATCAGCATCGCTGCTCCTAGCGCCTGGAAGAGCCGCATGATGATGAGCCAGAGTCCCGCGGCGTGACCGTGCATCCAGGTGATCGACAACAGGGCGGAGAAGAAGGTGAAGATGGCAAAACCGGCGTTGTAGATCCTCACGCGGCCGTACATGTCGCCCAGGCGTCCGAGGCTCACGACGAGGACGCTGGTGACGACGAGGAAACCCAGAATCATCCACAGCAAGTAAAAAGAATTACCGGGTTGCAGTGGATCAAGACCAATACCGCGAAAGATCGCGGGCATCGCAATGAGGACGATGGATGAGTCGATAGTGGCCATCAGCATCCCGAGGGTCACCACGAATAGCGCGGTCCACTTGTAGCGATCGGAGGGAGCCGAGGGGGCTGGCTTCATCGTGATGACAACATCTCTCTTTCCAACGTGTTGTCGTCGTGGCGTTCGAGGCGGCGAGAAACCAGCGAGATGAAACTGGATCGCCCCGCGAAACTAGCGCAGACCAACCGGCCGCCACTGACGTCAATCAACATCATGTTAACGCGATGTAGGGGCTTTTACGCCACCTCAGTCGGGGGCGAATGGCCGTGCACGCTCGCGCTGCGCGCGGTCGTCTTCGGTGGCGAGCACGCTATCCATGTCCGGCATCGAGAGCGGAGACGGCACGTGGACGTAGCGCCCGTGAAAGACCAGCTCGCGCTCGGCGCGCGAGGAGGGCCGCAAGAGTTGGATCAAGTACCACACCAACGGCGAGGACACGAAGAGGGCCACAATGGCCCAGCCGTACCAGTGAAATGACGCTGCCTGCGAAAGCCCAAGTTGGCCACCCTCGTGCACTGGTCCCGACAAGGTGGCTCGAAAGCCCGGATCCACGAAAGACTGCGCCTGACCACCGGGCACGCGGAACTCGGCCGGTAGCAGTCCGGTGTTGACCACGACGACCTGGCTCACCCCTGGTCTCAGCGTCGAGGTCTGCACGATGATGCCGCGCACGAGGGGCTTCAGCAGCCAGATCGGTACCACGACCATGAGCGAGACGTAGAGGCGGTCCCATTCGCGACGATGCACGGTGCGAAACATGCGTCGAGCGATCAAGATCAAGGTGAGGGCCAAGGCCAGAAAGGGCAGGGCCAAGTCGAACCAGCCCGCGCCGCGAAGCGTGGCGACCTCGCGGCCGCGCACCATCGACGGGTTGACCCTCCAGGGGTCGATGATATTGGCGGCGTCGCCCTTGGTCTCGAAGGAACCATTGGCGAAGACGTAGACAATCCGGTGGGTGTAGACCTGGCCGAGGCCCGGGGGAACGAAACTGACGATTTCACCGGCGTGCAAGTGCTGACCCGCCGCCTCGTCGAGGACGAGGGTCCCCACGCAGATCGTCGGACACATCGACGGACTGGTGATGACGTACTCTGATCCACCCGCCAGACGCCAGCCCGCCGACGCCAAGATGGAGACGACGATCACGATGATGGCGATTCGCAGGCTCCAGATCATGGGTTCCTCGGCGACGACGTCCTGGGCCGGGGTTCGTGAGGGCGACGTCAACTCCTCACGCAGGGCCTGCTGACCGGGTGAAGAGACGTGCGTCACAGTACCGCCTGACTCAGGGCGTAGGAGATCTGGCTGGTGAACCTGGAGTTCTGCGTCGTGAAGGTGAGTGGTATCAGCAGGTGAAGTCCCGCGACGCCCACCGATTCGGTCGCGGTGAGTTTGAGCGTGATCGTGAGAGCGACGGTTGTCCCCGTCACCGGTTGCGGCATGGCCTTGGGCAAGAGCGTGTTGGCCTCTGCCGTCGCCACCGGTGCCGCGCAGGTCGTGGCGGCGAGGTACGGCTCGACGCACGATGTCGTCGCACCCTTGACCGCGCCGATAGTGACCTCGACGGTGGCGCACGCGGGCGACGCAATGGTGTCGTAGAGCGGCCAGTACGCNNCAACTCTTCGGCTCCCAGCGTCGTCGCGGCGTACAGAACTGCGACTTGGGCGGCGGTCAGCGTCGTCGTGTAATACGCGGCGTGGGCGAGCGAACCGGTGAGGTAGTTGCTGGTCGGCGCGTTCGTCCATCCCGTGGCGTAGCCGTACCCGAGATGCCAGTACCCGGTATAGCTCTGCACTGTCGACGCCGTCGCGTTGGACGCGACCTGCACGCCGTCGACGTAGAGAACTGTGCCGGTGGTACTTCCGGTGGCGACGGCCAGATGCCAGGCGCCGTTGTTGAAGGTTCCCGCCGAGGTCATCTCGGTGTTCGTGGGGGTCGCGCCGTAATCGATGCCGTAGACCAGGTGGCCGGTCGAATCGATCCAGAACATGTGATCATGATCGGCGGACGCCGTGGTGTCAGCCACTACGTTCGTGAGCCCCATCAGCACGCCCGACGAGGTTGTCTTGAACCAGATCGATTGAGAGAACGTTTGGGGATTGGCGTAGCCCGTGGTCGTGTTGACGGCCGAGCCCGCGGCTCCACTCAAGGTAATCGCCGTACCCGATAGTGGTCCGGCGGCTCCGGTCGTCACGGTGCCGGTTCCCGGCGATCCGGTGTTGGTGTGACCCGAGGCGTCGTAGAACTTCGCGGTAGTCGCGGAGAGCGTCGGCAGTGCCCCGCTATAGGGAGTCGATCCGACGTCGGTCAAGGGCCAATACGAAGTCGGGTTCACCGCGGATATCAATGTGTTGTAGCCGGTCTGGTTCGTGGTGGCGTTCATCGCGACGATTTGCGCTAAGGACAACTGCGACGGAATCACGGCGAAGCCCGCGAGAACACCCTTGAAGTACGCCGACGTCGGCGGATCAGTCCACGCGGGAGTTGCGGATAATTCCGAGCCCCAACCCAGCGTCCAGTACCCCGTGTAGTTATAGGCGGTCGTCGCCGTCGTGGATCCCACGAGGGCGCCGTCGACGTAGAGCTGATCTTGGTTCGTCGAACCGATGGTCGCCACGACGAAGTGCCAGGCGCCGTTGTTGTAGGTCGACGGACTGGTGACCTCACTAATGACCGTGCCCGTCGTCGTCGCCCACACGAGGTGACCCGTCGCGTCCAGCCAGAGTTCGCGGTCGTTACTGGTCGAGCCGGCGTCCGTCTGCACGCTCGAAAAACCAATGAGCGTTCCCTGAGCGGTCGATGTGTTGAACCAACCCGCGATCGAGAAGCTCGTGGGGTTCGCGAAGGACTTGACCGTCTCGGCCCAGCCCGTCGAACCATCAAAGCTGGCGGCGCTCGACGCGAGTTTGCTCATCGTGGCGCCGTACGTGACCCCGTAGGCGGGCAGCGCCGGATTCGTGGCCAGAGTGGACGCGTCTGCGAATTGCGCCACGCCGCATCCATTTGAGGAGACGAGTCCCGAGGTCGCCGAGAGGCTGCCGGAACTCGAGAGCGTCGTCGCCGCACTGGAGGCCGTGGTCGACAGCGCCGCCGCGGGTAACGGGTTGCCGGTGCAGTTGGCGGCATCGGTCGTAATCGTGGTTCCGCTGGACGCGCAGAGCACCGGACCGGGGGTCGAGCCCTTCAAGATCAAATTACCGCTGGAAAAAACATTGGCGGAATTAGTCAATACCGCAGTGAATATGGTCGCGGCGGCGATGGTGGGGACGAGGATGAACCAGAGGGTTCCGAGTCCGACGGTGGCAAAAATGCGAAACGGGTGACGCGGTTTGGTCCAGAATGATGACGATTTAGTCGAGAGGCTGTGTCGCACGTGGAGTGATCAGGTATCTATGGTTTCTGGGCCGCTGCGAGGGGAACAGTAATTTATTCGACACTCGAGACACCACCGCGACCAATTGAAGTCGCGGTGGTGTCTCGAGTGACTGGTTCAATACTACGACTGGTTCCACGTCATGGTCATCGATGCGGCCAGACCCTGGTCGGCATTCGTCGCCGAGGTATCGAGCATTGCCGTGAAGGTGTAGGCCTGCGATGCTCCCGGAGCGAGCAACACCATGCCCGGCGTGGACGAATTGGTGATGGTGCCCACGGTCGCGGCACCGCTGAGGGTACCCGAGCTCACCGGAGTGGCCGGGCAGGCGGCCGCGGCGTTGGCCGGGTACAGACACTTGGCCGCGATACCCACGCTGAAGTCGACCTTCCCACAGAATCCCGCTGTGTCGGATCCGACGTAGGTAGCGGCGTCGGACGCGGCGGCGGCGCTGCAGGCGCTAAACACCAAACTATCGAGCGACGCGCTCACGTTGCCGTTGTTCTTCATGGTAATCGTCGTGGTTAACGGAGTACCGGCAGGAACCTGGTCGAGGGTACCCACGAGCTTGTTGATCGCGCAGGTCGCCGAGTTGGTTCCGACGGTGCCACCAGATCCCGAACCAGTCGAGAAGCAGTTGGTCGCGCCCTGAGATTCTTCGAGCTGCATGGTGCCCGCCGAGAATGTGTTGCTGTTGTTGACGATCTGAGCGCTGAAGCCGGCCAGCGACGTCATCGCCGTGGTGGACAAGGCCACCACGGCCAGTGACGCCGTAGCCAGAGCTCCGAAACGGGCAGACGCCGTCTTGAATTTAAACATTGAGTAGTCCCCTTAGTCGTGAACCGTGTGGTTCTTGTTCGGTCGGTACTTCGAATTGCGGTAATACTTGGCACCCATCAAGTAGGTTCAATGAACGCTATCCCTGCTTGTCCACAAATCTGGGTATTTGTGAGTAAGTTGTGCAGGAGTTTTTGCTGATGAACATGGTGAACCCCTGCTCAGTTCTCCACAGGTCGTATTTATGGATAGTTAAATTTGTAATGTCACTCAGGAAGATTTCGCCGTGGGATTCCGCTGAGAAAAACCTGGTGATGCCCTGAAGCAAATGAGTTGTATGGTTCGCGACCGGTTTATTTTCTGGGCTGTGCGTTGCCCACTGCTGTGGTCAAGTACACCCCGCAATTGGGTGTCATGGGCGTTCGATATCCTGAGAAATATCTCAGTTACGCCATTCGCCCGACCTGACCGGCACTGAGGTGGCGTCGCAGGTTGAGCATCAGAGCGCCGCCGACCAGTGACTTTGCACCCACCGAGAGTGGCCCCCAGTTGCTCAGTCCATTGTCGAAGTTGAGCGCCGCGGTCGCCGGAGCAATCGTCCTCGAGACGCCCCACGTAAGTCCTTTCG
The DNA here is from genome assembly GCA_003168075.1 of Acidimicrobiaceae bacterium. Lineage (GTDB taxonomy): Bacteria > Actinomycetota > Acidimicrobiia > Acidimicrobiales > RAAP-2 > RAAP-2. The sequence continues at coordinate 43,021 of PMTL01000076.1, forward strand.
CGGCGTTGTATCGCCCACGCAGGTGCTCGGGCGCGATTTCGTTGACGATCGCGGGGCCGACGGGCGAGAGGATGGTCTCGCCGAGGGCAAGGACCACCATGGCGAGTGCGATAGAGAGCACCGCGATGAGTGCGCAGAGGGCGAGCGACACAGCCAAAATCACCTAGAAGATGAATCAGAGGACCGCGCCAAACGCCAGTACCCGCGTGCGACTGTGACGGTTGATCAGGTTCACCACCACGAGTTGCGTGAGCACAATCGTCATGGTGTTGGTGAAGAAGAAGATGCCGATGACGTGTATCGATAGGTGCAGATTGTTCACCACGAAGAGACTGAAGCCCGCTTCGAGGGCGCCGTAGCCGCCCAGCATCAAGATCACCGACACGCGCAGACTACAGGACGAGACGCCGGTCACGCACGACGACGAGCCAACTGTCACTCATGGCGGCGGTCGCGTTCGAACCATTCTCGCGGTGATCGACGTGGCCGTACTTCCACGGGGTCGCGAAAAAGGCTCCCGACGCGAGGGCCACCGCGACGTTGCCCAAGTAGAGCCAGCGAAAGATGAGCGGGTGGTGCAAGTCCACCACGCTCGCCGAGATCAGTGCGCCACAACCCTGGGCGAGGTTGACGAGTATGAAGTTAAATCCGTAGGTGCGTTGACGATAGTTCGGGCGAGACGAGTCGCACGAGCAACGTGGTCCCCGGGCCCCACATAGCGCCCCCAAAGACCTCCAACATGAGCGCACCGATGACGGTACTCGTCTTGGAGTGGATGTAGGCCCAAGAGGCCAGTGCCGCGGCGTCTGTCACCAGCGCGAGGAGGACCACCTTCACGGGACCGATCCGGTCAGTCAAGGTCCCCGACAGAGGACTAGTGAGCAGACCCGCGAGGGCCGCGAGCGCGAGCAGCAGAGTGGAGAAGCGGTGCACGTTGTGTAGATACATGACCTACAGGGAGAGGGTGAGTCCCATGGCAAAGCAACTGACGAATACTCCGAGGAAGAAACGTCGAAGTGGTGCGTCGATAGCACGTCGAAATTCCGACGGAGCGAGCGATCCAATGAGATTCACGAGACCATCAGGTTACTTGAGTGCCTTGTGAGCAGAATCACAAGAATAGGACTATTTAAGCGTTTCAGGGTTACGATGGAGGAGCGGCCCTGAGACCGCAAATGCGAAAGAACTAATTTGTCAGCCTTGCGTTTACCACAGAGTCGCACGGATCTTCTCCTGGAAATCGCACCAGATGTCGAACGCCTCTACAACCGCCACATGGAAGCTCCGCGGCTGTGGTATCCCCACGAGCAGATTGACTGGGGCTCTGGCGAGGACTTCGGGACTCACCCGTGGAACGCGTTGGATTACCCCGTCGCCGAGGGCGTGCGCAGTTCGATTTACGTCAATTTGCTGACCGAGGACAACCTTCCGTACTATACGAATTCGATTCTTTCCCATGCCCCCAAGGGCCACCCGATTCGCGATTGGAATTACCAATGGACGATGGAGGAGAACCGCCACGCAATGGTGATGCGTGACTGGGTGCACATTACGCGCTGTATCGACCCCGTATTGCTCGAAGATGGACGCCGCGTGCAGATGTCGCGCGGCGAGGTGCCCGAGCCCGACACTTTTGCCGACTTGATTTGCTACGTGTCCTTCCAGGAGCGAGCGACCCAGATTGCTCACCGCAATACCGGTGCGCACCTGCCCAAGGACGACAAGATGGGCCGCAACGTCCTCGCCCTCGTGGCGGGGGACGAGACCAAGCACTACCTCTTCTACCGTGACTTGGCGCTCGCAGCCTTCGCCATTGACCCATCAACAATGATGATTGCTACGGCCAAGCAGGTCACCGATTTCGCAATGCCCGGGACCGGTATTCCGAGTTTCACCCGCCACGCGGTGCGTATCGCTCGCGAGGGTATCTACGGACTGCCCCAGTTCCTTAAGGACGTGGTGACGCCGGTGCTTGATCTTTGGGACGTGGGCCACATCGAGGGACTCTCGAAGGAGGCCGAATGCGCGCGGGCCGAACTTGACATCGAGGTCGCCAAAATTTCTAACACCGTCGAGCGAATGGCCCAAAAGGCCGCCGCGACCGCAGGTGCCGCGCTGAGTTAAGGCGTGTCGTGCTTCGTCGCGACCACTTCGCGGATGTAGTCCTCGAACGTCTCGCGCTGTATTTTCGCCGCGTGTAGTTGGCGTGTGTGCATTGAGCCGCCGCGAACGACGAGGTACAGCAGGCAGCCAATGAGTGGTAGTACGAGGATGAATAATACCCACAAAGCTTTGGCGACGCCATCGAGGTCGTGAGAACGCATGATGTCTTGAAATACGTGAAAGACGAGGATGATCCAGCCAATGAGCACGACGAAATACAGAGTCGATACGAAGACGTCCAAGAGTGGGTAGTTACTAGCGATCACGAAAGGTCCTCTCTACGACGTTGACTAAATCTCTCACTGCACACTGGTGACCAAAGACACCAATGTGCGACGTGACGTCACGGCGTCGTGTTCAAAAGTTCGCGGTAGCGAATTCGAATGGCGTCGGAGTCGGAGTCGCTCACGACGACGACTTTGTCGCGCGACGTGCTCACCCGAACGAAATTGACACGGCTACGGGCCAGGTTCAATGCCGTGGCGAGCGAGGTGAGAACTTCTTCGTTCGCGGCGCCGTCGACCGCCCGCGCACGGACCCTCACCACGAGGTGACCATCGTAGGTCCCACCCACACCTGGGCGCCGCGCCCCCGGGTGCACGTGCACCGCGAACGTAAATGCCCCCTGGTCCATGCGAGGAGAGTAGTTCTTCTAGGCTGAGGGGGCATGAAGCGAGACGCGTGGGACTGAACTTACGTGACGCGATTTCCCAAGTCACCGCGTCCGGTCAGCTCTTCGAGGTGACCGGTCGGTCGGTCGATGGTGTCTCGCGTCGCGTCTTTGCCAACGCCCCCGCGACTCTTCGTGATATCTTCGACGGCGCTCGCGGTGCGCAGGAGACCTTCGTGGTCTACGAGGGCGAAGAGCACTCCTTCGACGACGTCATGCGTGGGGTCGACGAGTTTGCGGACGCTCTGGTCAATCACTTCGGGGTTCGACGAGGTGATCGTGTGGCGATTGCCATGCGCAACATCCCCGAATGGATCGTGGCCTTCGCCGCCACGGTGTCCATCGGAGCGGTCGCGGTGTCACTCAACGCGTGGTGGACGGCCGATGAGTTGGACTTCGCCATTTCTGACGCCGACGTGAGTGTCCTCATTGCCGACACTGATCGCTGTTGGCGGGTCCTTGAGACGTGCCGACGCCGCCAGACGCCAATCATTTTGGCGCGCGGCGACGTGACGTCGACCCCACCAGCGGGCGTCGTGCACTGGATTGACATCGTGATGCAGGGCGCATCGATGCCCTCGGTGGAGCTTCGCAGCGATGACGACGCCACCATTCTTTACACTTCGGGGACCACCGGCCAACCGAAGGGTGCGGTGTCGACGCACGACGCCATCTGCCAGACGCTGATGGCGTTCTCGACGGGTCTGGTCGTTGAGGGCATACGCCGCGGTCCGCGTGATCATCCGCCCGGTGATCCCACGTGCTTCATCTTGATCGTGCCGCTCTTTCACGTCACCGGTTGTGTGCCGGTGATGCTGTCGTGCTTCTCGTGGCACTTCAAACTGGTGATGATGCATCGCTGGGATCCCGAGACGGCTCTGGGACTCATCGAGCAGTATCGGGTCACCAATGTCGTCGGCGTGCCCACTCAGTCGTGGGACCTCATCAACTTTCCGGGTCTTGCGAAGTTCGACACGACCTCCTTGGTGACGATAGGTGGAGGAGGTGCCCCGGCTCCCGCGGCGCTGGTGACCGGGGTCGAGCAGACCTTCGACAATGGACGTCCGAATTTGGCATTCGGCATGACCGAGACCAACGCCTACGGCCCTCAGAATTACGGCGACGACTACCAGCGCCATCCGACCTCGACGGGTCAGACGCCGACGGTCGTGATGGACGTGGAAATTCGTGACCCGCGCGACCAGGTGCTTCCTCCCGGCGAGGTCGGTGAGATCTGGGTGTCGGGTCCGACACTCTTTCACGAGTATTGGCACCAGCCCGAAGCGACGGCGTTGACGCTCGTGGCGGGTTGGTTGCGTACCGGCGACGTCGGGTACCTCGACGAGGAGGGCTTCCTCTTCATCGAGGACCGGTTAAAGGACATGATCCTGCGTGGGGGCGACAATGTCTACTGCGCCGAAGTCGAATCTGTGCTCTTCGATCATCCGGCGGTGTGGGAGGCCGCGGTGTGCGGCCTGCCCGACGAAAGATTGGGTGAGTCCGTGGCGGCGGTGGTCGTACTGCGCCACGACGCCTACCTCACCGAAGAGCAACTGATCACTTTCCTCTCGACGCGTTTGGCGCCCTACAAAATTCCCACCCGTGTTGTGTTCAGCACCGACCGTCTGCCAATGAACGGCACCGGCAAGATCGCCAAGACGTCGCTGGTGCAGCGCTACTTTCGCACGACTCCCTGAATGGCGTCGCGGGCGTAGGCGGCCAAGTTGAGCGACTCGAGTTGGTTCACCGGGTACCACGCGGCGTGGTCGGTGGTGCCGTGCACTTCGTGCGTGAGCTCTCCTCCGTGCCACTGCACCGTATAAATGATGCGCACCGTGTGGATGCGGTCGCCGTTGTCGCGCTTGCGTACGTCGCTGGTGACCGAGAAGAGCTGAGGGTCGCCGACGCTGAGTCCGGTCTCTTCTTTAAATTCACGCACCAGCGTCTCCTCGGGCGCCTCGCCGAAATCAATTCCGCCGCCGGGCAGCCACCACAGGGGAGGGTTGTGATTCGGGTTCGATGAACGCACCAGCGCGACGGCCCCGTCGTGGACCAAAATACCGTAGGAGCGGACGCTGCTGTGTTGCTTGCTCATGGGGCCTCGTCCTCGCTCGGGCGCGCATTGGGGTACGCCGCGATGGCGAGTCTACGTGGCCCCGAGCGCGCACCTCAGACGCGCCACTTAGCGCGTGCGCGGGAAACCCAGGTCAATTTGTGATTCTGAGGCCAGCGGCCAGCGGGTGGTGACGACCTTGGCGCGCGAGTAGAACGTGATGCCCTCGGGTCCGTAGATGTGAGAGTGACCGAACAAGGAATTCTTCCACCCCCCAAAGGAGTAGCTCGATACCGGTACCGGGATGGGGACATTGACTCCGATCATGCCGACGCTGACCTGGCGAGAGAACAGGCGTGCCGCATTGCCGTCGCGCGTAAAAATCGCGGTCCCGTTGCCGTAGGGATTGGCGTTGATAAGTGCCACGGCGTCGGCGTAGGTGGCCACCCGGGTCACGCTCAAGACCGGTCCGAAGATCTCGTCGTCGTAGGCGCGCATCCCCGGGGCCACGCCGTCGAGCAAGCACGGTCCAATGAAGAAACCTGTCCGCTCGGACAACGCCGAGCCGTCGCGTACCACGGTAATTCCGGGGTCGGGACTGGTCACGTAACTGAGTACTCGCTGGCGATGCTCGTCGGTAATGACTGGACCGAAATCGCTCGTGGGGTCATCGCCCGGACCGACAATGAGCCGGTCGGCGCGTTCGGCAATCTTGGCGACGAGTTCGTCGGCGATGTCGCCCACGGCGACCACCACGCTGATGGCCATGCAGCGTTCACCCGCGGCGCCGTACCCGGCATTAATGGCGGCGTCGGCCGCGATATCGAGGTCGGCGTCGGCGAGGACCACCATGTGGTTCTTGGCACCGCCCAGGGCCTGGACGCGCTTGCCGTGCTCGGTGGCGACGTTATAGACATGGCGCGCGACCGGCGTCGAACCGACGAAGCTGACCGCGTCAACTCCCTCGTGTTCGAGCAGTTGATTTACGGTCGCGGCATTGCCCTGCAAGACGTTAAAGACACCCGCGGGAAGTCCGGCTTCGGTGAGGAGTTCGCCGAGCCGTACCGACACCGACGGGTCGCGCTCGGAGGGCTTCAAGATGACGGCGTTGCCCGTGGCCAATGCGCTGGCCGTCATCCACAGCGGCACCATGATCGGGAAATTGAATGGCGTGATCGCCGCGACGACTCCCAGCGACTCGCGAAAGGAGTGTACGTCAACGCCGTCGGCAACTTGTGAGGAGAAAGAACCCTTCAGGTGTTCAGTGACGCCACAGGCGTACTCGACGTTTTCGAGTCCGCGCGCGATTTCACCCTTGGCGTCGGCGATGGTCTTGCCGTGCTCCGACGTGATCAGCGCGGCAAGCTCGTCGGTGTGCTGCACCAGGAGATGACGCAGGGCGAACAGCACGTTAGTGCGTTGGGACAAACTTGATTGCCGCCAAGTGAGCCACGCCGCTCGTGCCGCCGCCACGACCTCATCGACGACAGTGGTGGAGGGAAGGGGAAGGCGACCGGTGATGTCACCGGTCGCGGGGTTAAAAACGGGTAGCTCGCCCGGGGCGCTCACGGTGACGCCGTTGATGTAATGGGGGATGGTGCGCATGGAAGCTCTCTTTCGACCAACCCAATCTACCGTCGGGTCAATGCCCTCGCGGGCGGCACCTCGCTCGTTAAAGTGGTGCGGTGAACGCACGATTCGACCCCATCCTCCTGGCGGACGCCGCCGCCGTGGAGCCTGATGGAGAAGGTCGTTACGTCGTTGACCTCGCGCGTCAGTTCACGGTCTTCGGCTACCCCCATGGAGGGTATCTACAGTGTGTTCTCGCGAGCGCCGCGGTCGCGGCCGCCAGCGATGCCGGCGCGGCTCACGTACACGCTACGGCCGTGAGTACCAATTTTATTTTTACACCCGCGGTGGGTCCCGCACTGCTCGTGACGAGTGTGCGACGAGTAGGTCGTGGCGTGTCCTTCGTGCACGTGGTCCTGTCTCAAGAGGGAGTCGTCACGACCGAAGCCCTCGTCACGGTGGGCACACTGGGCGAATCGACCCCACTTCGCTACCAGTCCTCTCTTCCCCCGGCCATCGCCGACGTAGGAGAGTGCATAGAATTGCCCGTCCACGAGGGGATAGCAATTCAGGATTCGGTCGAGTTTCGCGGTGATCCGTCGTCGGCCGAGTGGTGGAACGGGGCTCGGGGTCCCGGCGAGTTGGTCCTGTGGATGAAGTTGACCGACGGGGGAGGACCCTGGAATCCCTGGAGCGTGCTGTTCGCCACCGACGCTCTTCCGCCGGCGACGCTGCCGCTCGGTTCGTCGGGATGGGTTCCGACACTGCAGTTGACTTCGTACGTGCGCCGGATTCCCGGCAGCGACTGGTTGCGCGCGCGCCAGTGGTGCGTGGTCGTGGCCGACGGTTTGGTTGATGAACGCTGTGAGCTCTTCGACGACGCCGGAGAGATGGTGGCGTGCTCGAGTCAATTGGCGATGGTCCGCTTCGCCGCAGCGCCATGAGCGTTGCGCGGGCCAACGACGACGGGTCGTTACACGTGCGCACGCGTCTCACCATCCCGGCGGTCGAGGTGGACTTGCGAATGACGACGTCGGGCGGACCGGGGGGACAGCACGCCAACCGCTCACAGACCAAGGTCGTGGCCAGTTTTGACGTGGTCGCGTCGACTGTAGTGAGCGACGCCGATCGTGAGATGTTGCTGCTACGAGTCGGACACCACGTGCGCGCCAGCTCGAGTCGTTTCCGTTCGCAATCGGCCAACAAGGCCGCGGCGCTTGACGCGCTCGCGCAGAAGATCTCGGCGGCGTTGCTTCGTCAGCCGCCGCGTCGTGCCACGCGCCCGACCCGGGCCTCGCAGGTGCGCCGGGTCGACGAGAAGAAGGCGCGCTCTCGCGTCAAGGAGGCACGGCGCAGGGTCGAGGATTAGCTCTCGAGGTGACGCGAGATTACGCTCAGCGCAGTGTGAATCATGCTGTCAAGGGCTGAATCGGTGTTCTCGTGGGGTCCCACGATCGGGGTGAGCGATGCGTAGCCGGCGACCAGTAACGCTCCATCGTCGCCCTCGTCCTCGTCGCTGACGTCGCCGATGCCGGGTGAGGCGGCCCCGAGCTTGAGCGGCAGGTCGCCCATGTCAGCCAGCGGTTCGCCTCCGGCGTCGGGTCCGGCGGCCACTACGACGTCGGCCGTCGAGATGCGACCGCGTCGCACTCCGAGCAATTTCTCGCGGGTCACGTTGGGGACGTTGAGATTCAGCAAAGTTCGCGACGGCGCGCGAAAGAGTTCGTCGAGGACTTCGATGGCCAGTTGTGCCGCGACGTCGTAGTGGACGTCGTCGCCCCACTGCACCGACACGGCCAGACCAGAGAGTCCGAGTTGGGCGGCCGCAAGAATGGCCCCTACGGTTCCCGAGTGCAAGACACTGCGTCCGACATTGGCGCCGGCGTTGATCCCCGAGATCACGAGATCGGGCTTCATGCCAAAGGATCCGAGTGAACCGATGATGGCGCACAACGCGGGGGGCGCATCGAGTCCGTACGTGGCGATGGATTCGGCGCCGTCGATGTGGTGGCGTTCGTAATGTACCGAGGGGAAGTCGAAGACATCGCCCACGGCCGAACTCATGCCCGAATAGTTGCCGGCGGGGGCCACGATGAGAGCCTGGCGCTCTTCACCGTCGGGGCACTTCTCGATCCACTGGGCGAGCGAACGCGCGAGTGCCGCGATACCTCCAGCCATGACGCCGTCGTCATTGGTCAACAGTATTTTCATACCAGTCACGCTATCTGTCGTAAGTTATTCACCAGTGAACAAAAGGATTGGTGAGAGTGCTTCCCTCCGGTGAGCAGATTGCGATTGCCCACGGCGACCAGCGTGCGGTGATCGCCGAAGTGGGCGCCACGCTGCGCACGTTCGTCCAGGGCGGGGTCAGCGTTGTCGAGGGTTTCGCGGGCGACGAGTTGCCCGACGGCGCCCGAGGTCAGATCTTGTATCCCTGGCCCAATCGTCTCTCCACCGAGCCGTGGAGCTTCTCGGGGCGCACCGCACTACCGTCGATCGACGACCACTCAACTGGCACCGCCATCCACGGGCTCGTGCGCTGGCGGCCCTTTCAGATCGACCAAGTGAATCAGAACCGCTGCGTCTTGTCACTCGTCTTGCATCCGTCTCCGGAGTATCCGTTCTTGAGCGAGATTGCTGTGGCGTACCACCTGGGGTCGCTGGGCCTCACGGTGACCGCGACCGTGACCAATCGTGACGACGTGCCCATTCCGGTGGGCGTCGGCTTTCATCCCTACCTCGCGGTGACGACCTCCACCATTGAAGGCACCGAGCTCGAGGTGCCGGCTTCCGCCTTTGTGGCCTCGGGCGAGCGGCTGCTGCCCACCGGGGAGATTCTGCCCGTGCGGGGCCACGCCCTCGATTTCTCGATCGCCAAAACGGTGAACGGTCACGAGCTCAACGTCACCTACACCGAACTCATTCGCGACGATACGGGGCTAGCGACGGTGAAACTCCGTGACCGCAACGGCGGACTCGTCGAACTCCAGGTGGACCGGACCTTTCCCTACATCCAGGTCTACACCGGAGAAGATCTGGGCCACGGACGTCGACGCACCTCGGTCGCGGTCGAACCGATGACCTGCCCGCCCGAGGCGCTGCGCTCGGGCAAGGACGTAATCGTTCTCGAACCCGGTCAGCACTGGGCCGGCTCGTGGCGACTTCGACGACGCGAACTCTAGGCGAGATCGTGCCCGTTGTAATGGGGGTTGATTTCACCACAATTTTTGGGAAAATGGCCACGTGCCCTCGCTGAAGCCCCTACGCGTCTCGGACCAGACCCAGACCGAGTCGTCGGTCGTCACGCTCACCGAGCGTTCCTGGAACGTCGTGGTCTGGGACGATCCGGTGACACCCATGTCGGTGGTGGTCGTGATCTTTCGAAGGATCTTCGGCTACCCCAATAATAAGGCGACCCAGTTGATGCTGACCGTGCACCACGAGGGCCGGGCCATCGTCTGGTCGGGATCGCTGGAGCGCGCACAAGGCTACTGCGTGAAGCTCCAGGTGGCCGGACTGCTCTGCACTATCGAACAGGATTCGTAGTGGCGAGCCGGCTCTTCGTACGTCGTCGCGACGGGCGCATCGAAGTTCGGTTGAACGACGCCGGTCGCGAGATCGCTCGCGAAGCGTTTGGACATGTCCTAGCGGCCGAGACCGACCCCACTCACGAGTGGCACGCCAGTCTTAATGGTCCAATCGATCCCAGCCACGACGTCGACGATCCGTTAGCGACGTTCAATCGTCAGCACGAGGTGAGCTCGAATGTGGAACTCGCGGTGGCGACGCTGGGCGAGGAGTTTCTCAACGATGCCGAAGCCTGGGCGTGGTTGTGCACGTTGCAGGTAGCGCTGCGCGCCACGATTACAGCGAAGGGAATTCTGACCAGTGACCGCCTGGAAGAGACCGACGACACCACGCGCGACTACATTCAGACTCTGCAAGCATTCTTGTTCAGCCTCGCCGACGCGATGTAGTCACTACCCGGCGGGTGCGGAGTCGACGGCTTCGATGGAGGCGTCCGTATTGACGTCGACGGTTGAGGACGTCTCATCGAGCGGTGCCGTCTCGTCGCTCTCCTGCGGGTTCGGCTCGTCGGAGTTTTTGTGACGTCGAGTGAATCTTCGTGGCACCCACGTTGCGGCCATCACCAAGAACGAGATTGCGGCGAGGAGTGCCGCCAGCTCCTCGTGGGGTGGCAGGAAACTGTAGGTAACTGTGGAAGCGCCGGCGGGCAGTGCGATCGTCTCGGTGAGACCGTTATCGGACGTGATGTTCGTCGACGAGCCGTTGACGTGCGCGGTCCAGCCCGGCATCGAGAGTTCAAGTCGCGTCAGGGTGGTGGCACTCGGACAGTTCACGCTGACGTGGTCGACGGCGGCCTGGGAGATCACGCACGACGCAAGGGCAGTCGAGTAGAACGGTGCGGCGGCCGGCAATCGATAGAGCTCGCTGTGGCTGTCCTTAGCGAGCGGGGTGAGCCCGACGGCGGCGAGGCCGGGAATGAGCGGCTTGCGCGGCACCAGCAAGTACTCGACGCCCAGCGCTTCGTAGTCGGCGATGTGGGCGACAAATTCAGCCTCAATGGCGGGAGTGAAGGGCAACACGAAGGAGCGCGGAGTCTTGAGCGACGGCGCAAGATTGGTATGGATGTAGTTGGTAAAACTCGTTGGCAGGGGCAGGTCAATGGCGTTGATCTCATTGAGCGAAAACTGCGAGCCCCAGTTGGGGTCGAGCACACCCAGCGAGATGAATCGATTGAGCCCCTGATTCTGCTGGAGATAGCTGATGGAGCCCGTCGCGACCTTGATCGACGTGGGGTTGCGAAACGTGGGGATAGCAAAGTACGCCAGCGATTCACACACCATCACCGCGACCACGAGCGCGAGAAAGATCCGACCGGTGACGAACTGCAAACCGTAGCCCACCGCCGCCAGAGCAATGAACGGAAGGACGATCATTGCGATGACGACGACTTCGAGGGTGCCCTTGACGTGACCGCCGAGGGGCGAAACGAGCAGGACCCCGCCGAGGGACGTCACGAAAACGCCCACGACGGCCCACTTGGCTACGGTGCGTTGGGCCGCGTACTCGACGATGTCGCTGAGTCCGAACACGGCGAGGATGATGACCGCGAACTCAGTCGTGGGCCAGACGTAACGAGCGAAGGCGACCGCACCCATTTCGGGAATCAAGTTCCAGAGGTGGCGGATCTCGAGAAAATTGAGTACTCCCGCGATGGTGAACGCTACCCAACCGGCTAGGTACCACCGCAGTGCGCGCAGGCGCGAACCGAAAAGACCCACTACCGCAAACACCGCCGCCGAGGCGGTGAAGTAACCCAACAGATTGTTCGGCGTCGCGCTCGATCCCGCGAACAAGGTGCCGCCGAGGTAGGGATTGACCAGTATGGGCAAGGTGTGCCACGGGGTGGTGGCGATGCTCAACCCCTTCGCGGCGTGAGCTCCGATGTTGGCGTCCTTGACGAAATCGCCGAACGCCACGAGTATTGGCAGTGAGAGTCCGACGCCCAGCGCGCCGCCAATGGCCAGACGCCCCAATCCGGCGAGGCGTCGCGGACGCTCGAGGGAGAATAGTCGCGTGACCGCCCAGCCGCCGGCCAACAGTCCGTCGAGGTAGGCCATCTCAGGGAAACCGGCGTAGATCGAGAGGGCGACCGCAATCGCCATCACAGTCCATCCCGTGCGCTGGGAACTGCGGGTGCGCTCGAGCACGATCTCGATCCCCAAAATCAACATCGGCAAGAAGGCGATGGGATTGATTGCGGAGTTGCCGATCCACGCGTAGGTGCCGTTGAGGGCGAAGAGGATTCCCCCCAGCGTGGCCAGGGTGGGTCCGACGCCCAAACGTCGCACGAGAAAATAGGTACTGACGCTGGCGATGATTTGCAGACTAAGGTGGAACATCAAGAGTCCGGCGGGAAAGACGAAGAGAATGACGAGCGGCAGCAATGCGGCGGACTGCATCTCGCCGGCGAGGGGCTGGCCCATTCCTTCGAAGTAATTCCACCACGGCAGGTGCCCATGCAGCAGGTCCATGGCCGCCAGATGTCCGAGTGGTTGCGTGATGAAGCCCACGTTGGGGTCAACTGTCGGGATGCCACACGTCAATGCGCAGACGCGCGACGACACTGAGGCGGTCCACCAGATGGGACTCGATTCGTAGCCGAAGAGGATGAAGGCACTGTTGGCGACGACGATTGCGACGATGATCAAAGTCACTGAACGAAAGTTGTCAGAGGCGCGGCGAGCCGCGAGCCACGATGTTACGCCGGAAGCCACCGGTCCATCGTAGTAATACTCAACTGGGGTCGATTTCACGTTCTCCCTTCGACCCGTCGCAGAGTGTGAAGTTTTCACGTGAATTCTTGTGGGCTGATCACGAGAAGATCGCGCGAGAGGCGAAATGAGCGGTGGTGCAGGGCGACGCGACAGCGCTCTAGGATGAGAAGGACGTGAACTTTACCGACGTGAGGGACCCAAGGCTTCAGGTGCCCGCAAAGGGTGCCCTCGCCAAGTCCGACGAGAACGCGTTTTTCAAAGGCCACGTGCTCGAATGGATGGATGATCACAACAATGATGAAGAGGTGGGCGCGATCTTCGTGGGCGGTTTCGTCGTGCGGCCTCGGAGGTTTCACTCTTCATTGCGCCTGATCACTTGTAGTGGAGCGAGGAGTTAATTGAATGCAGGTACGAGTTCGTCGTCACGGTGAGCGGCCCCGCTGGACGGCGTGGACCATGCGTCTCGTAACGGCTATGGCCCTTTCGTTGAGTGTCATCGTCTTGAGTTCGTCAACCGTGTCGGCGTCGGCCCTGAGTATTACGGTGCGGGGCAATCATCTGGTCAACCAGGACGGCCAGACCATTCGCTTATTGGGCGTCGACCGTTCAGGTGCGGAGTACAAGTGCGTGACGAGCAATAAAATCTTCGACGGTCCCTCGAACGCGGCTTCGGTGAAGACCATGGTCTCGTGGCACATCAACGCCGTCAGGGTCCCGCTCAACGAGGACTGCTGGCTCGGAATCAACGGAGTCGTGACCGGCGGCGCCGAGTACCGTGATCAAATCGTACGGTACGTGCGCACCCTCGAGTCCTTCGGACTCTATGTGATTCTCGACCTGCACTGGTCAGCCCCCGGGACGCACATAGCGGCCACCCAGTGGCCCATGGCCGACGCCGATCACTCGCCGGCGTTTTGGAAGTCAATGGCCGTTACGTTTAAGTCCGATCACGCCGTGATCTTTGACCTCTTTAACGAGCCCTACATCAAAAGTTGGCCGTGCTGGCGCAATGGCTGTCAGACGTCGTACGGACTCAACGGCTCAAACGTGTACTACCAGACTGCGGGCATGCAGCAACTTGTCAACGCCGTACGGTCGACTGGGGCCACGACCCCGCTCATGCTCGGTGGCCTGGCGTTTTCCAGCGACGAGACGAGTTGGCGACAGTTCGAGCCTCGCGACCCCGACCATCAACTCGTGGTCAGTTTTCATACCTACAGCTGGGGAAACTGTAACAACGTCTCGTGCTGGAGTGCGACAATTGCCCCGCTCGCTAAATCGTTCCCCGTCGTCACTGGCGAGTTCGGTGAAGACGGGTGTACCGATACGTACGACCTGACCTTCATGCCCTGGGCCGACCAACACGGCGTCTCGTACGTCGGCTGGACCTGGGACGCCACGGACGAGGGCTGGGACTGCTCGAGCGGGCCCGCACTCATCGAGGATTACGATGGCACGCCGACCGCGTACGGCGTTGCCCTCAAGGATCATCTGGCTCAATTGGCCAAGTCCTCGAAGTGAGCCCGCTTCATCTCGTGTGCCTTGATCATTGAGCCGGCGCACACCACGCATGATCTTGGATCGAAAAGCTCCACGGGTGCGAAAGGAGAGGGGTACTAGCACGAGATGTGTCGGTGGGGCGACCGCCTTGGACACGGCCCTTTGAGATGATCAAACTGCGAAGGGAGGTCACACCGGTCGGTTGAGTGAGAGGGAATCTCGTGGGTGAACGGGCTCGGCACGTGGCCGCTCGTTCGTCGGGCGGGGGCGAGATGTGACGGCGACGTCTTCGAACGCCCGCCCGTCGGCATTTGAGCGGTGGGGTCATACAACGTACCGGCGCAGGCGACTTATCTTGTGGGGCACGCTGCTCTTCGCCGTGGCGGGAGCCGCGTGGGGTAGCGGCGTCTTTGGAACACTGGAGAACGCGGGTGGCTTCAACGCCCCGAACAGTCAGAGTCAGTTCGAGAGCTCACTTGCGACTTCGGCATTCGGCAGGGACGCCGGCGACGTGGTCATTCTTTATACGAGTGCGACGGCGACTGCGGGCTCACCGGCGTCCGAACATGCTGTGAACCTCGCGTTGTCGACCTTGCCACGTTCCGCCGTACTCTCTGACGCGACGTACTGGTCCACTCATTCGAACGCCTTCCTGAGCGCCGATGGTCGCGAGACCTACGTGGTCATCGAATTAGCTGGGTCCAGCGACGACGCGCGTCAAGCAAATTACGACCGCATCAAGAACCGTCTGGCGGCGACCGGCCTCACCGACCACGTCGGGGGTCTCGTGCCGACGTACGAGATGATCAGCCAGCTGACGAGCGCCGACATCGGCCACGCCGAATCACTCTCGCTACCGATATTATTGATCCTGCTATTGATCATTTTTGGCAGCGTGACCGCCGCGAGCCTGCCCTTGGCGATTGGCGGACTGGGAATCCTGGGGTCATTCATGGCTCTGCGCTTGCTGGCGCTGATCACCGGGGTGTCGATCTTCTCGGTGAATATCGCGACGATCCTGGGCTTGGGTCTGGGCATCGATTACGGACTCTTTATGGTCAGCCGGTTCCGAGAGGAGATCCATCGAGGGGGATCGACCGATGAGATCGTCGCGCGAACGATGTCAACGGCCGGGCGCACCGTGGCCTTTTCTGGCGTGACGGTCGCCGTGGGGCTGTCAGGACTGCTGCTCTTTCCCGAGACGTTCCTCCGGTCGATGGGCTACGGGGGAATGCTCACCGTGGCCCTGGACGTCACGGCAGCATTGACCACGATGCCCGCCCTATTGTCGGTACTTGGTCCCCGGGTCAACTCCTTGCGAATCCGCCAGTCGCTCGCTCGGCCCGCAGCGGCGGTAGAGACGGGAAGGTTCTACCGGCTGGCGACCAAGATTATGCGACGGCCGATCCTGATCAGCGTGGCGATCGTCGTTCTGTTGCTCACGGTCGGCTCGCCGTTCCTCAAAGTGACCTGGGGCGGTACTGACGCGTCGGTGTTGCCCACCAGCGCCGCGCCGCGTCTCGTGGCAACCGCGCTGGCCCGCGACTTCCCGGGGAACCCGACCGCGCCGGTGGAAGTCCTCGTCACGTTTCGCACACCCTTGACGGGTACGTCAGTCCAACGCGTCGCCCTTGCCACGTACTTCGGTCGCCTGGCCCGCGTCGCCGGCGTGGACGATGCGCGGGTGACTGGTGAAAGCGACCACGCAGTGCGCATCGACCTGAACTACGGTGTCGGGCCCAACTCGGCCGCCGCTCAGTCGATCGTGGCCCAGGTCCGCGCGGTCCGCCCGCCGTTGGGATCCCAGCGATTCGTCGGCGGCCAAACGGCCCAACTGGTCGACACGCTGGTGAGCTTGGGTTCGGTCCTGCCGTGGATGGCGGTGGTGGTCGTCTCGGCCACCTTCATCCTGCTCTTCTTGGCCTTCGGATCGCTCGTCCTGCCGTTCAAGGCGATCATCATGAACTTCCTGTCGCTCTCGGTCATGTTCGGGGTCCTCGTCTGGGTCTTTCAAGACGGTCACCTCTCGGGACTCCTTGGCTTCACCGCACCGGCGGCGTCATCACGGGAGCGGCGCTCATGCTCGGTGTGGTCGTTGTGACGTTCTCCCTCTCTCAAATCACCTTCACCAAGCTGATGGGGGTCGGGATTGTGGTTGCCTTGATCGTCGACGTGACCATTGTGCGCCTGGCGTTGGTGCCGGCCACCATGAAGCTGTTGGGTCGGGCGAACTGGTGGGCGCCGAGAGTCCCAAGGCGCCGGCGCGGACGTCGCACGAGTGATCCTTCAATGAACTGAGCAAGGGATCCCTAGTTCTCTGGTCGGTCGACGACGTACTGTCCGAAGCCGAGGTGATCGCGACGCCGGTTGACAGGACGGGGCCGATGCGCGAGATGGGGAGTCGGTCCTGACGTCTGATTGCTCCGACTATTTTGGCACCCCGGACTCCAAAAGGCCGTGGCAGAGGTGTTAGTACGAGTACCCGTGGTGGGCTAACCGTCTTGGTGGACCCGTCGCGGCCCGAAAGACTGTTCTAAGTGCGGGTGCCTTTGTCGGCGAAGGAGACTGATTCGTGAACAAGCAGGTGATGCGCGTCGCGTGGTACCGGTATCGGGCGACGTTCGCACTCCAACTCTCTGGTTATCTGAGCATCGTGCTGCTCATCGGACTCATCGGTGGAGTCGCCATGGCTTCGGTGTCGGCTGGTCGACGTACGCAATCTTCCTATCCAACTTTCCTCGCCAGCACCAATCCGTCAGATCTCACCATGGCCGTGTTTCAGGCTCAAGCCAACGCGGGAGCGGGCACATCACTGAAGTCGGCGATCGAACGCTTGCCCGACGTTAAACACGTGGTGACTGCGGGGACCCTCCCATTGATCGACGTCGGCGCCAACGGTGCTCCACAACTCAGCTCCGAATCCAATATCAACATCCTTGGCAGTTTGGACGGTATGACCAGCGACCAGGACCGACTGGCGATCCTTCAGGGTCGTGCGGCGAATCCGCGCCGAGCCGATGAGATTGTCATGAACGCCGGTACCGCTCACATGCTGGGAGTTCACGTGGGTCAAGTCATCGCACTGGGTCTCTACACCCCCGCGCAGATGAACCTGCCAGATTTTGGCTCCCCAAAGGTCAAACCCGTCGTCTTGGTGCACGAGAGACTCGTAGGTATCGCCGCGTTGAACACCGAGTTGGTGCAAGACGACGTCGATCAGACCTACGGTGCCATCGTCGTTGATCCAGCGCTCATACGGCAGTTGGCCAAACCACTGAGCACATTCATGCCCGTCCTTTACGGACTGCAGCTGCTCCACGGTGATCAAGGTATCGCCACGGTGCAGCGCGAACTCGTTGGCTTGGTGCCGAGGGGCGAAATCTACGAATTCCACGTCACGTCAACTGTGGCGTCGCAGGTGGAACTCGCCATCAAACCTGAATCGGTCGCTCTGGGGGCCTTCGGAGTCTTCGCGGCATTGGCTTGTTTGATCCTGGCGGCTCAGGCGACATCGCGCCTCCTTCGTCGAGGTGACGAGGATCGAGGCGTGTTGAGGGCCCTCGGAGCTAGCCCGGCGATCATTGTCGTCGAGGGCCTCGTTGGCGTGCTGATCGCCGTGGGACTCGGAACTATTGTCGCGGCGGTGGTTGCGGTGATTTTTTCACCGCTCGGCCCCCTGGGACCGGTTCGTCCCGTGTACCCCGACCCGGGTTTCACCATTGACTGGACGGTACTCGGAATCGGTGTCGCCGTACTGGTCGTCGGTCTCGGGTCCATCGCTACCGCATTGAGCGTGCGAAGCGTGACGAAGAGGGTGCCGCAATCTGGGGAGTCGGTATCACGCCGTTCGAGGGCCGCATTCAGTCTTCAGCGCGCAGGAATTCCGGTGGCCGTCGCGGTCGGGATGCACTTCGCTCTCGAGTCGGGCCGTGGTCGATCTGCCGTGCCGGTACGATCCATAATCGCCAGCACAGTGATTGCCATTGCCATGGTGACGACCACACTCACCTTCGCAAGCGGGTTCAGTACTTTGATTTCGCGACCACCACTCTACGGGTGGAATTGGACGTACGTGCTCAATCCCTCCAACGACGTACCTCCCCAGGCCTTGTCGCTGCTGAACCACGATCCCCAAGTTGCCGCGTGGAGTGGCGCCGACTATACCGACCTGGAAATCGACGGTGAGGAGTTGCCTATTTTACTCGAGAGTCCGCGCGCCAAGGTTTCTCCGCCGATTCTTTCTGGACATGGTCTGCAGACGTCTCGTCAGATTGTTCTCGGCGCTGGGACACTGAACCAGTTGCACAAACGTATTGGCGACACCGTCATGGTCAGTCTTGGAACGAAGAAAAATGCGCCCTATTATCTACCGCCAACTCCCTTGATCGTCGTGGGCACCGCGACGCTACCCGCCGTTGGTTATTCGAGTTTCGTGGCCGAGCACACGTCGATGGGGACCGGAGCGTTGGTACCCACCAACTTCTCTGACGTTCCTTTCAACGGACACGGCGCGGACCCCAACCTCAACGGCCCGGAGCTGGTATTCGTGAGAATGCGGGCGGGAGTGAGCACTACTGGGGGACGAGAGGATATGCAGCGCGTCGCGAACGTCGCCAATCGGGTTTTCGCCTCTGACAAGAACGCGCAGGGAAACAGCGTCGAGGTGTTGGGCGTCTTGCGACCGGTGCAGATCGTCACTTATCGCAGTATCGGTTCGACGCCAATATTTCTCGCCGCCGGACTGGCACTGGGTGCTGTTCTCGCGCTCGGGCTGACGCTGGCCTCCTCGGTGCGACGACGTCGGCGCGATCTCGCATTGCTCAAGACCTTAGGCTTCACTCATCGACAATTGGCGTCGGCCGTCGCGTGGCAAGCGACGACGACGGCTCTCATCGGTGTCGTGGTGGGCCTACCTCTCGGGGTCGTCATTGGACGTCAACTATGGACGTTGTTTGCCCAGAGTATCTACGCCGTTCCCGACCCCACCGTTCCGTTACTTTCCGTGCTCATGGTCGGCGTCGGGACGGTGGTGTTCGCCAACCTCGTTGCAGTACTACCCGGTCGAAGCGCAGCCCGCACACCGGCGGCACTAGCTCTGCGAGCGGAGTGATCGAACGGACCACGTTCTTTAGATTCAATTGCCACGGCTTGGGTGAAGACGTCTCAATGCTTGTGCGTGCCGCGGCCCAACAGTGGAATCGGTTGACGCCGTGCACGCTCGCGCGCAGCAACGATAACGATTGACTCGAATCGACGCAGAGGAGTGAATCCGGGGCGCCGAAGGGCACCTGCGCTCGGAGACGACGAGCGTGTCTCTCACAAGAGTCACAGGGAGAACCTGGCTCGGGTCGATTCACCTCCGTGCTCGGTTCTAGACCCGATAGGTGCGTCGGCAAAGCGGCCCAGGGGTGCTAACACGAGGACCAATTGGCGGCCACCTAGGTGTCATTTTGACTTACCAAGCGTGAGGCTTGCTCCTTATATTTACCCCTACACGGAGGCTCGGAGGGCGTCGTTGACATGACTCAGGCACTTCGCGTGGCGTGGTACCGGTTTCGAGCGGGTTTTCGCCGAGGATGGCCCGGCTACTTGAGCATCGTCTTGCTGATCGGCTCGGTTGGTGGGGTGGCGATGGCGTCGATCGCCGGGGCTCGGCGCACGGATACGTCGTTTCATCAGTTCCTCGAAAGCACCAATCCATCGGACTTGGCCCTGGTCACTGGGCTCTACCAACCGGATCCCACCGGATACGACCCAGGCCTCATCCAAAAGATCGCTCATCTGCCCCACGTCACCCGGGTGGAGAGCGAGGCCGGTTACGAATCAGAAAAAGTGAGTCCGAAAGGTTATCCCGTGCAAGGTGCCATGTCGTCGGGAGCGGGCGGAGTGTCTCTCTACAGCAGCGACGGCGGTCTTTATTTCAGCATGGACCGCCTCGTGGTCCTCAGCGGTCGATTGCCGAACCCGGCCAGCGCTCACGAAGTGGTCGTGACCGCTGACGCGGCACGGATCCTCGGGCTGCGTCTTGGTTCAACATTCCCGCTGGGCGTGGTCGGTGACAAACAGTCCACCACGAACTGTCAACAATGTAAGCCCACCTTTCGCACCGTGGTCACGGTGGTGGGCATTGTCACGGGCAGTAGCGCGCTGGTGATCGACGACACTGATCGAAGTCCGACGATGTTCGCCACGCCGGCCTTCACCAGGCAGGTACTCCAGTGCTGCAGCGATCCCACCATTTCTTTCTTGCAGATATCCGCGGGATCGCGCAACCTGGCGGCGGTCGAAGCGGAGATCGGTCGAATTCTGCCTAAAGGCATTCCCCAACTATTTACTCCCACCTCGTCGGTGTCCGAGGCCACCGCGCAACGAGTGATCAGACCCGACGCGATTGCCTTGGGTATCTTTGGCCTGATTGTCTCCCTGGTCACGTTTATCATCGCCCTGCAGCTCCTGGGCCGTCAATTACGACGGGGCGCCGACGACCTGGAGGTGGTGCGCGCCCTCGGTGCCACACCCACCATGACGTCGCTCGACGGGCTTATCGGTGTCGTCGGCGCGGTAGTCGCGGGGTCCGTTCTCGCCGGGGTGGTCGCATTTTTTCTATCTCCATTGGCGCCGATCGGGCCGGTGCGGCCCGTCTATCCCACGCCGGGGTTGGCCCTTGATGGCGAGGTCCTCGGGATCGGGGTGCTCTTGCTGGTGGTGCTTCTCACGGGCACCGCGGTCGCGATCAGTGTGCATCACGCTCCGCATCGCGTCGCGCGGCGTAGCGCTCGCGGCACGGTTCGCCCCTCGAAGTCGGTGCGGGCCGCCATGGTCGTGGGTCTGCCCGCCCCCGCAGTGTGCGGGATTCGCTTCGCCCTCGTGCCCGGGAGTGGTCGTCAGGCTTCCCCGGTACGCTCGGCCGTGGTCGGTGCCGTGGTAGCGGTCTCGGTTGTGGTGGCCACCCTGACGTTCGGCTCCAGTCTCAACACGTTGGTATCACGACCGGCGCTCTACGGATGGAACTGGTCGGTGGTGATGTCGTCGGCCGGGGGGGTGGGAGTGATGCCACTGGCGCAGACGAAGAAGGAATTGAACGGCGATCCCGATGTAGCCGCGTGGTCGGGCGTTGATTTCGCTCAGTTGCAAATTGATGGTAAGACAATCTCGGTGCTTGGAGAAACACCCGGCGCGTCGGTGACGCCGCCGGTGCTCAGTGGTCACGATTTGGACGGCGCGGGTCAAGTGGTGCTGGGAGCAGAAACACTCTCGCAACTGCACAAGCGAGTGGGCGAGACAGTCGAAGTGAGTGACAACACGGGAAAATCTACGGCGCTGCGCATCGTAGGCACGGCCACGTTTCCCGCCGTGGGCGGCTCCCAGCACACTGAATTGGGCACTGGTGCGCTCCTTGACTATCAACTCATCCCCAAAAGCGCACGGAACATTTTTAACCTCCCGGGCGGCGGACCCAACGCTGAATTCGTTCGGCTGAGGACGCCGATTGAGGCGGGCGCCGTAGGTAGATTGCAGAAAATTGCGCTGGTCCTGCAGATTGCGGACCAAGATGAAGTGGGCATCATTGGCGTGCAGCGTCCGGCCGAGGTAGCCGACGCGGGCACCCTTCGCGCCACGCCGTCGTATCTCGCCTTGGCTCTCGCCGCCGCGGCCGTGGCGGCGCTCGGCCTCACGCTCATCGCGTCCGTTCGACGACGTCGCCGGGACCTCTCTCTCTTAAAGGCTCTGGGATTCACCCAACGCCAGTTGGCCGCCGCGGTCGCGTGGCAGGCAACGGTGGCGGCCGTCATTGGACTCATCATTGGTGTGCCGGTTGGAGCGCTCATCGGACGTGAACTGTGGACCTTGTTCGCTCGAAGCATCTACGTCGTACCCGAACCCACCGTACCGGTCCTCTCGGTGGTGCTCGTCGGCGTCGGAGCGCTGCTCTTCGCTAACCTGGTAGCCCTCTTGCCCGGCCGAAGTGCGGCCCGAACGTCGGCCGCCCTGGTCTTGCGGGCCGAGTGACGGGTGGTTAAACCTCTGGTCGATGGAGAGGCTAGTGAAATCTTCTGAGCCGCGCGAACCAGTCGAACGAAGCAATTGGGTGCTTGATGACGATGCGAGTGTGAATGACGTGGCCGGCACGGTCGTGGTGGTTGTGCGGGCCGAAGTGTCGAGCAGGTCCGGAACTTCTGTCATGCAGGTGTCGAATGTCTTTTGTCAAACGAGACTCGAAATTGATACACATCTTGGTGGGCACATCTTGGTGCGTCGGCCGGGACTTGAACCCGGAACNNGTGCGCCGGCCGGGACTTGAACCCGGAACCTGTTGATTAAGAGGCTTACGCGAACCGTTCGAACTGCGAATCACGCATCCTCAACGGTCGGGAATCAAAAGCGCAATGATCATTGCCGTTCAACTCGCGAGCATCGTACCTGATCGGAGTTTTGTCACTTCGTTGGTCCCGGCATTGGTCCCGTGAGACTCGGCGAGTAGGTCATTTGGATTAGGTGATAGGCGTCGATACTGCGTCACTTGGAGATCGTCGTCGTTCCGCGAGATAATTCGAGTATCTGGCGTGAGTGGGAGCGTGGACGTGATTACGTGGATGGACGAGTTGGAGTGCTTGGAGTTGTTCGCTGGAAGCCTGAGGTCGGTGGTTTGGTCGTTTTCATTCTCTTGGTCCCGGCAACCATTAGGTGGACGATATGAGGGGTGCTAGTACGAGTTCCGGTTGGCGGTCACCTAGTTGGCACCGAGCCACCCTATAAATGAGACTCGAAGGAGCACTCGTCCATCTGCGCCTACTCGGAGGTATGTAGTTTCATGGGTCAAGCCCTTCGAATCGCCTGGTACCGGTACCGAGCGACGTTCGCGCGNNAGCACCAATCCGTCGGACTTGACGATGTTCGTTTTCAGCGGCTCCTCGCAGTTCCCTGGCCGGACCCTTTCGTTGACGAAATCAATCAGCCACTTGGCTGGTGTCGAGCGCGTCGTGACGGGCCTCGGACCTCAGATGGTGCCGCTGGCGGCGAACGGCGCTCCTCGACTGAGTACCTTGTCCAACGTCTTCACCGCGGGCAGCTTGGACGGCATGATNNATGATGTTGACTCAGGACCGACTCGCGGTCGGGGAAGGTCGATTGGCGAATCCGCGTCGGGCCGATGAAATTGTGATGACGGCCAGTGCGGCGCGCATCCTCGGGGTGCGCGTGGGCCAAATGGTGCCGCTGGGTTTCTACTCCAACGCGCAAACAAATTCCCCGGACTTTGGCTCTCCTCGAGTGGTCCCTCGCCTGAAGGTCAAGGCCCGGTTGGTGGGGCTAGTGGTGCTCAATACGCAATTGGTCCAAGACGACATTGACCGGACGTACGGCACTGTTTTCCTCGACCAAGCCCTCATGCAAAAACTCAACCATCTGGAGCCGGGCGAACTTGTACCCGTGCTCTATGGCGTACAGATCGACCACGCCCACGCAACGATCACCCAAGTGGAACGTGAACTGATTGGCGTTGTGCCGCGAGGAGCCACCTACGAGTTCCACGTCACGTCGAGCGTGGATTCCCAAGTCGAATTGGCCATCAAACCGGAGTCGGTGGCCCTAGGTGCCTTTGGCGCAATCGCTGCCCTGGTCTGTCTTGTCCTGGCGGCCCAGGCCATCTCACGTTTGTTACGCCGGGGCGAAGAGGACCGGCGCGTATTGCGCGCGCTGGGTACTAGTCCCGCCGCCGCGGCCATCGAGGGTCTGCTCGGCGTGCTCGTCGCGGTGGTATTCGGCACCCTACTGGCCTTCGCGGTGGCGGCCTTTCTGTCACCGCTCGCCCCGCTGGGCCCCGTTCGCCCTGTCTACCCCGGCGGCAGATTCGCGATTGACTGGACCGTGCTCGGCGTCGGGGTCGCCGTGTTGATTCTTGGTCTCGGTGCGATCGCGATTGCACAGGCGAACCGGCGGGCATCTCATCGAACCCTACTCACCGGCGGGTCGTTCGCGGGCCGGTCGAAGGTCCTTCGCGGCGCGAGCGCGACGGGACTGCCGGTGGCCGGCGTCATCGGAATTCATTTCGCTCTGGAATCGGGGCAGGGTCGCACGGCGGTGCCGGTGCGTTCGGTGCTCTTCGGCACGGCGCTCGCGGTTGCCCTGGTCGTGACCACGCTCACGTTCGCGAGCGGGTTGAGTAACTTGGTCTCGCGTCCCCCTCTCTACGGGTGGAACTGGGACTATTTGCTACAACCAACGAGCAACATCCCGCCCAAGGCGGTGTCGTTGCTGAACCACGACCCGAAGATCATGGCGTGGAGCGGCGCCGACTACACCGACTTGGAAATCGACGGCCAGGAGGTTCCCATCCTGGCTGAAAACGCGCGGGCCAAGGTCGCCCCGCCGATCCTGTCCGGGCACGGTCTCGACAACCAACATCAGATCGTGCTGGGCGCCGGCACGCTGGCGATGTTGCACAAGCACATTGGCGAGACCGTCGTCGTCAGCCTGGGCACTAAGGATGCTCCCGCGTTCATCAAGCCCACCGCACTATTGATCGTGGGGACCGCCACGCTGCCCGCGGTGGGATACAACAGTTTCGTCGCCGAACACACCTCCATGGGCACCGGGGCCATTCTTCCCTTAGGCGTCTTCCCGGCGGCTTTGGACAACAGCGGCGCCGACCCGAATCTCCACGGCCCGGAAATGGCGTTCGTCAGGATGCGCTCGGACGTGAACGCCCGCGCCGGGCGGGCCGATTTGGAGCGCATCGCGAAGACCGCCAACAAGATTTTCGCCGCCGACAAGAACACCTTCGGCAATAGCGTCTCGGTGCTGGGCGTGTTACAACCCGTCCAGATCGTGAACTACCGAAGCGTCGGTTCCACGCCGGTCATCCTGGCGGTCGGACTGGCCGTCGGCGCGATACTCGCGCTCGGGCTCACGCTCGCCTCGTCGGTGCGCCGGCGACGGCGAGACCTGGCGATGCTGAAAACGCTCGGCTTCACCCGTCGCCAATTGGCCGCCGTCGTCGCGTGGCAGTCGACGACGACGGCGTTGGTGGGCGTGGTGGTGGGGATACCGCTGGGCATCATCATCGGACGAGAACTGTGGACCCTGTTCGCCCGCAGTATCAACGCAGTTCCGGACCCCACCGTGCCGGTCTCGTCGGTGCTGTTCGTGGGCGTCGGGACGCTGGTGTTCGCCAACCTCGTGGCGGCGTTGCCCGGCCGCAGCGCCGCGCGCACGTCGGCCGCTCTCGTTCTTCGAGCTGAATAGCGGGGGACCACGGAAAAAAATTTCACGGAGCAGTTGTTACTGTGTAACGCGTCACCCGTAACAACGTGTCTGAGCACCCAATACCGATGCAGGACGAATCAGCAACTACTTCACAAAAAATTTTAATGGTGCGCCGGCCGGGACTTGAACCCGGAACCTGTTGATTAAGAGTGAGTGTCAACCGGTTGTGGTGTGTCGGTTTCGTTGCGTGGGTCGATTGTTTTCACGGAATCGTGTTGTCTCTTGTCGGTCTGGTCTCGTGGTGTTG
>PMTL01000132.1 GCA_003168075.1 Acidimicrobiaceae bacterium
GACCGGGTTCTCACCGAGCTCGCCCGCCAGGTCGGCCTCGCAATGCACAATGCGCAGCTCGACACCGCCCTTCAGAGCTCGCTGGATGAGCTTCGCCGCCAGGCCGACGAGCTACGAGCCTCCAGGGCCCGGGTGGTGGCGAGCGGCGACGCGGAGCGGCGCCGGGTCGAGCGCAACCTCCACGACGGAGCCCAACAACACCTGGTAGCACTCGCGATCAACCTGCGACTCGCCAAGGACATCGTCATCGAGGACCCCGAGGCCGCGGCCGAGATGCTCGACGAGCTGGGTGTCGCCGTGCAGGACACCATCAAGGAGCTGCGTGAGTTGGCCCACGGGATCTACCCGCCGCTGCTCGTGGACTCGGGCCTCACCGAGGCGCTGCGCGCGGTCGCCAACCGCAGCCCCCTCGCCGTCGATCTCGAGACCGAGGGGATTGGCCGATACGGACGCGACCACGAGGCCGCCATCTACTTCTGTTGCCTCGAGGCGTTGCAGAACGCCGGCAAGCACGCGTCCGACTCGAGGGTCACGATACGAATCTGGGAGGAGTCGGGCGTACTGCTCTTCGAAGTCGCCGACGACGGTCCGGGCTTCGACGTGGCGTCGGCCAAAGGCGGGCACGGATACGTCAACATGATGGACCGCCTCGGCGCGATCGGCGGCGCGGTGCGCTGGGAGTCCGAAATCGGCAAGGGCACCACGATCAGAGGCTCGGTGCCGCTCAGCTGATCAGTTCGCGAAGCCGTCGGCTTGTCGCTCCTCCCAGAGCCGGCGGATGGTCTTGGCGCTCAACTGCTCCTTGTGGACGTAGGCCCTCGCTCCGCTGAGCTTGGCGTCGGGCGGTAGATCGTTCACGCCGTAGGTGGAGCAGAGGATCACGACCGTGTCGGGCAACTCGGCCATGATGCGCCGCGTCGCCTCGATGCCGCCCATCTCGGGCATGTTGATGTCCATCAACACGAGGTCAGGGTGCACGTCGTTGGCCAGGCTGATCGCCTCGAGGCCGTTCTCAGCCTCTCCGACGAGGGAGAACCCCTCGGTACGGCGAAGTACCGCGCGCGCAGCGAGGCGGAATGGGGCCTGGTCATCGACGACGATGACGGAAAGTTCGGTGTTCGCCATGTATCCAGTATTTCATGGCTCGACGCCACGAAACGGTGAGGTGCCACCTGAACCGCGGTGAGGCTAGCCTCCCGGCTGACTACTCAAGTACACGAGCACCGCTTTGACGCGACGATTCATGTCCTTCTCCTCGGAGAGCCCGAGCTTGGAGAATATGGCGTTGGAGTGCTTCTCCACGGCACGTTCTGAGACGTTCAGGCTCTTGGCGATAGCGGCGTTGGACTTGCCCTCGGCCATCTCGCCCAGTATCTCGGACTCGCGCTGGGTGAGCCATTCGAGATCGGTCTTATGGCGCTTGGCGCGGGCCTGGACGAGTACGTCGACGATCAACGGATCGATGACTGAGCCGCCTTCGGCGACCGTGCGGATAGTGCGAGTCAGTTCATTCGCCCCCGCGACGCGTTCCTTCAACAGGTAGGCCCGTCCCGCCGAACCCTCTTCCAAGAGCGCCAACGCGTACGCGGGCGCCGTGTACTGGCTCAGTACCACCACGCCGATCTCGGGGCGATGTTCGCGCAGCCAGGCCGCGGCCTTGATGCCCTCGTCGGTGCCCGTCGGGGGCATGCGGATGTCGGTCACCACGACGTCGGGCTCGTGCTCTTCGACCATGGCGAGCAGCCCGGGCAGGTCCGAGGCGACTCCGACCAGTTCGAGCTCGTCGCCTGCTTCGATCAGACGAGAGATCCCTTCGCGCAGCAACGTGTTGTCCTCGGCCAGAACCACCCGGATCCTCTGCATGCAACGTTAAGTTACCACCGGACCCTGATCACCACCTGTTCTTCGGATGCGACGACGAGTTCCTCGTGATCAACCTGGCGAGGATCACTCGCCTCTCAGCACCTGGGCCGTCGAGGTGTGCGCGGCGCTACGTCCTGGAAGAGCCGCCACGATGTTCGCGAGTGCCATGGTCGCGAGCGCCACGATGACGATCAAGGTGACCGGCACGGTCGGCTCAGGCACCGCGTCGATGTAGCGCGCGAAGAGTGTCCAGAGCCACCGACCGAGCAGGATGCCGAGCGGCACCCCCACCGCGACACCCACGAGGCCGTTCACCGACGCCTGCCACGCGATCACCGATCGCAACTGGCGACTCGTGAAGCCGAGCGCTCGCAGCATCGCCAGGTCGCGCCGACGCCGGCGCACCGACGCGGTCAACGTCAGCCCGAGCGCGACGACGGCGCCGGCCGCGAGGGCGAGGGCGAGCGCGGCCGGGGTAGCACCGATGGAACGGTAGTTCTCTATTTCCGCCGGGTACTGGACCCCGAGCAGTATGACCTGGTCGCCTTGCCCGGCTCCGTCGGGGACGGAGAGGAATGCTCTGTTGGCGACCGCAACGATCTTCGCGAGCGACGCTCGAGCCGTGGCCATCGAGACACCGGCCTTGAGCCTGATGAAGACGACCTTGGGTCCGTTCAGCGTGGCGTAGGGCGTGCTCAAAAACTTGTTCATCGCCGCGGGCTCAATTCCCTGAGAGATGATCGCACCAATCCCCATCGACGGGTGCAGCGAGAGCGCGGGACCGACGGCCGGCAGCGTGGCCGTGCCAACGATGACCAGGGGCGTGGGGGGCACGAAGACCGGCGCGTCCTGGGGCGCCCCGTAGCCGACAATGACGGTGTCGCCCAGGTGCTTATGCAGCAGGGCCATGGTTTGGGCTCCAAGCACCACCTGATTCGCCGCGTCGACCTCGTGGCCCGAGAGCAACGGCGGGCTCACTTTGGCGTGATTCGTCGCGATCAGGGTGGGCACGGTCACGCCATCGATCTGGAGGCCGGCGTAACTTTCGCCGGACCACGCCGTAACGAGCGGATCGCTGCTCAAGAGAGTCGTGGACTGTGGCGGCACGTCCTGGTCGCCGGTGAGTGCGTAGTTCCAGTTCCAGCCATAAAGTGCCGGGCGTGAGATCAGCGTCGAGAGGCCGCTGCCGAAGGTCAGCGTCGCCACGACGATGATGACCGCCAGCGACGCGCCGACGAGCGCCGAACGCACCGGCACGGCGTCGCGATCCCGTCCGGGTTCGAGCGCGAACCGGACACCGATGACGCCGGTCACGGGAAGTCCGATACCAGCGAGGAACCTCGCCACCCTCGAACCAACCGCGGCGACCGCGGGCCTCTTTCGCGCAACCAAACGTCGGGATTGACGTGCGGCGAGCACCGCGGCGACCGCGCCGAGGGCGACAATGAAGAATCCGAACGCGATACCGAGCACGGTCCAGTCAAAGCCGATTCCCCCGTCGGGATAGACCGGTCTCACCGGCCCGATTGGCCCGATCGGCGACAGGGCGACTCCGACGCCGAGCGCGAGGAGCGTGCCGACGACGACGGCCCCCACGACCCCGAGCAGCCCCGCGGCCGCAATGCTCCGGGGGCTGGCACCGAGCGCGCGGAGCACTTGGAAATCTCCGTCGTCATTCTGCAGTGTCCGCGCCAGTAGTCCGCCAGCGATCACCAGCGCCGCGAGCGCCGCGATGATCCCGAACACACCGAGCGCGATGGCCTCGGGTTCGATGGACCGGTTGACCGATTGCGACACGTTCGAGGTGACGTGGAACTGGTACGTGGTGCCCTTGGGCACTGCTCCGATAATCTCGCGCTCGACTGCCGACACCGAACTCGAACCGTGCGCCAGCTGGAAGTCGTAGTCCAGGTAGTTGTTCGTAGGGGCCACGAAGGGTTTCGTCAGCGCCGGCGTGAAGATCATCAGCGTCGGATACCGGTCGACCTCGTCGAGGATCACCTGACTGTTGAGCACGACCGTGCCGACAAGGTGCATGGTGATACGAAGCTTCGGCTTCACCTTGGCGGTGCCGAAGTCGGGCAGGGACGCCTCGTCGGTGCTGTAGACGTACATCGCAACGGTGTGGCCCACGTGCCAGCCCATCAGACGCTCCGCGGCAGCGGTCATCACGAACTCGTCGGCTTTCTTTGGATTGGCCTGGCGGCCCTGAGTGACGGCCAGCTTGTCCTGGCTGAAGTACTCGGCCCCCAGGCTCCCGACCGGTGACACGTCTCCCGAGGCGATCCCCGGCGGCATCGAAGGAGCTCCGTGGCGCCCCGCGGGGAACGCAACGAGGAAGAATTGAACGGCCGATACGTGTCGCACCAGGGGAAGGTGTCCGAAGTTAGTCGTCAGGTTCGGCCCGGGCATTAGGACGCTCAGGTCCGACGGATTCGTACTCGCCAGAAAGACGTTGAACGACGACTGTGTGCGCCTGGCCGCGCCGATGGATCCAATGGCGAGACCGCCCACGAGTCCAATGAGCATCGTGATCATCAGGTAATTCGACCAGCGGCGAGCGAAGTTGGCGCGCAACCAGTACCGAGCGACCCTCAGCGAGTTGCCCCTCAAGGTAGTGTGCCCCTCGGCACGAGTGTCGTCATACGTTGGCTGTCCCCCGTGTCTGACTTCGCTTCTCCGGGTGTCAGTTTGACCGAACTGGGGGCATTCTCCAAGGATGACAGCACCCGAATACCCGTGGTACCAGCACCACGCGACCAACCGGCGTGAAGATTGGGGCGATTGGTCCTGGCATGGTGGACAGCCTTTCATTCAAGGCCATATCCTTACCAAAGCCAGGCAACTAATTCACGGGGCGGGTCATTGGCTTTCCATAGGTTGAGGTCACGAAGAGAGTGATGTTATTTTGTCCCATTCGTCTCGGAGTGTCGCGTAGACAAAAGTGCTCGTCCACTCACCTTTGAAGAAGTCGTCGTCGATGAAGTGAGCCTCCTCGCGGAATCCGAGTTTATGGACGACCGCGCGTGAGGCAAGGTTGCGATCATCAAACCTTGCTATGACTCGGCGCAGCTTCTTCGTGTCGAACATCGCACTGCCCAAGGCTCGCGATGCCTCGCGGGCAAAACCTTGTCCCGAGAAATCCGGATTAACCACGTAACCAATCTCGCCACACTGGTCTTTCTCACTCACGTACATGGCGTTCATCTGCCCTACCAATCGTCCATCACTCTTACGGACCAGGGCCAGCGAGAGGTAGTCATCTTGTCGTTCGAAATTGGTCTGGTGGATTGCTTTCGAGAGTGCTTCTTCGACCATCGACGCATTTCGAACGGGCCAAGGTACGTACCGGACGACTTCAGGATTTGACTGGTACTCGAGCACCGCCTCGCAGTCGTCCATCTCAAATGGTCGAAGTACGAGGCGACTCGATTCGATCAAAGCTATCGAACTCATGCTCTTCTACGCCAAAAAAGTGCATTCATTCCTCCGGATTCTACGGATTCGACGAGAGGGGCACTGCGCCCTTCTTCGCGAGCAGAGCGACTGCGTCAACGATGATCGGCTCCCAGCGAAACAACCACTTCACCGTTCCGCGCGGGTTGGGGATTTCCGATCCTCGTAGGGATCGTGCGGGTGCGTTCTAATGATCCTGACGAGATCTGACGCACGTCTGGGTGGATTTCCCGCGGCGTATGATCATCCCACGGGGCAGGAAGCTGACTCAAGTTCTGGCCCGACATGGAAGTCCGCGAAGTTACTCGGCTGGTGATTCTTGCGCCGATCGGTTTTTCGCGTTTGGAAGGAGACTTGGTGCACAGAATCGCGATTCCACGACCGGACCTTACGAATGAAGAGGTCGTGAACGCACTCCGTCAAGGGCTCGGGTCCCGTTACCACGTGCTGGTCGGGCTGGGGATCAGTGCCGTTCCCGTCAACAACCCGGGGCAGGACAGAACCGACTCGATCTTGGTGGGAACGGGATCAAACCGAGTGTTCCGGGCCGAAGTGGCGATCTCGCGGCACTCCGGGCAGACCGTCATCGACGTTCATCCTGGCGGCCTACCCGGCACGTGGCCCGGTGGCCTGAAGCTCATCAATCGTCTCTGGATTGCCCGAAAGGCGCACCAAGTACTCGAAGCTGCCACCGGGCCTTCTTAAAGTTCAAGGTGACTGCAAGTGCAATTTATGATGGCCAGTCGTGGTGACGATTGTCAGGGTCGGAAGTCCACATCTGAATCTGGTCCTCCAAACCTGGTTCAGTGACAATGGGCCTAAATGGTCAGACTCCTCACGCCCTTGCCACCGATTGCATTAGATCGCTCAAAGTCATATCGTTTGGCGATGGTCGCCAAGGTTTCCGGCGAGAGAAATGGAGGCCATCGTGAACGATGAATCGATCAACACCAAAAAGTTGGCGCATCACGTCGCCGACACGTCGGGGATGCCGAAAGTCGTCGATCGCGCCATTTTCCAGGCCCAGCTGGAAAGTTTGCGGGACCGAGAGAAGGTACACACCCGCGAAGGCGACGCGATTGCCGCAGCCCGACGGCGACTCCCCATGGTCGAGGTAAACGCCAACCTCGCGCTGATGGGGCCCGACGGACCGCTCTCACTGCTCGAAGCGTTCGAAGGGCGCCGGCAGCTCATCGCGTACTACTTCATGTGGGACACCGGCCGCCCCGCAGCGGAGCAGTGCGAAGGCTGCACCTGGGTCACCACACAGATCGCGGAGCTGTCCTACCTCCATTCTCGCAACATCACCTACGCGGTCTTCTGCCAGGGTCCCTACGACGAGAGCAAGCGCTACCACGACTTCATGGACTGGCATATGCCCTGGTACTCCGCCGAGGACTCCGTCGGCCAGCTGCTTGTCGGGCGCGAAATCGGGTTGTTCCACCTAGCGTGCTACCTGAGGGACGGCGACCGCGTCTTCGAGACGTACTGGACGACCCGCCGCGGTGCAGAGGTGCTGGACTACAGCTACGCGCTCATGGACATCACTGTCTTCGGACGCCAGGAACCGTGGGAGGACTCGCCCCCCGGTTGGCCACAACAGTGCACCTTCACCCGGACCAGCAGTGGCTCGCCTACTTGGCAACCAGTGTGGCCGGGCGGACGCCCCATCGCCCAGTGGTCACGCCTCGAAGCCGGACGCTCCGACGACCTCGGCACTGACCTTTGAAATGGACAAAGAGAGTGCAATGAAACGACGTCGGCCGGTGCGAGAAAGCGATTCGTTTATCTCTCGCCTCGGTAGAGCGATGTTGCCGCGCAACCAGCGACTTGATCTGGCAGCAGGCGGAAGTGAAAGCAACATAAATCAACAATCGACAATCGCGACGACGATCACACTCACGGTGACGTTGGGACTCGCCTCTGCATGCTGGGTCTTCACAATCCGTGAGACGAATGGGATGAACGAGGGCGCTGCAACCCAACTCGGTTCTTTCGCATTTTTCATCACTATGTGGATCGCAATGATGGCGGGGATGATGCTCCCTGGAGCGATCCCAGCGATGACGCGGCGGCGCGACGTGAGCGGGCGCGTGCTCGCGGCGCCGGTGTTCGCCGCGATGTACATCGCCGTTTGGGCGGTGGTGGGCGTTGCTGTGTATGCGCTGTACCAACCCCACGGCACCGTTGCCGCTGGCGTGATCACCATCGCCGCAGGCGTCTATGAACTGACGCCCATCAAACGGCACTTTCGCGAACGTTGTCGTGAGTGCATACGCTCCGGAATGGTGTTCGGATTCGACTGCGTTGGCTCGAGCATCGGTCTAATGGCGATGCTGATCGTGCTGGGGGTCATGAACGTCACCTGGATGGCGGTCGTCGCAGTCGTCGTGGTCGCCCAAAAGCTCCTGACCGCCAAGATCATCATCGATATTCCTCTGGCGCTCGCGATCATCGGGCTCGGCATCGTGATACTTGCCGCCCCCTCATCCGTTCCAGGACTGGTGCATATCACCGTTCACATGCCAATGATGTAGGGAAGGAAACAACCAATGACTGATCACAAGATCGGAACACGAGAAGAATGGCTTGATGCGCGGCTCAAGGTGCTTCAGGCCGAGAAGGCTTTGACGCGGCAAAGCGACGAAGTAGCTCGAATGATTAAGGAACTGCCGTGGGTTCGCATTGACAAGGAGTATCAGTTCGAGACCGAGGAGGGCGCAGTCTCACTGGCCGACCTCTTCCAAGGACGTTCGCAGCTCCTCGTCTACCATTTGATGTTCGGGCCTGNNTGCAGGCATTCAAACGGCGTATGGGATGGAGTTTTCCCTGGGCGTCCGCGTTCCACAGCGATTTCAACTTCGACTTCCACGTTTCTCACACCAACGAGGAGTGGCAGTCAGGAGCCGTTGACTACAACTTCCATAGGGTGGACTTTCGTGCACCGGCCGGTGAGGAGCACTCGTACGACGAGCATGCGGCCTTAACGGGTACGAACTGGGATACCTACAGGCGAGAAGGACCGGGGATGAGCGCGTTCGCACTCGTGGAAGGTGTCGTATATCACACCTACTCGACCTACGAGCGCGGCGTCGACATCCTCTGGGGGGCGTATCAGTGGCTCGACCGCGCTCCTCTCGGACGCAACGAGACTGGCATGTGGTGGCGCCACCACGATGCGTACGACGTCGAGGGGTGAGGAGACGGCTCTTTTACTCCCAAGGTGCCGGGATCGAGACCCGGGCGATCCATCACTAATTTGGTCAGATCACCTAGTTGACGTCGCGTCGCTTCAGCATCACGAAGCCAGCGAGGGCAAGTACCACAGCCCACGTCACGACGACGATGGTCCCCGCGTCACCGGGAAGTAGTTGCGTTTGGATAGGGCCCATCATCGCGTCCGACGCATGAACTGGCAGAAACCGCCCGATCTGGGGCAGAAAGCCGAACACCAGGTTCTCCGCGACGAAGCCCCACGCGAGCAATGTGATGACGGCGCCCACTTGGTTGGGGACGATGGCGCCCACTCCAACGCCAATGGCGCCCCAGAGGGCCGTCCCCGCGATCGCGCCGACGAGCAATTCGGTCATGTTGGCGCCGTTCATGGCGATGGGAATGCCACGAGTTTTCAAGATGATGATGCCAATTGAGAAAACGAGACCCTCGCCGATAATCCCGAAGACGAGACCAGAGAGGGCTCCCGCGGTGATCTTCGTGGCGACGAGGCGGCTTCGACTCGGGTTGAATAAAAACGTCGGCCGAATGGTCCCAAATCGGTACTCGCTGGTAAATAACATGACGCCCGCGAGCGCGGCGAAGACACCCGCGATACTCCCAAAACTCAACAGGCTCACCTGGTCTTGCTCGGTGAGAACAGTGGACGTTGCTGACAAGGTACACGTCAAGACGGTGAACAGCAGCGCGAGGGCAATCAGGCCCGCCAAGAGGCCGATCGTTGTGCGCGTCGAACGGATCTTGAGCAGCTCGGCTCCCAATTGATTCATTGGGGTACATCCTCGGACGTCAAGTCGAGGAAGATTTCTTCCAGGGTCGAGCCTTCGGTCACGAGCTCGTAAATCGCGACGCCCGCGGCAAAAGATACGTCACCAACACGCTCCCTCGTCGTTCCCTGGGCCAAGAGTGCGTGGTCATTACTCATCGTCGTGATGATTCCCTCGCGCTGCAGCGCCCCGGCCAATTGTTCGAGTTGGGGACTTCGCACTCGTACCACTCCGCCAACGCGAGCGGTTAAGTCATCGAGCGTCGACTCGGTGACCAGTCGTCCGTGATTAATGATAAGTACCTGGTCCACGGTCTGGGCCACTTCGGCGAGCACGTGACTTGACACGAGCACAGTACGACCGCCCGAGGCAAAGTCTCGCAGGAAATCGCGCAGCCATCGCACACCCTCGGGGTCGAGTCCGTTCGCCGGTTCGTCCAGGACCAGCAAATCTGGATTGCCGAGTAGCGCGGCGGCGAGACCCAATCGCTGGCGCATACCGAGGGAGTATCCCTTCACCCGCCGCTTCGCCGCGCTCTGCAGTTCGACGAGCGAGAGAACTTCGTCGACTCTGGTGTCGGGGAGCCCGACGGCCCGAGTCAGCATTCGAAGATGATCCCGCCCCGAGCGCCCTGGATGAAAATCTGTCGCCTCCAGCACCGCGCCGACGCGAAGAGCCGGTGTCTCGAGTTGGTCGTAGGGTTCGCCGAAGATCGTGGCATGCCCACCAGTGGGCTTCGCCAGGCCGAGCAACATTCTCAATGTCGTCGACTTTCCGGCGCCGTTGGGTCCAAGGAAACCCGTAATGGTTCCCGACTCAATGTTGAACGACAGGTCGTCGACGGCGAGAACCTTGCCGTAGCGTTTGCTGAGCGAATCACTTTGAACTACGTAGGACACGTGCTCACTTTCGCTTTGGGGACTTTGCGAGTGTAACTCGCTATCGCCCCCGTGGCCAGGGTCAATTTATCTTTTGAATCACCACGCGAATGAGCGGCATCGACCATACATCGATTTCGACGTGCACGTTGATCTCAATCGCGAGATCGACAGGTGAGTTCCCGTGACCACAGAATGAATCAGCCTAGATTTTCTGGCGCATCCGGACTACCCAGGCCGCTTCAAATGAGTTCTCCAGCACATCTCGCTCGTACCTTGGGACAGAAATCGAAGCGCCCTCTCACGTCATGATCACACCTGTCGGAGTATTTCATCTGATGGTTACGGAAAGATTGATCAGCCCCGAGTTTCCGGGGGCAACATCGTCTGAGCGATTGGCCTCACCGCCATCCGCGCAGCGCTCGATTCAGCACGTCGTCGTAACCCTCGAGGCCTTCGCGGCTCAGGCGCGCTTCGGGTCCCGCGGCAATCCCGACGCGCTCGGGGATCACTCCCCAGATCTCTAACTTCTGTTCCTTCCACCACTCGATCGCCGCTTCGAGGTCATTCGTACCGAGTCGCGCGGCGCAGATCACGACACCTCGCGGTATCCGCGCGGGGATCAACTCGAGCGTGGACATCACGCGCGAGTACTCCACACCGCCCGCGCGGGTCGGGATAACCACGGCGTCGGCCAGGGCAACGATCGCCTGAGTTATCCGCTCATTGCCCGGCGGCGTGTCCACGACGGCGAGGCCCTCAACTCGACCTACGGCTCGTATCGCCATGCGTTCAGACGGTGCCTCGACGACGGTGATGCCCGTCAGAGGCCACGTTTCGAGCCACTCGGCTGACGACGCCTGGGGATCGGCGTCAATGAGTGTGACGGGGTCGTAACCCCGATTGACGGCAGTGGCGGACAGATATATCGAGGACGTTGTCTTACCGACACCGCCCTTCAACGAGGTGACAATGATGTTCATGGACGGCATGTTACGACACAGATTCGCGACAATGGTCAGTTCAACTTCCAAATCGTGCCGCGACCACCTTGAGCGAAGGGGCGCTCGCCAGCGGGAGGCCACTGATTAACTGGAGGAGTCAATGTCGACGCTCGGGCACTGACCCCCGGGTCCTTCAATCACACCAGTATTGCTCACGAGATCATGTGGGGGTCCATTCTTTCCTCCCCCTGTCGCGAGTCAGTCACCTCGCCACCAGCCCCAGCAAATTGGTACGTGGCTTCACCTTGACATGAGACCTGGTCGAACCAATTGTCTGGCCACGAATTCACACGAAAGAAGACTTAAGACAATATTGGCGGATATTTCGCGTCGTCCGGACAGTAAATTGGCACGCTGAAAGTCATCCTTGAACATTCGTGGACTCTCTCAAGGTGCGGTGATCGAGAGCCAGGCGGCCCGCCCCGTGCCGCGAACTTCATGAGTCTGATTTGACGTATCACTCTCGAGTCCGCGTTACGCTTCGTGGCATACTTCGCGAAGCCTCATGAGACCTTGATCGGCGATTACTTCAAGATTGAAATCGAGAAGAGCATCGCGTCGTAAAGAAAATGTGCCCAGATCGGTCGGTTCAACCTCTGGTGCTTCTGAAATGATCGGGTAACGAAGTAACCGAAAGGAATCGTGAAGAGAAAACCGATTCCGTAGTACACGTGATAGCTCGTGCGAAACACCAGGCTCACAATGAGCGCGCTACGCGGACTCCAGCCCAGCTGCTGGAGTCGCGTCAAGAAGTATCCGTTCACGAGGACTTCTTCGGTGAGCGCGGTCACCGCCGACATGAAGATTCCTTCGATGAGGTAATACTTGGGGAAATTTCCGTCGGCGACACTATTAATCAGACCGGGATGCCCGCTCAGCAGCCCGGCAAAGGGTATGAACAACAGAATCTCCACGCCGAATGCCGCGGCGCCGATACCCAACGCGGGAAAGATATCTTCCTGCCACGACGGTACTCCGAGGCCGAGGACCGTTCTTGTTTGACCGGTGCGGGCCAACAAGAACAGAGCGAGGGGCACGACCGCCATCGTCGGGGCGTAACTCAACATACCCAAGAACATGTTGAGCACCTGGTTGGACACGATCTGGGGAAATCTCGTGATGTCGGCGACGCCCGACACGTGCACGACCAGAACGAGTGAGGCGCCCACAATTCCCGTGGACAAGAATGCGAACATGACCCAGCGCATTTCCCAGGACAGCGCGCGCTGGTCGGGGGTGTACTTACCCGCCCGACCACCCCACGAGACCCCCGTCTGCGTCGTCCGCGATTGAACGTCGTGCCCGACGTCAGCACTCGAGTCCGGTGACACTGTCTCGCGGAGGTCGCCGTCACTGACCCCTAACGCCGCGACGTGGCCGACGTCGTCCATTGAACGCTCGGGCATCGAGGAACTTGACGGCAAGGACAGCGCGGCACCGCAGGCACCACAGAAATTTCCGGCAGCACGGGTTCCGCACACGGGACAGAAATTCACGCCGTCTTCCCCAACGGCGTCGGCGTCTGCATCCCTGAAGTCTGACATCTGGCATCGCGAAAAGGGGCCATCTAAGTCGTCGTTAGTACCGGGCTCGGCGGGGTGACGAGAGGAGCGCTCTCATTGAAACGACCGTTAACTCAGACGATAAGGACTTGGCTAGGCCTTGAACTTGATCAGCCCCTGGCTGGAGTCGCCCCCAGTGGGGTTGCCCGCATTAACCGCGCAGGCATCCGCGTTGGCGCTCGTCGTGCCGCACTTCCCGTTGCCAATCGTTCCGGTTATGACGGTGAATGAAGTGAGAGGAAGTGTTCCCTTCGAACTGACGGTGACGGGCGTCGCTGAGGCCAGGTCGCAACCAGCTTGATTCGTAGAAGATGCGAGACACTCAATGAGATAGAGCTGATCGTTGGGAGTGAATCCCGAACCGGTGACCTTGACCGCTTCGCCATTGCTCAGTCCCGTCGCCGGAGTCACCACGAGTACTCGCGTCGTGGTGCTCGCCTTGGGCGTCACCTTCTTCGACGCCGCCGACCGCGTTCCCGCTCCGTGCTTGTTGTAGGCGACGACCGTGAAACTGTACGCCGTCCCGTTCTTCAGACCCGAGACCTTGCAACTGAGTCCCTTCGCGGTGCAGGACTTTCCTGACGGGGTGGAGGTGACCACGTATTTGGTGATGGCCGAGCCCCCCGTGCTCGACGGCTTGGCCCATAAGACCGTGGCCGCCGCACTCACCGCGACCGCGTGCACCGAACGTGGCGTGGACGGCTTGGACGAAGAACCGTACGCCGGCACAATGCCAACCAGCGCCATAGAGAAGACAACTGCTCCCACGAGGGAAGTTCGAGTCGAGAGTCGCATAGAAATCTCCTTTTCACATCGCCCTATTAGATTCTTACCCTACCGACAAGCGTCGGGCCAGTGACATTATCTTCTACCATCTTCTTGGCGGCGCCGGACAGCCCACTAAATCTGGAAGTCTTCGACGGTCGTCGTCCCCGGCTTTCGCGGTCCCAACGTGCGCACCGAAATCGCCGCTGCCACCAACATGCCGATCCCCGCGACGACCAGTGACTGTTCGAGTCCAGTGCGAAAGGCGCCGTAGACGGCTTGGACGACGTGGTCCTCGATCGTATTTCCCGAACCGCTCCCGACAACTATTCCCTTGGGGGACGTGCCAGTCTCGATGAAGGAGATGATTTCCGAGAAGAAGCTGGTGGGGATCTTCAATACCTTTAGACGATGGGTCAACGCTCCCGTCAACTGGGCGTTGACGAGAGCGCCGAGGACCGCCACCCCAAAAACGGATCCGAGTTCGCGACTGGTGTTGGTGGCCGACGCGGCCATGCCCGACCGCTCCGGTGACACTTCGCTGAGGGTCACCGACGTCATCGGAACGACACTGGACCCAAAGCCGTAACCCGCGAGGGCCAAGGTCGCCATCAACCAGAGCGACGGCGTGGCGGACTCGAGTAGCAATGCGGACAAGAGAATTCCTGCGCCGGCCATGACGCACCCCTCGGCCATCGGGGCACGAGGACCAATGCGGGCAACTCGACGACCCGCGAAGACTGACGCCAGGATCATGGCGACGGCCATGGGCACGAACTCCAGGGCGATGCGCACGGAGGAGTAACCCATCACCGCCGTGAGGTACAGCGCAGTAAAGAAGAAAATTGAGAAAATTGAGAAATATAAAATGAAGGCCACCACCATGGCGCCGCTAAAACGTGACGAACGGAAATACTGCAGGTCCAGAAGTGGCGACTTCGCGTGTCTCTCGACCCGGACGAAGCCGACGAGGGACACCACACCAACCAAAAACAGCGCAACCACCCACGAGGTGCGGTACCCCTCGGTCTCACCAAGAATCACTGCGAAAGTCAATGCACTCAGTCCCAACGCCCCCACGACGAATCCTTCGAGGTCGAGTCGAGCGGACTGCGGGCTGGACGACTCGGGCACGCTGCGAATGGCGAGACCAATGATAAGCACCGCGGCAGCCACGTTGAACCAAAAGACCCCCTGCCAATTGTCACTGGCGACCAATAGACCACCGATGACCGGGCCGAAGGCCAAAGCGAGTCCCGACACGGCGGCCCAGGTCCCGATCGCCCGGGCGCGAAGGTGTTGTTCGGGATACATCTGTCGAAGTATGGACAGTGTCCCAGGCTCGGACGCCGCCGCCCCAACGCCCATGATGACGCGCGCACCAATCAGCATGTCGGGATTCTGAGCCAAAGCGCCCACGAGAGACCCCGCCGCGAAGAGGGCGAGCCCGACCAACATAATCTTCTTGCGACCGAGCCGGTCCCCCAGAGTGCCGCCCAGCAACATGAAACCAGCGAAGGTCAATCCGTACCCATTGACTACCCACTGCAGTTGAGTGACGCCCGCGTGGAGATTGGACCGCACGCTGCCCAGGGCCACCGAGACGATCGTCATGTCCATGAAGGTCAAAAACATGACGAGGCACAAGGTAATCAGGGCCAAGCGACGCGAACGTCGCGGTCCCACCATTTTGTCGTTCTCACCGTCAGGCACGTCCACTGATTCCTTTAGCTAAGGGGTAGACAACTTTGGGCCAAACTACACGCGCGGCCAGCGATTTCGAACGCAATCCTTTCACTCGTCGCGGCGTCGTCACGACTGGTTGGCATCTGGATCGCTGAGACGACGTCACCGGCGGTACTATCGCTGAAACGTTAAAATTCGCTCGCCCCAGGAGACCAACTGCCCGTGACTGATAAGTATTGTCGAGTTGTCGAGATTGCGGTCGCCCAGGGAAGGGACGCCACATGAAAGTTGCCCTCTTCATTACCTGCGTCAATGACGGTCTCTTTCCCAATACCCCGCGAGCCGTCGTCGAGGTACTCGAACGATTGGGCCACGAGGTGGTCTTCCCCACGGATCAGACCTGCTGTGGACAGCTGCACCTCAATGCCGGATACCGTCAAGAAGGCTTGCACCTCGCCCAGCGTTTCCGCCAGGTCTTCAGTGATTACGACGTCATCGTGTCACCATCGGCGTCGTGCGTGGGCACCGTGCGCGACCTCTACGCCACTTCCGCGCGTTCGCTCGGTGACGCCGCGCTCGCCGAAGAACTCGAAGAGGTCGCGAAGCGAACATACGAATTCTCGGAGTTCCTGACCGACGTCCTCAAAGTCACCGACGTGGGCGCGAGCTTTCCCCACACCGTGGCCTACCACCCCACGTGTCACTCATTGCGCGTCCTCGGACTTGACGAAGCGCCCAAGGAGCTACTACGCCACGTCCACGGGCTCACCCTCCTCCCAATTCG
Source organism: Acidimicrobiaceae bacterium (assembly GCA_003168075.1). GTDB lineage: Bacteria > Actinomycetota > Acidimicrobiia > Acidimicrobiales > RAAP-2 > RAAP-2. The sequence goes on from PMTL01000132.1 coordinate 16,000, forward strand.
CGATGAGGACGAGTGCTGTGGTTTCGGTGGGATGTTCTCGATCAAGAACTCCGACACGTCAGTCGCAATGGGGCGGGACAAACTCTCGCGCATCCGTGCGACGGGTGCCGAAGTCCTCTGTGCACTGGACAACTCGTGCCTCACTCACATCGGAGGTCTCTCGTCACGCGCACACAGCTCGCTCAAAATTATGCACGTGGCCGAAATCCTCGCCAGCCGCGAGGAGCTCACTCGTGTCTAGGGTCTTCGACACCGAGTTGCCCTTCCCCACCCTCGCTAGGACCGCTTTGGCCGACGCCCAGCTCCGCGCGAACTTGGCCCACGCAACGACGACCATTCGCGACAAGCGCTTGAAAGTGGTCGCGGAGCTCGACGATTGGGAAGAGCTGCGATCGGCCGGAGCGGCCATCAAGGACTATTCACTCGACCACCTCGACGAACTGTGCGTCGAGCTTGAGAAAAACGTCGTCGCTCATGGGGGCGTCGTGCACTGGGCTCGCGACGCGGCCGAGGCCAATTCGATTGTGGTGTCACTCGTCCAGGCCACCGGCGTGGACTCCGTTGTCAAGGTGAAGTCCATGGCGACCGCGGAGATTGAACTCAACGGCGCATTGGAGGGGCACGGCATCATCGCCTACGAGACCGACTTGGCCGAGTTGATTGTCCAGCTCGGCGACGATCTACCGTCGCACATCTTGGTGCCCGCCATCCACAAGAACCGATCGCAGATCCGTCAGATCTTCCTCGACGAGATGGGTAAATCGGGCTTGGCGGCGCCCGAGGACCTCACCAATGACCCCGCGCAATTGGCCTCCGCCGCGCGAGCGCACCTCCGCCAGCGGTTCCTTTCGGCCAAGGTGGCAATCTCCGGAGCCAACTTCATCATTGCCGATACCGGAGCGCTCGTCGTCGTGGAGTCAGAGGGTAACGGTCGGATGTGCCTCACTCTTCCCGAGACACTGATCTCGGTCGTGGGAATCGAGAAGATCCTGCCCAATTGGCAGAGTCTCGAGGTCTTCATGCAACTCTTGCCGCGTTCGTCGACCGGCGAACGTATGAACCCCTACACCTCCATCTTCACCGGGGCAACCCCGGGCAATGGCCCGTCGAACTTTCACCTCGTCCTCATCGACAACGGGCGCAGCTCCGCGCTCGCCGAAGAGAACGGGCGCGACGTCCTGCGCTGCATCCGCTGCTCGGCCTGTCTCAATGTCTGCCCGGTCTACGAGCGCACGGGCGGGCACTCCTACGGCAACCCCTACCCCGGTCCCATCGGCGCGGTGCTCGTCCCCCAGCTACGTCGCGGCGTGCGCTCGCCGCTCGAGGACTCCCTGCCCTATGCCTCGTCGCTCTGCGGTGCGTGCTACGTGGCCTGTCCCGTCAAGATCGATATTCCCAAGATTCTCGTGCAACTTCGTTCTGAGGTGGTCGACGAGAAGCGCCGCGAGCATCCCCGCGACCCCGAACTTCTCTCAATGAAGGTAATCGAGAAAGGATTTTCGTCGGACCGTCTGTTCCAGCGCATCGTCGCCCTCGGCTCACTGATCGGACGACTCCCCCTCAGGACTTTGCGCTTCTTGCCCCCGCCGCTCAACAAGTGGAGCTCGGCACGCAACGCGCCATTGCCCCCGTCGACCTCATTTCGCACCTGGTTCGCCCAAACCCACCCCGACGCTGTCGAGACGTCGAGAACGCCCGTCACGTCGACGACGGCGTTGGTGCACCACCACAATGCGCTGCAT
>PMTL01000074.1 GCA_003168075.1 Acidimicrobiaceae bacterium
GGCGCGTAGACGTCGAGGGTCTCTTGAGCGATGGCGCGTTGGCGGGCCATCGGCATCACTGAGATGGTGCGCATGTTGTGCAAGCGATCAGCGAGTTTGATCAACAACACGCGCCAGTCCTGGGCCATGGCGATGAACATCTTGCGAATCGTGGCGGCCTGCTGGGCTTCTTTCGAGTCGAATTCAAGTCGATCGAGCTTCGTCACCCCGTCAACGACCGCGGCGACCTTCTCGCCGAATTCGCCGATCAGCCATTCGTTAGTGACCCCGGTGTCCTCAACGGCGTCGTGCAACAAGGCTGCGGCGATCGTCATCTCGTCGAGCCCGAGATCGGCTGTGATGTCCGCGACGGCGATCGGGTGGGTCACGTAGGGTTCACCGGTGCGACGCAACTGGCCCTCGTGGGCGTTGATGGCGACGATGCCGGCGCGACGGATGATACTGGTATCACCGCCCTCGTGGTGTTCGAGGTAACGCGCGACCAACCGCTCCACCGAGCCCTCGAGGGCCGGATCTACCGTCGAACGCGACGTAAGGCTGACCATCAACTCAGCCTAGGTGTCAACGGCGCTTTTGTTTGCGAGCCCTGGGGGTCACCGACGACGTCGGTCGACGCGATACACCGGCGATTCGCTGGGTGGAGTCCGTGCCCAACAGGGCCGCGGCGCGCGGCGAGAGAACCGCGTGCTCGCTTCGACCCACGCGATCGGCCAGTTCCTTGTAGCGTGGCTCGCGTTCCTTCATCCACGCCAACAGCGGGCTGGCGATGAAAATCGAGGAGTACGCACCACTCATGAGACCCACGAAGAGGGCGAGTCCGTAGTTCTGCAACGTCGTCGCACCCAAGAGGTCCGCACCCACGAGCAAAACCGCGAGCACCGGCAAAATAGCTACCAGCGACGTGTTGATCGAACGCGCCAGTGTCTGGTTCATCGACAGGTTCACCATTTCGCCGTAGGTGACTGCACCGCTCTTCAAGATGGCGTTGGGGCCACTGGAATTGTCGCGGACGCGGTCAAAGACAACGACCGTGTCGTAGAGCGAATAGCCGAGAATGGTCAAGACGGCGATGACCGTGTCCGGGGTGATCTGAAAGCCGAAGAGCGAAAAGACCCCGACCGTCACCAAGAGGTCGTGGATCATGGCGATGAACGCCGCCGCGGCCATCTTGGGTTCGAAACGGATCGAAATGTACAGAACGACGGCCAGGAAGAAGATGATGAGTGCTTCGAGGGCTCGATTCGTGACCTGCCCACCCCACGTCGGCCCGACGCTGGCCGTCGACACATCGTTCGAGGGAACGCCCGCTTCCTTGGCCATGACCGTCACCACGGCGTTGGTGATGTTGGTTTGGACAGTAATTGAATCGCTATTGAGGTCGGCGGTCACCTCATAGGTCTTTGAACCGAGTTTCTCCACCGTGGGATTGGAGAGTCCCGCACCCTCAACCGCCGTTGTCATCGCCGAGATCGACGAGTGCGGCGCCTGCACTTCCCACGAGCTGCCGCCCTTAAAATCAATGCCGAGGTTGAAGCCGCGCACACCCAAAGAACCGATGCCAATGAGAATCACGACGAGCGACGCGGTGAACCAGATCTTGCGACGACCGACGAAGTCAATCGTGGTGAGGCCCTGGTAGAGGCGGCCAAAACGCCCCGGTGTCTTCGCGCTGGTGTCAATGTCAGTCACGGGTGTCTCACTCATTGGCGCCTCCGGCGTTCATTCCGGCGGCCATCGACAACGCCGAGGTGCTCTGGCTGTTGCGACGCCCGAGCAGGATCACCAGCGGACGCGTGAAGTACCACGTAATGAAAACATCCATCAACGTCGACAGACCCAGGAAGAAGGCGAAGCCGCGCACGTCACCGACGGCGATCAAGTAGAGCAGAACCGCGGCGAGCAAACTCACGGTGTCGGCCGCCAGCACCGTTCGCCACGCGGACTTGAATCCGCGGTCCACCGAACTGCGAACCGACCGGCCCGCTCTGGCCTCGTCCTTTAATCGTTCGAAATACACGATGTAACTGTCCACCGTGATACCAATGGACACAATGAGTCCCGTGACCCCCGCCAGGTTGAAGCTCGGCGCGTACGCCGTGTGACCCAGAGCCGAGATGATGGCCCACAGCAGCGCCGCGGTTACTGCGAGTCCGAACAGGATGACCAGACCTAAGGCGCGGTAGTAGAGGATGACGTACAGCAGAACCAGCGCTAATCCCGCGAGCCCCGCTCCGAGTCCGGCCACGAGGGCGCTATGGCCGAGGGTCGGCGACACGGTTTCAGTGGTGAGGGCCTGCAGACGCACCGGCAGCGCACCAAATTCCATGGCAATAGCGAGGTTCTTGGCCGAATTCTCGGTGAAGCTGCCCGAGATTTGTCCCTGACCTTGGAAGCTCGTGAAGGTAGTCGAACCCGGTAGAATCAGTGGTGCGGATTGGATGACACCGTCGAGTTCAATGGCGACTTGTTGGTGGAAGTTGTTCTTGGCGACCGTGTCCCATGCCGGGCTACCCGAACCGGTGAGGGTGTAACTCACGACCCATTCACCCAGGGTGTCCTGAGTGGCGAAGGCCTTGCCAATGGCCTGGCCCGTCAATTGTTCGGGACCCAGCAGGTAACGGATCGATGCGGACTGGCCCAACGTCGGCAAGATGACGTAGTTCTTACCGACGTCGAGGGCCGGCTTCGTCGTCGCGATGTTGGCAAAACTCGGATCGACGCCGGGGGTGTTATTCGTGTAACCAGCGGAGGAGGAGGAGTCGGGAGTGACCGCCAAATTAGCTTCGGTCATCGCGTACGAGGCACCACACGAGGGCATCGTGGCCGTCCCGATAGGTTTGGCGGACTTTGAGGCGGGGGCCACCTGACACAACACAGGTCGAAAAAACAACTGCGCCGTCTGACCAACAGCCCTCAGTACCGCACGACCATCTGAGACGCCCGGCACCGACACGACAACGTTCTTGCCCTGTAGGTTCACCGTCGCCCCGGACACCCCGAGCCCGTTGACACGGTTGCTCAGAATCGTCACGACTTCGTTCATGTCGGCGGACGACGCGGTCGTCGTCGGCTTGTAGACCACGGAGAGTCCTCCGGCGAGGTCAAGACCGAGTTTGGGTCCCCAACCGAGCGACAGCGTGGTCGCGAGTGAACCGAACCCAATCACGATCGTCAGGATCAAACTGACGATGAGCGACTTACGCGAGGCCGCGGGAGCCGCCATTACTTGTCATCACCCTCGTGTGAGGGCTCCTCGTGATCGTCATCGTGGTCGTGGTCCGTCGTCTCGTCGTCATCGGTGGAGGCGGGAACTGGGTCAATGCGTCCCGCGATAGCCGAAGGAATGAAGTCGAGTTCGACGCCGCTGGCGGTACGCAGGGTCACCGCCTCGTCAGTACGACTGATGATCGTTCCGATCAGTCCGCCGATGGTGCGAGCGCGCTCGCCCACCTCGACTTGCTTTGACTGGTGACGCGCGGCTTTCGCCTTGCGCGAGCGCGGGCGAATAAATGCGAAGTAGATCACCGCGTAGACGACGATGATGATAAGAAAAAAGGCGCTACTACTTGAACTCTTCGCGGCGGTCGCTGCAACCAACATGGAATATTCCTCCGTCATTAGACCAAAGAAACCCTAGTCGCTCGCCGCACCAGGCCTAGACCAGTCCGCCGCCCGCTCGGCGAATCTGTAGATGGGTGAAAGCCTTGTCGGTCGCCACCCGTCCCCGGGGCGTTCGAATGAGAAAACCCTCTCGCAACAGGTAAGGCTCGTAGGCGTCTTCAATCGTCGCCGGCTCTTCGCCACAGGCGTGCGACAAGGTCGTCAGCCCCACCGGCAGGTTGGCGAATTGGCCGCACAATAGCCCCAGGATTCGTCGGTCAATCTTGTCGAGACCGAAGCCATCCACCCCGAAAAGGTCGAGAGCCTGCGCCGCCAACACCTCGCTCACCACATCGCGTGCTCGCACCGAAGCGACGTCACGAACTCGGCGAAGCAGTCGATTAGCAATGCGCGGAGTACCCCTCGAGCGCTGGGCGATGATCCCGGCGGCGTCGCCCGAGAGCGCCACGTCGAGTAAGCCGGCCGACCTTGTCACGATCTGGCGCAACTCGTCGACCTCGTACAGGTCAAGTTGGCCCACGAAGCCAAAGCGGTCCCGTAAGGGAGCAGCCACGAGTCCGGTCCTCGTCGTGGCACCCACCAGGGTGAAATGGGGCAGGTCGAGTCGAATCGACCTCGCCGAAGGACCTCGACCAATCATCACGTCAAGGCGACGGTCCTCCATCGCCGGATACAGAACCTCCTCGACGGTCCGTGACAGGCGATGTATCTCGTCGATGAACAGCACCTCGCCTTCTTGCAGATCAGTCAATAGCGCCACCAGGTCGCCGGGCCGGGCTAACACGGGACCCGACGTCACGCGCAGTCCGGATCCCATCTCGTGGGCCACAATGCTCGCCAAGGACGTTTTACCCAGTCCCGGCGGACCGGCGAACAGCAAGTGGTCCGAACTCTGTCGTCGTGTCCTCGCTGATCCCAACACAATTTCTAAATGACCAACCAGTTCGCGCTGTCCCACAAAGTCGGCCAGGGTGCTCGGGCGAAGCGTCACGTCAGCGTTGCGGTCGCCCTCCGAGGCGGTCGGGGTCACGACGTTGACGTTGTCCTCATCGAGTGACGTCATGTCCGCGTCGCGACGGGTCATCGTCGTCCCAGAAGTTGCAGGGCGCTGCGCAGCGCCGAGGATTCGTCTTCGGGGAGGGTCACGCCCTCCAGGGCTTCGCGAATTTCACTCTGGGCGTAACCCAAGGACCGCAGTGCCTCTTCGATGTCGCTGGCGCGAGGGCCGAGATACGACGTCTCCTTGGTTGGTTCCTCCACGAGCTTTCCTTTGAGTTCCAGGACGATACGGCTCGCCGTCTTGTTACCAATCCCGGGAATCTGGGCAACGCGCTTCACATCACTGTTCTCGATGGCCAGTCGCAGCTCGGCCGTGGGCATCGTACGTAGAGCGGCCAGGGCCGTCGAAGGACCAACCCCCGGTGTGACGAGCAGCGTCGAAAAGAACTCTCGGTCGTCGAGGGAGCGAAAACCATAGAGCACGATGGCGTCGGATCGCACGACCGTGTGCACAAAAAGTTCCACGTCGTCGCCCACCCGCAGTTCCTCACCCGAGGCGAGGTTTACCTCGTAACCCACTCCGTTGACGTCAAGGACGAGTGAACCCGACGGGTGAAGAGTGAGAACCCTTCCACGTAGCCATCCAATCATGTCGTGGCCACCGAGTAGCGGCGCTCGATACGCTCGGTCATGAAATAGGTGATTGCCAGGCCGAGAGCGTCGGCGGCGTCGGCGGGTTCGGGGACCTCGCGCAGTCCACAAAGCTTGGCCACCATCGACTGCACCTGGGCCTTTGATGCGGCTCCGTATCCCGTCACGGCCAACTTGACCTGCTGGGCGGTGAATTGTCGAACCGTCAGGCCCTTCGCTCCCGCCAGGGCCACGGCAACACCACTCGCCTGCGCCACGGGAATCGCCGTCTTGGCATTGCGCTGAAAGAACACCCGCTCCACCACCACGGCGTCGGGCGCGAGTTCGACGAGCAACGTGTCGAGGTCGAGGTGAATCTGGGCCAGGCGAAGTTCGACGTCGGCAGCGGGGTCCGTCTCGAGGACGCCGGCGTGCACGGCGCGAAACGACTCCACACCCTCAAAGGACCCTTCGATCAGCCCGAACCCGCAGCGAGTCAGGCCAGGGTCGATTCCGAGTACGAACATGTGTTCGATTGTAATGCGCCCGCGGGGCGGGTCAAGGGATTACTCCTCGAAGTTCGCCAGGATGTCGTCGGAGATGTCGAAGTTGGCGTAGACGTTCTGTACGTCATCGTGATCGTCGATGGCGTCCATCAAACGCAAGACTTTCTTGGCCTCGGATTCGTTCTCGACCGGAATCACATTCTGAGGCACGAGCGTGAGTTCGGCACTCAGGATACTGAGTCCGAACCCCTCGAGAGCGTCGCGTACGGTGCCGACGTCAGTCGAATCGGTCGTAACTATGAAGTTGTCACCCTGGGCGGCGAAGTTCTCCGCTCCCGCCTCGAGTACCCACTCGAGGAGCTGGTCCTCGTCGAGGGGCCCCTTGACCTCGATGACGCCCTTGCGGTCGAACTGCCACGAGACAGCGCCGGGTTCGGCGATGTTGCCACCGTTTTTCGACAACACGTGCCTGATCTCGGCGCTCGTGCGATTGCGATTGTCGGTCAGCGTCTCGATGATGATCGCCACTCCGTGTGGTGCATATCCCTCGTACGAGATGGACTCGTAACGCACCCCCTCGAGCTCACCGGTGCCGCGTTTGATGGCTCGCTCAATCGTGTCGATGGGCACCGACGCCTCTCGCGCTTTTTGAAACATGGTTCGAAGGCTGGCGTTGGTGGCGGGGTCTCCCCCGCCTTCGCGCGCGGCGACCTCCACTTGGCGAATCAACTTGGCGAAGACTTTGGCGCGGGCACTGTCTTTGGCACCCTTGCGGTGCTTGGTGGTCGCCCACTTCGAATGGCCGGACATGGTTCCTCCTGCCCGTTTTGGGGCGTAGTTATCGTAACGCTTCTTGCAGAGCGTCGAGGAAAAGGCCGTGCACCAGCACGTCACTGGTGAGTTCGGGATGAAACGAGCAGCCCCACACCGAGTCCTGGCGAACGAGAACCGGATGTTCGCCGTCGCCGTGATCGTGCGAAGCGATTACTTCGACGTCATTACCCCAGCGCAGTATTCGTGGCGCCCGGATGAATACCCCCAGAACGGTGCCTCGACCCTCGAGAACGATGGGAGTTTCGAAACTCGCGATTTGGCGTCCGTAGCCGTTGCGGCGAACCGACACGTTCAGGGCTCCGAAGCTCCATTGGTCGCTACGACCGTCGAGGACTTCATCGGCGAGCATGATCAGTCCGGCGCAGGTGCCAAAGACCGGGAAACCGCCGCTGATGAGATCCTGCAGCGGCTCGCGCAGTCCCGAGGTCACGAGCAGATGGCTGATGGTCGTCGACTCGCCTCCCGGGATGATCAGGCCATCGAGGCCGTCGAGGTCCGTGACGCGGCGAACCTTCTCGGGAGTGGCGCCCAGGTTCTCCAGGGTCGCGAAATGCTCGCGGACATCACCTTGCAGGGCCAGGACCCCGACGCGACGCACTACCAACCGCGATCGGCCAGACGCTGTTCCAGCGTGGCCGTTTCGGCACCACGCATCGCGGCACCGAGACCGGTCGACACCTTAGCGACGATACCGGCGTCTTCAAAGTGCGTGGTGGCCTCGACGATGGCCTTGGCCATACGCTCGGGGTCCTCGCTCTTGAAGATTCCCGAACCCACGAAGACCGCCTCCGCACCGAGCTGCAGGACCAATGAGGCGTCCGCGGGCGTCGAGATGCCACCGGCACAGAAGAGAGGAACCGGGAGCTTGCCCGTCGCGGCAACTTCCTGCACGAGAGCAATTGGCGCCTGGAGATCCTTGGCGAGCGCGAAGAGCTCCGAAACGTCGGCGCTGGCGAGTCGGCGCATCTGAGCGTTGATGGTGCGTAGGTGACGCACGGCTTCAACGACGTTTCCGGTGCCGGCCTCGCCCTTGGAACGAATCAGGCACGCCCCTTCGGCGATGCGGCGCAGAGCCTCTCCGAGGTTGGTGGCCCCACATACGAAGGGGACGGTGAAATCCCACTTATCGATGTGGTTCTCCTCGTCGGCTGGGGTGAGCACTTCGGACTCGTCGATGTAGTCGACGTCGAGGGCCTGGAGAATCTGCGCCTCGGCGAAGTGGCCGATGCGGGCCTTGGCCATGACCGGAATCGTCACCGTCGTCTGAATATCTTGAATCATCTGCGGGTCGCTCATTCGAGCGACCCCACCATCACGTCGAATGTCCGATGGCACCCGCTCGAGGGCCATGACCGCCACCGCGCCCGCGTCTTCGGCGATGCGCGCCTGCTCGGGGTTGACGACGTCCATAATGACTCCGCCGCGCAGCATGTCTGCGAGACCGCGCTTCACGAGGGCCGAACCAACGATCGAGGATGTGAGTGCTGAATTCATACCCATCAGCCTAATAGAGGGCTGTGGCTACCATTCCTCGAGGGCGAGAGCGCGCAGTTCCACGTCGTCGAGGTCGGCTAGGTCTGCGGTGGCGCGGTCGCTCCAAACGTCGAACCAGATGAAGCGCCATTGGTCGTACGTCGCTGACGAGAAGAAGGACGTCGACGGTATCACCTGGCGAGCACATTTTCGCAACGCCCCGGAGAGTCCCAGCGGGTAGCGAATCGCGGCGGCGGCGACCTCGTCGGCGCGGTACGTCAGTCCCGAACCGGCAAGAGCTCGGCGCGACTCGGTGGTGGCGTTACTCATCGCCGAAGCGCTCTCACGACCCAAGATGCCCAGACGCTGGCGTGCGAGGCAGTGCGCCACCACCCCCTCGAGTTCAATGAGTTCAAAGTCGCGCATCAATGAACTGGTCACGAAGAACGAGAAACTTGAACCGTTCGGCGCGAGGGCCGCGTTGTAGCCAGCGTCGTCGATGATGAAGGCACTGACCGCGTCGACCCCGAAGGTCGCGGTTAAGCGGTCCAGCACGGTGATGAGTCGCTGACGGTCCTTGGGCGTACCGCCCACTTCGAAGGCCGTGAGCATCTCAGCGCCCAGATTTGAGCCTCGTCGCTCGAACGTGTTCATCGAACGACGGACGTCCAGTACCGCCGCGACGGCGAGAATGACCGCGAGAATCGCCAGCCACGGAGAGGCGAGAGTGCTGACCAACAGCGCCACGACGAGAACACTCAAGAGAATGATCCGTGGTCGCTTGCGCCGAAGTGCGAAACTTCGCAGGGCGTGGTGGTGCGATTCGCGTTCGCCCGCCGAGGGGGCGTAGGGATTCTGCCAATTCGGGTCGAGAACCGCTTCGACGTGGCGTGGACCGTTGTGGCGTGACGACGTGGTACGCCGTGAACGTGATCGTTGCTGGGTGGCCATGAAAGCAGTTTACCCTAGGACCGCGAATTGCTCGCGAGCGGCCTGGTACACAGCGAGGTAGTCGTCCACTAGACGGCGCATCGACCAATTTTCGGCGTGCTCACGAGCGCTCGCCAGAGTGGTCCCGTCTCGGCTGGCGAGCGCCACGTCGATCGCACGCTCCAAATCGTCGCTTTGACCAGCGTCAAACAGGACCGCGTGAGTGCCCGCCGCTTCGCGATATCCCGGAATGCCGCTCGCCACCACTCGCGTTTCACTCGCCATGGCTTCGAGGAGAATCAAACCGAACGATTCCCCGTGCGTCGCTGGCGCAATCACCACATCGGCGCGTCGATACCAGCGACGCTTCTCCTCGTCGGACACCGAACCCAAGAACCTCACCGCGTCGTCGACGCCCGCCGCCTGAACCAACGACGCCCGTTGGGGACCATCGCCGATCACCACCAATCTCCACGGTCTTTCCTGGCGGTCGTTGTGGATTCGTAGTGCCGCTATCGCCGTCGCCACACCCTTTCGCGCCTCGAGACGGCCAACTACGACGAGCGTCGTCACCTCCTGGGGCTCTCGGGCGAACTCAACGAAGCGTCGCGTCTCAAAGCCGTTGAAGAGCACTCGCGGCACGACCCCGCACGACGCGTGTGCCGTGGAAGCGGCCATGACCGACACTGCGGTGCACACGTCAAGATTCGTCGCCAAACGGCGCAGTAGGGGCGCCGCCAACGACACCGCTAGACCCTCGCCGCTGCGATGAAACGTCGCGACCGACGCGTAACCGTGCGCCCGCAGCGTTCGCCAACCCACTCGCGGAGCGAAGGGCTCGTGAAAATGGACCACATCGGGAGAGAACGCAGTCACCAGTTCCAGGGCCACGCGAGAGGCGTGTGCCGAGAGGGTGAGTGGCGCACGTGATCCGTTCGCCGGCACGCTCAGAAGCCGACCCACTCGCTCCACGCGGGCGGGCGTGTCGTAGTGGGTGACGTCAGTGACGTCGGGCGCGATGATTTGGACCTCGTGGCCGCGGCGCGAGAGCTCACGGCTCATCGAGAGGACTTGTTCTTGCACTCCGCCAAAGACACTGAGTGCGTAGGGAGAAATCAATGTGACTCGGCGGATCTCTGGCGTCGACGTCACGACTGTTGGAATCGCGGCTCGAGCACGTGCCATTGCTCGGGCGCACGCCGGATCAGGCCCTCGAGCTCATTGGCAACCAGTTGGGTCACTCTCGTCACGTCATCGCGTAGTCGTCCTTCGCGCTCGGCGCAAATGGGGGGCGTGATGACCGCGAAGTGATCGCGCCCTGGTCCCGTGTAGCACGCGGCGACCACGAGGGCGGCTCCGGTTCGCAGGGCGAGCGTCGCCGGTCCGCCCGGCAAAGTGACGCGAGCACCGAAGAACTCGACGTCGATACCACCGCCTTGGATGTCGCGGTCACAGAGGAGCCCGACCACGCCCCCGCTCTTTAGAACATTGAGCAATTTGGTACTGGCCTCGGCGTTGAGGCCTTCGATGTGAATACCAATGGACTCGCGCTTGGACTTGAACCAGTCGAAGAGTTCGGGCGGCTCGAGCTCCTCGGCGATGGCCGTCATCGGCATGCCCAGGGACGCGAGGAAGGATCCTCCCCATTCCCACGAACCGATGTGCGGTAGCGCGATGACCACTCCGCGACCCTGGGCAAAAGCATCGTCGAGGTACTCGCGGCCTTCACCGATGATGAAGCGCGACGTGATCGTGTGCGGGGACAACCCGGGCAGTTTCGCTCCTTCCGCCCAGTACTGCCCGTAGTTGGCGAAACCGCGACGAACGTAGCGTTTGAGTAATTGCGGTTCCGGCGGTAACGAAGGACCAGCCAGGACGCGAGCGAGGTTCCTTTCGAGGTTCGCGCGCCGCGCCGACCTGAGACCGAGGGTGATACCGAGTCGTTGGCCCAAACCGACGTCAATTCGCTCGGGCAGGAATTCGAGAAACGCTCCGGCCAACTTGAACAGGGCGACGCGCGCGCGTGGTTTCACGGCCTAGTGGCGCGATGAACGGCTGAGACGTCGTGGGCGGCGTACGTGCGTGCGCCGGGTGCGTTCGATCACCGTGCGCGGTGCGGGACGTGCAGCGATCTGCCACACGCGCCAGAAGCGACCCATCGCGGTGAGCGAGGTCAGCACCAACATCACCCACAGCACCGGCACGAAGATCGCGTGCGATAGCAGAGCTATCCCGAGTAGTACCAGACGCTCGGCACGCTCCATGAGTCCACCCTTGGCGGCGAGGCCCAGGCTCTCCGCCTTGGAGCGCTGGTAGGAAATCAGGAAGAACGTCGTCAACAGACCAAAGGGCATCAGCACCAACTCACCGGGGTGATGACGCTCAATGTAAAAGGCGACGCCGCCCAACAAGGCGGCGTCCGAAACCCGGTCGACGACCGAGTCAAAGAAACTGCCGCGTTGGCTCGCGCGTTGTGAGGCCTTGGCAACCGCTCCGTCGAGCAGGTCGTGCGCACCCGTGAAGGCCAAGAGGACGATCGCGACGAAGAAGTAGCCCTCGGCGATGCACCACGCCGTTACACAAGCGAAGAGCAGTCCCGACGCCGTGAGTACATCGGCAGAAAAGCCGGCGCGAACCAACCACCGACCCACGGGGGCGGTGGCGGCGTCAACTGATTGGCGGAACTTTCCGTCGAACATCGATCTCCCAAGGTCCTTGCGCGAAGTCTACCGGGGGCATTTTGCCACCCTAATTATCGAAGTGAACTACGACCTTTTGCCACGTGGACGCCAGGGACTCGGGCAGGACGCGCGTTTCGGCAATCGTACTCATGAAATTCGTATCACCGTTCCAGCGCGGCAACGCGTGGCCGTGCAAGTGCTTGGGGATACCCGCTCCTGCGGCCTGACCCAGGTTCATACCGACGTTGAGTCCGTCGGCGTGGTAGGCCGCCTCAAGAGCTTGAACAGTGCGCCGTAGAGCGAGAAAGTAACTCGCGTACTCCTCGTCACTTAACTCGAGGAGCGTTCCCACGTGGCGCTGGGGCAAGATGAGCAGGTGACCAGAACCATAGGGAAAGGCGTTGAGAGTGACAAAACTCAACTCGTCACGCCAGAGCACTCCTGAATCCGACGATGGTTCCAGAACAGCGAGCGCACAAAAGACGCAGGCGCCGTCGTCGTTGGCGTGCGACGCCGCGTCGGGACTCGTGACGTACGCCTCTCGCCACGACGCCGCGAAGCGCTCAAGTGGCACGCGCGAGCTCCGGCGATCCGTGAGTAGCTATCTCGGCGCGCAATCGAGCGCGGAAGTCCTCAACGCTCACCCCGCGTTCGGGGTCATTGGCGCCGCGCGCGTTGACGCCCACCGTGTGCGACACGACGTCCTCATCGCCCACCACCAAAATATAGGGCACCTTCTCCATCTTGGCGCGGCGGATTCGCGCACCGAGGGGTTCATTGGCCTCGTCGACGCTGACGCGCACCCCGTCGAGACGAAGCGCAGCCGCCACGTCGTGGGCGCAGCTGTCGTGATCGTCGCGCACGCCGAGTACCTTGACCTGTTCGGGACTCATCCACGTGGGCAAATTGCCGGCATAGTGCTCGATCAAAATCGCCATGAATCGCTCCACTGAACCGAAGAGCGCGCGGTGAATCATGATTGGACGATGACGTGCGTTGTCGGCGGCGATGTAGCTCGCCTCAAAGCGCTGGGGAGTCTGAAAGTCCAGCTGAATGGTCGAGAGTTGGTGCGTGCGCCCGATGGCGTCGCGTGCCTCGACCGAGATCTTGGGACCGTAGAACGCGCCGCCGCCGACGTCGATTAGCAGATCTAGCCCAGCACCGCGCGCCACGTCCGCCAACGTCGTCTCGGCCTCATTCCACTCGTCGTCGCTGCCCACGGACTTCACATCGGGACGCGTCGAAAGTTCCAGGTAGAAGTCATTGAGGCCGAAATCACGTAGCAAGCCCAAGACGAAGTCCAGCAAGTCGGCTAACTCCTGGGCCATCTGTTCGCGCGTGCAAAAGATGTGCGCATCATCTTGGGTCATCCCGCGTACTCGCGTGAGGCCGTGCACCGCGCCGGATTTCTCGTAGCGATAGACCGTGCCGAACTCGAACATGCGAAGTGGCAGTTCGCGATACGAGCGTTGACGAGCCTTGAAGATGAGGACATGGAATGGGCAGTTCATCGGCTTCAGGTAGTACTGCTGGCCGTCGTCGAGGTCCATTGGTGGATACATGCTCTCGGCGTACCAATCCAAATGACCCGACGTCTCGAAGAGTTCGGCCTTGGTGATGTGCGGAGTGTTGACGAATTCGTACCCGCCCGCCACGTGGCGCGTCCTCGAGTACTCCTCCATGACTCGTCGCACGGTGCCACCACGAGGGTGAAACACCGCGAGGCCCGGTCCGAGTTCGGAGGGGAAGGAGAAGAGGTCCAACTCTTGACCGAGGCGCCGATGATCGCGTTTCTCCGCTTCATCGAGTTGGGTGAGATGGGCGCTGAGAGCTTCCTTGGACTCCCACGCCGTACCGTAGATGCGCTGCAACTGAGGACGCTTCTCATCACCGCGCCAGTACGCTCCCGCGACGCGCATCAACCTGAAGTGACCGAGTCGCTTCGTCGAGGGCACGTGCGGCCCTCGGCACAGGTCCTGGAATTCAGGAGTATTGGAATACGTCGAGACCACCGAGCCACCCACCTCAGTGGCGTCCTCAGGGTTAGCGCCACTGCCAACGCCCGAGATGATCTCCACCTTGAACGGTTGATCCTTAAACAATTGAAGGCCCTCGTCAATGGAGTACTCCGAGCGCAGAAATGGCTGGTCCTCGGCGACGATGGAGCGCATTTCGTCTTCGATTCGTCCCAGGTCGTCGTCGGAGAATCGCGCGCCGTGGGGCAATTCGAAGTCATAATAAAAGCCGTCGCGAATTGACGGTCCAATGGCGTAGTACGCCCCGGGCCACAGGCGCACTACAGCCTGGGCGAGCACGTGGGCCGTCGAATGGCGCAGCACGTCGCGCCCCAAGTCGCTGGCCGGAGTCACTATCGCGACCACGTCGCCGTTCTCGAGGGGTCGCGTGAGATCCGTGAGTTCGCCATTCACCTGAGCCGCCAGTGCGTCCTTGGCCAGGCGAGAGCCGATAGCCCCGGCGAGGTCGCGGGCGTTCGAGCCCTCCTCGAGCGAGCGGGTACTGCCGTCTGGGAGTTGAACCTTGATTGCCGACATGTTGCCTTTCCTCGGTTACAGCGTAATGCCGAGGAGCGCGGCGGCCGGGGCGACCGTCGCTCCCGCGTGCGCCGCTGCGTCGACCGCCGCGAGGGCCGCGCAGGTGTTGAGGTCATCGTCGAGGGCGTCGCGCACATCGTGCAATACCGAACTGGGCCGGCCACTCAGGGTCGAACGCCACGTGGCCAAGCGTGACTGCGCACCCGAGAGCAATTCCTCGCGCCACTCCCAGTCGCTGCGGTAGTGCTGGTCGAGCATGGCCAGTCGCACCGCGGACGGCTCGGCGCGCTGGGCCAGATCCGACACGAAGACCAAGTTGCCGAGGGACTTGGACATCTTGACGCCGTTGAGTGCGACTAGGCCCACGTGGAGCCAGTGGCGCACGAAGGGTTTGAGTGTCACGCTTTCGCTCTGCGCGGCCTCGCATTCGTGATGGGGAAACGCAAGATCGCGACCTCCCCCGTGTACGTCGAGAGTTTCGCCGAGCTCCCGGCGCGCCAGGGCCGAACACTCAATATGCCAACCAGGACGTCCCGCCCCCCAACGCGACTCCCACGCCGGCTCATCCTCGAGCGACGGTTGCCACAAGACAAAATCGAGCGGGTCACGCTTTCGAGGGTCGTCGGGACTACCTCCTTGTAGCGCGGCCAATTCGAGCATCGACGCGCGGTCCTCGTGGCTCACCTGACCGAATCGCTCGAAGGTCGACGCCTCGAAATAGACCCAACCGTCGACCAGGTAGGCGTGACCCGATTCGAACAAGTCGCCGATCATCGTCAAGATCTCGGGAATCGCCCCGGTGGCCCTCGGCTCGGAGTACACGGGCATCAGGTTGATGAGTCGCATGTCGCGCTCGAACTTGGCCATCTCGCGCGCCGCGAGATCGAGGTAGTTCACGCCGAGTTGGCGCGCTTTACGCAGTATGTCGTCATCCACATCGGTGACGTTGCGCACACAGCGCGTTTCGTAGCCAGCGTCGCGCAATCGACGTTGGAGAACATCAAAGGTCAAGTAGACGAAGGCGTGGCCCATGTGCGCCGCGTCGTAGGGCGTAATACCACAGCTATACAACGACACCACCGGTCCCGGTTCCATGGCGAAGACGCCTCGACGAGCGGAGTCGTAGAGGTGCATCAGTGAGAAAGTCCGGCCAACTTGACGTAGCTGTGCGCCTTGTGGCGGATGTTGATTGAGATGCACACGGCCGTAAACGCCTCGATGGCGCTCGCCAGAGACATCGAGCCCGCCACGACGGCGCGAAGGCCCGGCATCGCGTTCACCATCTTGGCGACGCTCTCTCGCGCGGCGGCGTGGTCGGAGAAGATCACGACGTCGGCATCAAGGTCGCTGTCGAGATTGACCATCTCCGCAGCGGGCAAGTGGTGAAAGGCTCCCACCACCATCGACGTCGGCAGGGCGAAGGCAATCTGGGCCGCCATGGCACCGCGCGGCGGATAAAAAGGTACCAGTTCGCGGCCCTCGCGCACGAGGGCGTTGACCATCGACACCACGACTTTGCCAGCCAGAGCCTCCTTCAGCGAACTGACGGTGGCGACGGCGGAGTCCCAGGGCGTCGCCACAACTACTACGGCGCAACCGGCCGCTTCGTCATTGGAGGCTCCACTCACCGAACCCGTGCCGCGCGAGATCAGTCCGGCGGCGACCAGCGCCGCACGTTCGGCGTCGCGCGAGCCCAGCACCACGTCGTAGCCGGCACTGGCCAATCGGACCGCGACTCCTCGTCCGGCGGGACCGGTTCCTCCCAAAATGCCGACGGTGCTCATGGCCATACCCTTTCGAATGTGTAACTTCAGTACGCTAACAAGATGGCAATACTGACCAATCACCGTATCTTGATTACCGGCGTCCTCACCGACGATTCACTGGCATTTGGCATCGCCCGGCGGGCCCTGGAAGAGGGCGCGACTATCGCTCTGACCGGAGCAGGCCGGGGCACGTCGCTGACGAGGCGCACGGCGCGCAAGCTCGGCGACGTCGGTGAAGTAATCGAACTCGACGTCACTGACCCCGGACAGATCGCCGCGGCGGTGAATGAGGTGCAGAACCGATTCGGACGTCTCGACGGCTTGGTCCACGCAATCGGCTACGCCCCTCAGAGTTGTCTGGGCAACGGAATGTTCGTCGCCCCCTTTGAGGACGTTGCCACGGCGATGCAGATTTCGACCTATTCGCTCAGTGCCCTCGTCGGAGCATTTCGGCCGCTGCTGCAAAAGAGCGTTGCCCTGGGCGGGGCGTCGGTGATCGCCCTGGACTTCGACGCCACCCGCGCCTATCCCCTGTACGACTGGATGGGCGTCATGAAGGCCGGGCTGGAATCCCTGGGCCGCTACCTCGCTCGCGAGGTCGGACCCGACAAGATCCGCGTCAATATGCTCGCCGCCGGTCCCATTCGCACCGTGGCGGCCAAGTCCATCCCGGGCTTCCAGGTCTTTGAAGACACCTGGGCCGAACGCGCTCCCTTAGGCTGGGACGTCGATGACTCGGGCGCAATTGCCGACGCCGCCGTCGCGATGCTCTCACCCCTGTTGCGTGGGACCACCGCGTCGGTGATCCACGTCGACGGCGGTGCTCATTCCATGGGTTGAGGCCTGCGAAGCGAACTGCGTCTCGTAGAGGGCTCGGTACAGGCCGCCAATCCCGAGGAGTTCCTCGTGGGTGCCGCGTTGCACAATTCGTCCGTCGTTGATAACGAGAATCTGATCGGCGTTGCGGATTGTCGAGAGACGATGAGCAATCACCAGCGAAGTACGCTCGGCCATCGTCTGGTCGAGGGCACGTTGCACCGCCGCCTCGCTCTCGTTGTCGAGGTGCGCCGTCGCTTCGTCGAGGACCACCAGGTGCGGCGCCTTCAAGAGGAGCCGCGCGAGGGCGACGCGCTGCTTCTCACCGCCGCTCAAGCGATAACCGCGCTCGCCCACCACCGTGTCGAGGCCCAGGGGCAGGCTGGCCACGAGTGGTGCGATCTGCGCGGCCACCAGAGCGGCGTGGATCTCCTCGTCACTGGCTGCTGGTCGGGCGAACAACAGATTGGCGCGAATCGTGTCGTGAAAAAGATGAGGGTCCTGAGTGACGACGCCGACCGTCGCATTCAGTGACGCCGTGGTGGCTTCTCGCAAATCGACGCCGTTGATGGTGACCGAACCACTCGTCACGTCGTACAGTCGCGAGACCAGTAGCGACATGGTCGTCTTGCCGGCTCCCGAGGGACCCACCAGGGCCGTCATCGTACCGGGATCGACCTCGAAGCTCACGTCGTGCAGCACCGGCGTTCGCTTGACTCTCTCCAACACCGCCACCGCTTCGAGAGAGGCCAGTGACACTTCCTCGGCCCCCGGATACTCGAAGTCCACGTGGTCAAAACGCAATGTCGCGGGGCCAGTGGGAATACTCACCGCGTCGGGGGATTCTTTGATCATGGGTTCGAGGTCGAGCACCTCGAAGAGGCGCTCGAAACTGACCATGGCGGACATGTAGTCGATGTTGAGATTCGACAACTGCGTCAACGGTCCGTACAAACGAGCCAAATAGAGCGTGAGTGCGAACAACGTGCCGACGGCCAGTGCACCGTGGAGTACGGCCACCCCACCGAAGCCGTAGGCGAAGGCCGTGGCGAGCGACGCCGTCAAGGACAGAGCGACGAAGAAGAAACGTTGGTAGGTGGCCTGACGGATGCCGATGTCACGTACTTGTCCGGCGCGCGATTCAAAGTAGTCCAATTCGTCACGAGGACGACCGAAGAGCTTGACCACCATGGCGCCCGCGACGTTAAAGCGTTCGCTCATTACCATGTTCATTTCGGCGTTGAGTTCCATGCCACGCTGAAACAACGTCCCGAGTCGTCGCCCAACCCGTCGAGCGGGCAGGAGGAAAACTGGTAACAGCAACAGGGCGACCAGAGTGATTTGCCAACTCAGGAAAAACATCACGCCCAAGATGATCGTTAGCAGCACCGCGTTGCCCACCACGTTGGAGAAGAGGTCCGTGAAAGCCTGCTGAGCCCCGATGACGTCATTATTGAGCCGACTAATCAGCGCCCCGGTCTGAGTTCGTGAGAAGAAGGCAATCGGCATCTCTTGAATGTGGCCGTACACCTTGGCGCGCAGATCAAAGATGAGGCTCTCCCCGATCACTGCGGACGCCCGGCGCTCGAAGAGCGATAAACCGGCGTCAATGAGCGCGAGTACCGCAATCAGCGACGCCAGGCCGATCACCAGGCCCTCGCGTTTCTGCTTGATACCGGTGTCGATAATGGCGCGCAACACCAACGGCGACACCGAACTCACAACCGAATCAAGAACGACGGCGACCAAGAAGATACTGATCATCGTGCGGTAAACCCGGGCGTAGGTCAACATTCTCGGCAGCGTGCCGGGCTTAATTCGGTGTTCGAGGATGTCGCGGTTGCGGCGCATCGACATCATCCCCGCGCGACCACCGCGCCCCATGGCGCCCCCGTGCATACTCATCGCGACTCCTTCGTCCCCTGCAGTGTAGGAAGCGACACCTGTCGGCCAGTCCGACGTCCTAGGTCGCCAGCGCCGACACCACAATCAGGACTCCGAGCGCGCACATCACGCCTCCGCCGATGGAGCGCAATACCACTAGGCGAGTCGGCGAACCCGAGAGCCACTCACGCGCCGTCCCGGCGATGAGTCCCCACGTACCGTCGCTGCAAAAGGCCATGACGCTGAAGATCACTCCGAAAATCACCAGTTGGGCCGTGATACGGCCCTCGGCCCGATTAACGAAGTGGGGAAACACCGCCGCGAAGAAGACCAGTGACTTGGGGTTGAGAACGCCGACCACGAAGCCCTGGCGGACGGTACGGCCAAAATTGGGTCGCACCGCCTCGCGCTGGGTCATGGCGTGCGCGTGCTCGTGACGATGGCGCAGGGCGTCAGATCCTAGGTACAACAAGTACAGACCTCCGGCGATTTGCAGAACGACCGAAAACGACTTCGAATGCGATAACAGCGGGCCGAGGCCGAAAGCCACTACGAGTGACAACAGCAACGTGCCCACGCTATTGCCGAGCGCCGTCAGCACCGCCGTGCCACGCCCCCACGCCACTCCACGGGCCAGAGTAAACAGAACACTCGGTCCAGGCACCATGATGATGAGAATCGAGGCGACGAAGAATTGCGAGAGATGTGCCGAGTCGATCATGCGCCTCTCCGCGTGACCAACCGATCGACGACGTTCAGACTGAGTCCGATACTGAATCCAATGGTGGCTGCGAAGAAGGCGGTTCCGATACCTACCACTCCCCCGAGCAACCAGCCGATGATGAGCACGACGACTTCGATGCTCAGACGCACGTAGACCACGCTGATACCTAGACGGCGGTGCAGACTCGTCATCACCCCGTCGCGCGGGCCCGGTCCGAGGCCCGTCGTGAGGTAGAGCGCGCTGCCAATACCAATGGCGGCCACTCCCGACACCATGAGAACTGCCTTGAGTATCCAGCTCGACGGAGTTGATACGTTGGCGGCAGTGACGTCAAGGGCGTAGGCAATGACGATCAAGTTGGCAATGGTGCCGAATCCGGGTTTCTCACGCAGCGGCCACCAGGTCAGCAATACCGCACTCGAGATCACTAGCGTCGACCAGCCGAGGGAGATTCCCAGTCGATGACCGAATCCCTGGGCGAAGACCGTCCAGGGTGTGGCCCCCCAGTGTGACGCCACCAGCAGTCCTTCGCCGAAGCCAAAGAGGCTCAGCCCCCCGGCGAGCGGCGCCACCATGCGCGGGCGAATCGCCCACGTGCCAGACGCTCGCCAGGGCGTGTCGGGGATGCGGTGACTGAGGGTTGGCACCGGACAAGGCTACCGGGCAACCTTTCGGTTGCCCGGTAGCCGTTCTCGGTACCGCCTTGCGCCCGCTTAGCGGTGGTTGCGCCTTCCGTGATCCTGGTGCTGGACCCAGGCGTAGTGGTAGATGGAGTTATCCCTCGTTCCAATCCAGACGTTAGTGGCAGTCACCGAATTGGTAACTCCCGATATCGCCGGTCCGAGACCCACAACCAAATCACCGATCCGAACGGAACGGAGGCTCGAGTTGCGGCCCCACGACCGGTAGACGGTCGATGAGGTGACGTCAATGGTCAAGGGGCTACCGTAGAAGCCCGTTACCGAGATGACGTCGCCCACGACGCTGGTGACCCGGCCGACGATGACCATGTTGCGCACCGTCACGAAGACTGCGGTCAACGAAGCCGACGGCGCGGCCGCCACGCGCACGACGTCACCAACGTTGATCTCAGCAATGGTCGAGATCTTGCGACCCGCAAAGTACGTCGTGGTGTCGGTCAGCGCGAAGGTGACGGGCAAGGAACCCGCGGTCTCCGGCTGCACGATCAGTTGCGCGTTGGTGACACTTATGACGCTGCCGATGGTGATATCGGCCAACGGAGCTGAGATGTGCACTGCGCTCGCGACCAGTGGGTTACCACTGGCGCTGACGTCAACGTACGAACCCACCAACAGCGCCGCAACCGTGGTGACGGCCTTGAGCTGGTAGTACACCGTGCTCGAACCGAGTTCCACCGTGACCGGCGCCTTGAAGTGGCCCGGCTCAATGGTCACCGATGTCGGTGTACCGCTGGAAGGATTTAGTTCGGTTACCATGCCCTCGATAATGACGGGCTTGGGAACCGCGATGCGCACTGTGCTCGCGGTCAAGGGGTTGCCACTGGCGACCACTTCGACCTTGGAGCCAACGAGGAGGTCAGCCACCGTCACAACGGCGCCCGACTGCCTGTACACAGTGCTCGAACCGAGGTCAACGCTGAGCGCCACCGCGTGGTTGAAGTAGGGCAGGATGGTCACCGAGGTCGGCGTGCCGGTCGATGGCGATAGCGCCGTGACCGTGCCGTCAATAACGACGGGCTTGGGAACGGCGATCTCCACAACGGTTGCCGTCGCGGGGTTACCCGTCGCTTCAAGCTCGACTTGTGAGCCCACCATCAACGACGTCACCGGGGTGATCTTTCCACCCAGGTAGTACAGGGTGCTAGTCCCGAGGTCAATGTTCACAGTCGGCTTCTTGAGGTCGCGCGGCTGGATGGTCACCGAGGTCGGCGTGCCGGTCGATGGCGATAGCGCCGTGACTGTGCCGCCCACGAAAATGGGCTCTGGGGACAAAATCCGCAATATTTGCGCTGTTGCCGGACTGCCGGTCAGGGCAATCTGAACGGGCTCACCAAGTGCGAGAGCCGCAACCGTCACGTTGGCACCCGCCTGCTTGTAGATCGTGGTAGCGCTCAAGAGAATGTTCTCAGTAGGTGCATTGGGATTATGTGGTTGGATCGTCAACGACGTCGGCGTGCCGGTCGATGGCGTCAGCACCGTTACGGTTCCCTGAACGACCAGATCGGCTTTAGCAGTGGCGTTTGCTACGGGGCTCGCCATCGCAACCGCCGAGGAGGCGAAGACACTCGCCAGACTCAGTGCAGCGATGGCACCGTATCGAAATGCCTTATTGGTATGTGTCAACATCATTCCTCGATTCATTGGAGTTGCGTTACAAATCCACGCTACGAATCGAATTTCTGAAACGCCTGTCAAAAGGATTACAACCACCGTCACATTGTGAAAGTTGATTGCTGGTTGCCTGTGAATACCTTGAGAGAGTCCACCTGGGCAAGCTCCGTTGGTGAAGGAGTAAGGCTAATGTCACAAGCGGGGTCCAAACTGACCTTATGACCAAGGCCGTTCTTGAGCAATCCAAAACGACGACGCCAGCCACCCTTAACCAGACCTACCGTTACGCTCTAGACCCCACTAGTGAGCAAGTCAGCCTCCTCGGCGGACGAGACATGTACATCGTGCCAAGGCCACTACTTTCCACCAACTACATGTCCGCACTGGCACTTTGAGTGACGCAGTTGCGCTCGTGCGCAGCGTGGCTAACTTGGGTGCAGTGCGAACAAATTCTCGACACTCGACGTCGCCTCAGAGCGAGCACCACTTCCGAGGGGAAGAAAGTTGATTCCTCTCGTCACTTCTGCAGTCATGCGAGAGTGCGACGCCAAGGCCGTGGCCATTGTGGGGGGCGACGCTCTCGTGCAGGCTGCCGGCGGTGCAGTCGCCGCAGAGGCCCGCAAACTCCTCGGCGGGTGCTACGGCAAACGCATTTGCGTCGTGGCCGGTCCCGGACTCAACGGCGCGGATGGTCGCGTGGCGGCGACGTTGCTGCGAGGTCGAGGTGCCAAGGTCGACCTCATCGCCGTAAACGAACAACCACGAGCTCTGAGCGGATTTGACCTCGTGATCGACGCCGCGTTCGGCCTAGGTTGTAGTCGTCCCTACGACGCGCCCTCCGTCACGCCGGGCACCCTTGTTCTCGCCGTAGATCTTCCCTCGGGCGTGGACGCCGATACCGGGGCCGTCCTTGGTCACCCATTGGTGGCGGACGTGACGCTCGCTCTCGGAGCCCTGAAATACGCCCACGTCGACGGCGATGCCACGGCACTCGTGGGTGAGATTCGTTACGCCGGACTCGGTATCGAGGCACCGAGCGACGACGCCCTAATCGTCGACGCCGATCTTCAGGACTTCGTTGTTCACGGTCGCGACGACCACAAGTGGACGCACGCCGTGAGCGTGCTCGCCGGCTCGGCTCGTATGCCGGGTGCCGCAGACTTCGTCTGTGCCGGCGCCCTGAGTGCGGGAGCGTCCATGGTCCGCCTGCAAAGTCGTGGCAAGATCGCGAAGTTGGTGCACCTACCTCCCGAGGTCGTGCGCTTCACTGGACCACTCGTCGACCCCCGAAGCCGCAGCGTGGTCGCAGGTCCGGGCTTGGGGCTCGAATCATCGCAGTGGTTAAAAGATCGCCTCACGGATATCGCCATGTCGGCGGTGCTCGACGCCGACGCCCTCGCGAGTGAGACCGTTGAACTCTCGCGCGGCCAAGAATGGGTCCTGACCCCGCACCGCAAAGAATTCGAACGTCTGAGTGGTACTTCGTTGGGAAGCCGGTGCATCGACGCCGTGCGGGCTCTCGCAGCGACAACCGGTTGTGTCATCCTGCTGAAGGGACCAACGACGATCATCAGCTCGCCTCAGGGGAATCTTCGAATCGTTCGCTCCGGCACCAGCAACCTCGCAACGGCGGGAACCGGCGACGTCCTCGCTGGAATGATCGGTGCCGCTCTCGCCCGAGGCCACCAACCACTATCGGCGGCGGCCTTGAGCGCTCACCTGCACGGGTTAGCGGGTCGGCGCCTCGGCGCGTACGGCGTCGCCACGGACTTGCCCGACGCCGTCTCCGACGTCCTCAGAGTCCATTCTCGACGGCCGGAGGTGGTGAGAAGTGCAGTGGAGCAGTGACACCGCGGTAGGGCTGACCGTCTGACCTACTCGATGGGCGGCGTGCCCTCCGGTTCAACTGCGCCCGACATTGAGCGTTTCGGGGCATTTTTTTCCCGTCGCCGACACCTCCATCGTCAGATACGGCGGTGCCGCTGACATTCGCGACTGCCCCAAGGACGAGGTTCACTAGCTTCAGCGTCATATCAGACGGTCGAGACCCGAGAATTGACCTCCCCACTCGAGCACCCTGTGGCGAACACGCTCTGGGGGGGTTTGTGACACTTGCGAGACCATCGGCGAGCGGGCCAATGGCCGTGGTTAGGCTAGTTGACAGAGGTAGTTCATACTCTTGGTGAGGTTCAGTATCGCGACTGAGAGTCCAGTAAGGACACGATAAAGGAATCTACGTGACGTCGGAATCGATAAATCAAAACGGAAGGTCGGATCAGTTGTCGGGATTACGGCTCAAGACCGAGTCCGAACCCTTCCTCGTCTCGGCTCTGGATGACCTCAGTCGCAGCGGTCCTCCCGACCAGATCCCGCTCGCGACATTGTTCCCACCCATTGCCGACTACGCCTTTCTATCGGACTGCGAAAATAGTTGCCTGGTCGCACCAACGGGTTCGATCGAATGGTTGTGTCTTCCCCGTCCCCACGATCCCAGCATCTTTGGAACCATTCTCGATCGCTCGGCGGGTTCCTTTCGTTTGGCACCCGTCGAGAGTGCAGTACCCGCTCACCGTCAATACGTACCGGGCACGATGTTGCTCGCCACCACGTGGCAAACTCGGAGCGGCTGGTTGGTGGTGACGGACTTTTTGGCCGTCGGGCCGTGGTATCGCGATAGAGAAAGGTCAGATCTGCACCGGCGCACTCCGGGCGACTTCGACGCGCGCCACATGTTGGTACGCTCGGCGACGTGTTTGCACGGTACCGTCGACGTCGCGCTCAGCTGCGAGCCAGCATTCGACTACGGGCGCGTTGACGCCCGGTGGGAGTACACGGGCAACGCATACGACCAAGTCGCGACCGTCAATTCTGACTTCGATCGCCTCACGCTCAGTGGTGACATGAGGTTCGGCATCGAGGGTCGCACGGTCAAAGCTCGCCACCGTCTTACTGAGGGTGAGTCGTGCTTCGTCGTCTTGAACTGGGCCAACGAAGAATCGCCATCGACACGCCCACAAATTGACGCCATTCGCGCTGAAACCAGCCGCTTCTGGCGAAACTGGATCGACGGCGGGAAGTTCCCCGATCACCCGTGGCGCGAACTACTGCAACGAAGCGCCCTGACCCTGAAGGGGCTCACCTATGCGCCCACCGGAGCGCTGCTCGCTGCGCCGACTACGTCACTACCGGAAGAACCGGGCGGCCAACGCAACTGGGATTATCGATATACGTGGATTCGAGATGCGGCATTTACGCTGCGATCACTGCATGTGCTCGGTTTCGACACCGAGGCTGATGACTTCTTGGCGTTCCTCGGCGACGTGCTTGAACCCCACGGTCGCACTCCGGGCCCGGGCAAAGTGTCGCGTGGTGAGTTGCAAGTCCTATATCCGGTTGACAATTCCAACGCAGTTCATGAGATCGAACTTGATCACTTGTCGGGATATCTTGGTAGTCGTCCCGTGCGCCAGGGTAATGCAGCGCACAACCAAATTCAGTTTGACATCTTGGGCGCCATTGTGGACTGCGTCTTTGAACATACGAAGTCTCGTGATTCGCTGAGCGAGCGTTCGTGGCGAATCGTGGTCCAGGCGGTCGATGCGGCTCTCCTGTGCTGGCGTGAAAAAGACCGGGGAATCTGGGAAGTGCGCGGCGAACCAGCACATTTCACCTTCTCCAAGATCATGTGTTGGGTCGCCGCCGATCGTGGCGCGAGGCTCGCCGCGTTGCGGGGAGAAAAGGAGCGAGCGGAAGCCTGGTGGAGCGAAGCGCAAGAGATTCACGCCGACATCTGCGCCAATGCGCTCAGCGAAAAGGGTTATTTCGGTCAGTCGTACGGCAGTGATGAATTGGATGCCTCATTACTCCTACTACCAATGCTGGGCTTCCTCCCGTCAGAGGACGAGCGCTTACGAGCCACCGTGCTCGAAATAGCGGACAAGCTGAGTGACGGCGCGTTCGTCTACCGCTACCGCAGTGACCTGACCGACGATGGCCTCGAAGGTCAACCCGAGGGGAGTTTCACCGCGTGCTCCTTCTGGCTCGTCTCGGCGTTGGTCGAGATCGGTGAGATCGACCGAGCTCGCACCCAATGCGAGAAGTTGATCGGTGCGGCGAGTACGCTCGGGCTCTTCGGTGAGGAGATTGACCCGACGACCGCTCGCCACCTGGGTAATTTCCCTCAGGCGTTGACCCACCTCGCACTCATCAATGCCTTATTGCACGTCATCGACGCGGAGCAACGAGTCCCGCGGACTCCCATCGGACCGCCGGTCTCGCCGAGTTGGTGGAGTGCAGCGGGTAACCTCGACGGACAAAACGTCGTGCCCTAACTCGGCCTTGGCAACGACCGGTCGTGGAATATGTCATTCGAGCGGGCGATTTTGTTACCTCGAAGGGTGACAGCCCGGGATCAGACGAAAATCGTGAGTGGTTTTCGAACTTGGCCGTTAGGGTCGTACCCATAGGACGCTCACGATGAATTCCAATACAGCTTCCGAGCATTCGACCATCGGCGAGGAACATCTTTCAGTTCCCGCGTCCGAGAGGGCTGACTTCGTCGTCGTTGCTAATCGTTTACCCGTACAACAAGTGGTGACTGAGGGCGGCGAAGAGTGGCGGCCCAGCCCGGGCGGACTCGTGACCGCGCTTACGTCCGTGCTTCAAAATCACAACAGTCTTTGGATTGGTTGGCCCGGTGCGTCCGGTGACGGAGATCCGCCGCTGACCTATGAGGGGATACGACTCAAAGCCGTCGCCATCAGCCCCGCCGAGCACGATAACTTTTACCTCGGATTCTCCAACGCCACTCTGTGGCCGCTCTACCACGACGCCATTCGCGCCCCGACGTTTCACCGCCATTGGTGGCAGACCTACAAGAAAATCAACATGCGCTTCGCCACGGCCGCGGCCGAATCGGTGGCGCCAGGTGGCACCGTGTGGATTCACGATTACCAGCTCCAGTTGGTGCCGAACATGTTGCGCCAACTTCGGCCCGACGTGCGAATTGGCTTCTTCTTGCATATCCCGTTTCCACCCAGCGAGCTCTTCATGCAATTGCCGTGGCGCAAGGAAATCCTTGCGGGACTTCTGGGTTCGGACCTGGTTGGCTTCCAGGTGCCCCAGATGGCGTCGAATTTTTCACGCATCGCGAGGCGTCAGTTGGGAGCGAAGGGTACCGATTCAATGCTCGAATACGACGGTCGGCTCATCGGTGTCGGCGCGTTTCCGATCACTATCGACACAGCGCAGATCCGGGCACTGACGGCCGACGCCAAGATCCGTGAACGCGCCCGAGAGATTCGCAGAGACCTCGGCAACCCCGAGGTCGTGTTGCTCGGCGTGGACCGTCTCGACTACACAAAGGGTATTCAACAGCGGATCAGAGCCATCACCGAGCTCTACGCGGACGGAACGATGAGTGGCGACAAGCACGTCATGGTGCAGGTCGCGGTACCCAGTCGCGAAGCCGACGCGCACTACGAACTCGAACGCCACAGTCTCGAGCAGGTCGTGAGTGAGATGAATGGCGACCACAGCCTGGTCGGTAGCCCCATCATTCATTACCTTCACCAAAACATGCCGTTTGATGAGTTGCTCGCGCTCTACTTAGCAGCGGACATCATGTTGGTGACGCCGTTTCGTGACGGGATGAATCTGGTCGCCAAAGAATACGTGGCCTCACGGACCAATCTCACGGGACGCCTCGTGCTGAGTGAATTCGCCGGTGCCGCCGCGGAACTTCGCGGCGCTTTTATGGTCAATCCCCACGATCTCGACGGCATCAAGGAGGCGGTCTGCCTCGCCCTGAAGGTCAGTCCCAAGGAGGCGCGGGCACGCATGTCGCGGATGCGTCGCCGAACACTGCGCCACGACGTCTATGACTGGGCGGAGTCATTCCTTGCGTCCCTGCAGCACGTCGCGGCGGTCGATTCGAGAGAACAGGCCGGAGAGTTTGACCCGCCTGAGGACGGGAAATCCTAACAGTCATCGCTTCGCTTGGGGTCTAGAGATCGTCGACTAGTTCTGCGACGGAACCAACAACTCTCGATGGACGAAACGGGAAACGATCAAAATCCTCGATACCGTCCACGCCGGAGAGAACGAGGATGGTGTCTAGGCCGGCGTCGACGCCAGCCATAATGTCGGTCGCCATGCGGTCCCCGATCATGACGGAACCTTTGGGGTTCGCTTCGAGGACGTCGAGAGCTTCTCGAATCATCCGTGCGTTGGGCTTGCCGACGAAGTACGGGGCGACGCCGGTGGCGCGTTCAATGACGGCGGCCATTGCTCCACAGCCGGGCAACGAACCGCGCATGCCAGGGCCCGTCGGCTCGGGATTGGTGGCGACGAAGCGGCTGCCATTTTCAATGAGGCCAATCGCCGTAGCGAAGTCGTCGAATGAGTAGTCCTGGGTCTCACCGAGCACGACATAGTCAGCGTTATCCTTGACCTCTCGATAATTCACGTTGCGCAGGGCCAGGCGCAGACTCTCCTCGCCAATGACAAATGCACTCCCACCCGGTCGTTGCGAGTTGACGAACTCCGCAGTCGCGAGAGCCGAAGTCCAGAACTGTGGCTCGTCAACGTCGAGTCCGACCGTGGCGAGGCGCTCGCTCAATTCTCGAGGAGAAAACATTGAATTATTCGTGAGCACCAAAAAATTGCGACGGGTTGAGCGCAGCCCATCGAGGAACCGATCAGCTCCCGACACCATGGAGTTCCCATGAAGTAATACGCCGTCCATGTCACAGAGCACGGTGCGCGGCAATTTGTTCATCACCTCTACCTTAGAGAACCACACTGGCCTGATCGGCGTCACGCGGATCGAAATATTGAGACCGACAACGCCGCACGATCACTACGACGCTTACCCGGACCTCATTGCGACCTTCCGGCACCTTAGTCAGGTGACCATGCGACGGCCGGTACCGCACTGCGCCACCCGCAGCGACATTCGCGTACGACCTCGACGTTGTGACCTTCGTCACATTGAAGAACGTGGCCGACGTATTGAGACCTTGTGGAGTCATCGACCACGAAGAGATGATCACGAATTCCTATGACGTTGTGCCCTACGTGGCTTCGTCAATCTGGGTCCATACTCGACAGGGGGGGTGAAACTAGCGAAGGGTGAAGTCATGAAGAGAGTCCGTAGAGTCAGTTCGCTGGCCGCAGCCGGTTTGATTGGTGTGGTGGGTATCGGAACCACCGGAGCGGGAGCGGCAGCCACGCACAGCGTGCACGCAATCTCGACAAGTGCCCACGTCGCAAAGACGAAAAAACTCAGTTTCACAGCCACCTACAACGGCACCGTAAAAATCCTCTGGGGCGCCAGCAACGTTGACGGAACGATGAGCGGGACCGGTAAGGCAACCACACTTGGATCAGGTTCAATAACGGCCAGCGGCGCTACCACGTCGTTCTCGACCTCCAGTTCCTCCGATCCACTCCGTGGTAGCGCCGTACTCAAGGGCCCCGGTGGTTCACTCACCGTCTCGGCAGTAAATGTGAGCGCAACGACCACCTCCTCCGTCGCACCTACCAGTAAGGACCCCGACCCAGTCACCATTTCCGGGACGGTCAAGGTGTCCAAGGGAACGGGCAAGTTCGTTGGCGCGACCGGGACACTGAGCGTCCACGCCTCCTTCACGGTGAACACCACGTCAGGGAGTGAGAAGCAGAACTTTAATGCCACGCTCAAGGGTTCCTTGAACGTCAAAGCCTAACGAGAAAGACAGGAGAAATACCCATGAGAAAGATAGCAACACACGTCGCGGTAACTGCGATGGTTCTTGGCAGCGTGGCGTTTTTTGGAGCCACCAGTTCAGGTGCTTCAACCACCAAGGCCACTCCAGTAGCACCGCCCTTCGTGACCGGCAACAAGTACCTTTCGGTCAACGTTGACACCGTCACCGGCGCGGGTAGCCCGGGAGTAGTTGGAGGCGGTTGCTACTTAGAAAACAGCTTCATCCAGGGCCAGACAGTGGTCTTTCGTATGTGGGGAATTGACAACGCCACTGGTGGCCCACTGACCGGATCTCCCCTCGCTAAGGCGAACGTGCAAAGTGTGGTGATTAAGGACCTGCCGGGCGTTTCACCGAACCCGGTCATGGCGTACTCGACCAGAGACGGTTACTACACCTTCGGCTGGTCCACCTCAGCCAAGACTCCCACTGGTCTCGTACCCTTCAAGGTGATTGTCACCTTGGCTCCGACCAAGGCGGTCTACAAGACGATCCGCGTCAAGGTCGGTAGCAAGATGACCACCGTGAAGGTCGTCGTGCAAGCGGCGCACGGACCGGTCAGTTACGCCTACTCCGAGGCCAGCCTGACCAAGGGCACGGGTTCACTTCCGGCGCCGTCCATGTTGACCATTAACGCCGCGGCGTGATCTGAGAATTGAAGAAGTTACCGCATCACCAGCTGTTCCTTCGCAAGCCCGAACAACGTTACACCGGCCGAGTTCGGGCTTGCGAAGTAGATCGCGACAGAAAGATCTTCTGCAGCGAGGAGGAACACGCCGTGAGGCGTGAAAGGAGTTCTCTCATGTTCCAGGCACACCAACGAGGTCGTGGCCCTCGACTTCTGGGGCTCTTCGCCGCAGCGGTTTTACCCGTGGCCCTATTGATCAGTCCCAGCGGGGCTGCCACGGTTACGACTCCCACGGTCAACCCAATAACCTTGGTAGCGCCCAGCCTCTTGCCGGGCGTGCCCGCACTCCCGGGACCGCTGAGTCCTTCCTTTACTGTCGCCAACTCCCTCGGCTCGATCAGTGCCAGTCCTGATGAAGGCGTGCAAAATACTCCCGTCACTTTGAGCGGCGCGGGACTCGCCGTCAACGCAAAGGTGGCCATCGAGTGGTCAACATCGAGCGCCACCTGGGTCGCCGATGTGGAACCAAACACGGTGAACTACTTGGGTCGCGCCTCGTCGACCTTCAACGTGACCTTGGCCACCGTCACCACGAACGCGAGTGGCGCCTTTAGCTATCAGTTCAACGCGCCGGCTGACTTCGGTGGACTGCACACCATCTACGCGGTGGTGAACGGAGTCGAAGTCGCCCAGGGTGGATTCACCCTATTGCGCATACTGAGCGTCACTCCGACCAGTGGGCCTATCGGCACGCCAATCACCATTACCTACACCGGAATGGGTGCGAGTCTCTACACCGGCGGCGCATCGGTGCTCTACGACAATCACTACACCGGCGAGATGATGGCGAACTGGACTCGCGGTACGGCCAGCATCGTGATCCGCGCCGCTGGTCCCGTCGGCGTGCACTTCATTCAAGTCGGCAACGCCATCAGTTATCTCTACCTCAACGTGGTGCAGTCGCCGATCCCCTACACCAACGGGGGCACCGTGGATTTTCACGTGACCAAGGACAATGGTCCGCCGGCCTCGGTCATTGACTGGCCGGCTAACGTCACCGCCACCGTGAGTCAAGTGACCACGTTGTCGACCGCGGGTCTGGACCCCAACTCCAAGGCGGTCGCCACGCTCGCCAGGACCGTGGGACCCGTCGACACGCTGACGACCTTGAACGTGACGGGTCTACCCACGACCGGCACCCAGAAGTTGGTCTGGTCGACCGTTGTGGGTAACCGGGTGAACTGCGACAGTACGTGCTGGGCCTTTAACTCGGTGCCGCTCGGGTCAGCGACCGTCACTAACGGTGATCTCAGCGCTCCCATAAAGATCCCCGACGGTCTCGGCGGCTGGCACGTCGTTCAGGTTCTGAACGGTTCCACCATTGAGGCCCAAGTGCCCTTCTACGTCAAAGAGAGCATCGTGGCCTTCAAGAACGTGAAGGGCACGATCGTAAGCATGGGGCTCGCGACAGCAAACGACACGACGGCGGGACTCGGCACTGGTCAAGCCGGTGCGGGTAGTCACGTGTTCAAGGAGGGTCAGGAGTTCACGATCAGTATCAAGGGCGTGGGGTGGACCCAACTCGACAATACTCTGGGCGTGGACTACGACAACAGTTACATGGGCTATGGCTGCGGCTTCAACTCCAACGGCTACATGGTGATTCACCTGCGTGCCACCGGTGGACCAGGTACACACCTGATTGACCTTTATCCCATGCTCTATTCACTCTCACCGTCCTTCGCCAGCACGCCGTACGGCATGGTGCCAGTTCTCTCCTACGCTCGCGACTACCCCGGTCTCGCCTTGGGATATCACGTGCCGGCGATTCGCTTCGCTATCACGGTCATTAAGTAAAACTGCCCGTCAGAGCATCGAACACGCCCCGTCATCCTCTTGGGTGGCGGGGCGTGTTCTTCAGCGCAGGGCCCGATCGCCCATCAACGTGAGACACGCCGGTAAGACGAGTCCGCGAACGAGACTGGCGTCGACCAGCACTCCCGCGGCCAGGCCCACGCCGAGTTCCTGTAGTCCGGCGATGTGGCCCAGTACCAGTCCACTCAGTGCTCCCACCATGATCAGGGCCGCCGCACTCACGACGCCCCCAGTGTTGGCGAGACCACTCTCTATCGCTGCGTCCCACGAAAGACCGGTATCTCGAGCCTCGCGCATGCGCGCCACGATGAAGACCTCGTAGTCCATCGAGAGCCCAAAGAGCATGGCGAAGACAAAC
Source organism: Acidimicrobiaceae bacterium (assembly GCA_003168075.1). Classification (GTDB taxonomy): domain Bacteria; phylum Actinomycetota; class Acidimicrobiia; order Acidimicrobiales; family RAAP-2; genus RAAP-2. Next base: position 32,335 of record PMTL01000074.1, read on the forward strand.
ACGGGCACCCACCCCTCGATCTGGTCGACGCGGTAGGTACCCAGCCACGACTCCCCCACTCCAAAACGAAAGACCGCCACCATGGCGCCGTACGCCGCCACGACGCTCAGGAGGTCCAAGACGATCGCCAACACCGCGAGGGCGAGCGAGCGAAATGCCCGCCAGAGGATCACGAGTGCCGACGCCATGGCTAGCGCCACGATCCAGGGGAATGACCCGTATACGCGGTTCAAGAAATCAACACCCTGCGCCGGGGCGCCACCGACGTAGACCTGCACGCCGCGAGGTAAGTCAGCCGCCGGCACATCAAGGTCCCGAATCCGAGCGACGAGTGCCTGCGACGCCTCAGCTCCGAACTGGTGGCCGCCAATAACAAAGAGTTGCGCGTAGCGACCAGTGGCGTCAACATAGGGAGCCTTTACCCCAATGACTACGCCCACCACTTCGGGCTCGGCCAGTATTATTGTGCCCAGGCGTGTCTCTACGCGTTGTAGAGCGGTACTGCGCCAATTCTCCCCCGCGGGGGCGACCAGCACCACTTGATCGGGAGTTATCACACCCGGGCCGACGTGCTTGTTCATGAAAGTGTTGGCCGCAGCCGAAGGAAGTGTCGCCGGAATGGCGCTCAGCGAGCCGGGGGTAAGTTGCAACCACCACAGACTCGAACCGCACAGCGCCACCGCGGCCAGAGACAACACCAACATGGTTCGCGGCCGACGCAACACGAGGTGCGTTGTCTTGGACCAGCCCACCGCCAGTCGGTCGCGTTCGCCCATGAGTCCAGGAACACCCAGCGTGCGTAGGCCGCGAGCGCCCAGTAGCGACAGCAACACTGGTTGCAACGTCAGCGCCGCCGCCATTGACACGAGCGGTACCACGATTCCCGCCGCCCCCAATGAACGAAGGAAGGGCACCGGCACAAGGAGCAAGGTGGCTAAACCGACGCTCACCGCGAGGCCCGAGATGACCACGGTGCGTCCCGCCCGCAACACCGTGGCGACCACGGCGTCCGCGGTTGAAGTGGCACGTGTCATTTCGAAACGGAAACGGTGAACAATCAGTAGGGAGTAATCAATGGCTAGGCCGAGTCCGATCAGCCCAATGACGTTAGGAACGTACAGCACCATCAGCACCACGTGAGCGAGAAGGTACACCACCACCAGCGAGGTCGAGATCGTGGCGCCGGCGACCACGAAGGGGACCGCGACTACCCCACAGAGTCCGAGCAATGCAATCAACAGAACCAGCGCCACTAACAGAGCTATCAATTCGCCCCTGCGCAAATCGCCTTTCAACACCGGAGTGATGTCACTTTGCAGCGCCGCCGGACCCGTGACGAGTGCCCGGTCGAGCCCGTCCTGCGCGAGAGCGTGGCGGAGCCGTCCCGTCGCGTCAGCGGCGTGGGCCAGGTTCAAATTGGTGTCGGCCTCGATGTAGAGCACTCCACTGAGTTCCTTAGCCTGCAGGATCTGGCCCGTGGGAATCGTCCGCACGGCGTCTGTCACTCGGCGCTCGATCGAGGTGATGCCTTGACCGTCGGCCACTACCACAATTGAGAAAGAACCTTCAACGTTCTCGTGAAAATGAGTCGCGAGGATCACATTGGCTTGCGCCGATTCGGAGCCCGGGACACTGAGTGACGTCGAAAGCCGCGCGTTGAGAGCGCCATTCACCATCAGCCCGAGGACGGCGAGCAGAACCCAAACAATGATTACGATGCCGCGGTGGCGCAGCAGTGAGCGGGTCCACCGGGTCAACATACGTGCAGTGTACGGTGACGACTATTGCGATCCTTGGTAAATCCGTCCAATGGCGGGTCCTGGCGGTAGGTACTGCTGCACTTCTCATTCTTACAATTGAGCACCAGGTGAAACATCTCGCACGATGTCGGCACAATTCTCATTGACCATCAACTGAGCCACCCAGCCTCCAATGACGTGCTCGTGCACCGGTGTTGGTCCGGTAAACATGACCGCGATCGACGGAATGTACCCGCTGAGGAGGGTGTTGGAGGTCTTGGTGCAATCCAAGTCACTGATCGCGACGAAGTTGGTCGCGGGATGTTGTCACCTTCCCGAGACCTCAGTACGGCGCCACTTGCCAGACCTTCACGCGCACGGAGTCATTGACCTCTTGGATTATGGTCCCGAGCTCTGGCAGGTTTCGAAATGGACTCAGGGACGTTGGTGGTCAGTCAGTTAAGCAAGCTTCGAGCGATTTGGCTAATTTAGAATTCGTGACCAGGAATGAATAGTTGGGCAGTATCCACAAAGAGGTAGTAGTGCCGTTTACACACACGAATATGGCGGCCGATGACCGAGGTCACCAACCGCCATATTCGATGGCCATCGATTATGTTCGGACGTGATTCCCTACGAACCGGTGTATCCGCCGGCAGCGAGACCGATGATGCTCGCGTCATACGCGGCGTACGCCAGGGCAANNTGATTCTGGGCGACGAAGATCTTCGTGTTCCCTGGGTAGCCTTGCGGTGTCTGGGCGAGCACGACGCCTTCTACGGTTACGATTCTTGTTGACCAGTTTGAAAGACGCGCAACGTAGTTGTTGTAGTGGTTAAGAGCGTTCTTGTAGCCCGGTAGACCTACGAGTGACGCAGTTTCTGATTGGAGCGTCGTTTCGTTGCCCTGCATCGTCGTAACCTGACTCGCCACAATCGAGGCTTCGATCATCTGGAACACCTGTGGCGACATCACAGCGTAAACGCGGTTGTCCCTTAACATCGCGGCCCGGTCGGCGTTGAGTTCTGCTTTGGTGGTGTCTGTCGGAACCTTCGCNNCGGTCGAAAGACGTGCTTGGAGTATCGACAAAGCTCTCGCGCTCAGCGAAGTCGCTGCCGTCGTGTCTGCGACAAGGTGCTTAAGTTGCGTTGCCCGGTTTGCCAGTTGAACCTCGAGCACCTTTTGCGCCGCAACGAAACTGGCACTCGGCACAGCAGCTGCAGTCGTGGTCGACGAACTGGCATAAGCAACGGATGGAATGCTGATACCCATGGCGGCAGCTAGCGCGAGTACCGCAACGGATCGGGTAGTTACGTATCTCATTAGGTCCTCCTTCAAAGGAACAATTCCCAGAGTAGAGAGCGCCTTTGTGGGAGTCATGTCAAAGTGCTGTTGGATGGCTGAAAGATAGTTCTGAAATCGGTGAGAAGCGACGTAACGTTCCCGTCGTGCGCCGAAGAACATTTTTCGCTTCGTCACGGTTTCCGTTTTACTTACTGTTTTGGGCCGCACAGTGTCGGCCGCCGCCATGGGGATTCGAATCCGAGGCAATGCCACGGAGAACTCGTGTTACGGGCCGATCCCGCCAATGTCGAGTGGGGCTCGACTCCTACTGATGCTTTGCCACGATCGATATTTCAGTTCTGCCTAGCCTCGGGCAACGTCACCATCAGCGATACGGCAGGGGTCTTCGTTCATTCGTGACACCCCCCC
>PMTL01000069.1 GCA_003168075.1 Acidimicrobiaceae bacterium
GGATCGGCGTCGCTGAGCTTTGTCGCGTTGGGGGCGACGGACGCGGCCGGCCGCACGCTGCACAGCCGGCTGGCTCTCGCGCCCGGCAAGCTGAAGATCCAGGTGGACGCGGCGCACGCCCGCTACCCGATAACGATCGACCCGTTGATTCAGCAGGGCGAAAAGCTCACGTCGGCCCAAGCAGGAGACGAAGCGCAATTCGGTAGCAGCGCGGCGCTGTCGGCCGACGGAAGCACGTTGTTGATCGGCGGCCCGAGGGACGGTGGCTCGGGAGGCGCGGCATGGGTGTTCGAGCGATCCGGATCGTCGTGGACTCAGCAGGGCGCGAAGTGGACCGGTGAATTGAAAAGCGAAGCCGAAGTGGACGAATGCGCCGAAGAAGCGGCGGAAGAAACGGGCGAATGCGCGTTTGGTGCCAGCGTCGCGCTGTCGGCCGACGGAAACACGGCATTGGTGGGCGACCCCTCGTCTACGTCGATAGCGGGTGTGGCGTGGGTTTTTGTGCGCAACGGCACCGAATGGGAAAAGACGGAACTGCTCAAGGGCGGGCCCGAAGGCTGGGAAGGCCGCTTCGGCAAGAGCGTGGCGCTATCGGCTGATGGCGACACCGCGCTGATCGGTGACTCCTCGGCCAACGGGGAACGTGGCACGGCGTGGGTGTTCACTCACTCGCCGGGATCGGCCTGGGCAGCGCAGGCGACGCTGTCGGCGCCGGAAGCGGGTGGATTCGCCCACTTCGGTCGCAGCGTGTCGCTTTCGGCAGATGGCGCCACCGCCTTGATCGGCGGCCCGGGTGACGCCGCCTACGTCGGAGCGGCGTGGATGTTCACTCGCACGGGATCTTCGTGGCATGCAGGGCCGGCGAAGCTCGTCGGCCAGGGCGAGGTCGGCAAAGGTCACTTCGGAAAGAGCGTGGCGCTTTCGGGTGACGGCGACACGGCGCTGATCGGCGGGCGCGATGACAACGGCGGGCAGGGGGCTGTGTGGACCTTCACGCGGTCGGGCGCCTCATTCGTGCAGCAGGGTGAAAAGCTTTCTGGCACGCCGGAAAGCTCATCGCTGTTCGGATACAGCGTTGCCTTGTCGGGTGACGGCAGCATCGCGCTGGTCGGCTCGCCACACGAAGAAGCAGCGCTTGGCAGCGTGACCGAGTTCACGCGCTCGGGCTCTGGCTGGAGCGCGGTCTCACCATTGCTGGGCGGCACAGCAGCCGTCGGCAAGGGTTGGTCGGGTGCGAGCGTCGCGCTGTCAAACGACGGCAAAGTCGCTGCGATCGGGGCCCCGCGCGACGCGCGATGGGAAGGAGCCGCCTGGGTGTTCTCGTTCGTGGCTCCGGCGGCCGTCCCGCAGCCGGCCGTCACCGGGGTGAGTCCCGCGCGGGGGTCGACGGCAGGCGGCTTGGAAGTGAAAATCAAGGGCCCGTACTTCACGAAAAAGGACGGCCACGAACCGATCGTGATGTTCGGCTCGACACCGGCGGCGTCGGTGCGCCTAAGGACGGCTACGGAAATCGCGGCGATCACTCCGCCGGCTGGGGCGGGGATCGTCGACGTGACCGTTCAGACGACCACCGGCACGAGCCCGACCTCGGAAGAGGATAGGTTCAAGTTCGAAGCGCCGGGGGAAAAAGGACCTAGCGGGAAATCGAAAACGGGCGGTAGTACCGGGACCCCGACGTCTAGTGCGGCCAGCCCGACCGGCGGTGTACTCGGCTCGACGACCGCTGCAGGCGCGGCGTGCCGGGTTTCGCTGCGCAGCAAGCACGTAGCCGTGGCGCTGCACAGAAGCGCGGCGATCAGGCTCTTGCGGACCGGAACCGGGCAATGTCGCGGTACGGTCACGCTGCGCTACGCGCAGAAGGGCAAGGGCAAGCGCTTCAAGCTGAAGACGATCGGCAGCGTCCGCTTCTCGATAGCGCCCGGCAAGAGCCAGGTCGTAAGCATCAAGCTGAACAAGCTCGGACGTTCGCTGTTCATCGCGGCGCATGGCAAATTGAACGCAAGCGTCGCAGTGCTGAGGACGACGCCCACGCCATCGCTGGCGAAAACGGCCAGCGTCCGCCTGAGCGCCAAGAAAAAGCCCAAAGCGGCATCCGTTCCGATTCACAAGTAGACGCCGCGCGGGCGAGGCACGGCGAGCCCGCTGCACTATTGTCGTGGGCCTATGGCCCGAATCCCGATCAACATTGCAGAGCTTGTCGGGGACTCGCCCTTGGTTGAGCTGGCGAGCATGCTTGACGCGACATCGGCGTCTGACAGCGGCGTGCAGCTGTTCGCGAAGCTCGAGTCCTTCAACCCGGGCGGCAGCGTCAAGGATCGCATCGGCGTGGCGATGATCGAGGCGGCGGAGGACGAAGGGCGGATTGAGCCGGGGCGCACGACAATCGTCGAGGCGACGAGCGGCAACACGGGGATTGCGCTGGCGTTCGTTTGCGCGGCGAAGGGCTATGAGCTGGTGCTGACGCTGCCGCAGGGCATGAGCCGCGAGCGAGAGAGCCTGCTGCGCCTGTACGGGGCGCGCGTGGAGGTGACGGAGTCGCTGGGTGGCATGAGCGAGGCGGTCGAGGCGGCGCGCGCGCTGGCCAGTGACGACGACGTGTTCCTTCCCGACCAGTTCACCAACCCGGCAAATCCCGAGGCGCATCGCAAGCACACCGGCCCAGAGATCGAGCGCGCGCTGGACGGCCGCGTGGACGTGCTTGTCGCCGGCGTGGGCACGGGCGGGACGATCACGGGCGTCGGCGAGTACCTGCGCGAGCGCAACCCGGACCTGCGCGTCGTGGCCGTTGAGCCGCGTGGCTCGGCGGTGCTGTCGGGCGGGGCGCCCGGACCGCACCGCATCCAGGGGATCGGCGCGGGCTTCGTCCCGGACATTCTCAACACTCATATCTACGATGAGGTCATCACCGTCACCAACGCCGACGCCTTCGCGACGGCGCACCGCGCGGCCCACGAAGAGGGCTTGCTCGTGGGCATCTCCTCGGGCGCGGCGCTGTGGGCGGCCCTAGAGGTAGCGCGTCGGCCCGACAACGCCGGCAAGCAGATCGTGGTGATCATTCCCTCCTACGGCGAGCGCTACCTCTCCACGCCGCTCTTCGAAGGACTCACCGATTAGTGGCAAGCCGACTACGTAGCGACCTTGCGGCGGCGACCTCGCGTGACCCGGCCGCCAGGTCGCGTCTGGAGACCGCACTCACGTATCCCGGGCTGCACGCTCTATGGGCGTATCGCTGCGCGCACTGGCTCTGGGAGCAGCGACTGGGGTTCCTTGCGCGCGTGGTGTCGTCACTCGCGCGTTCACTCACCGGCGTGGATATTCACCCCGCGGCTTCGATTGGCGAGCGGCTCTTCATCGACCACGCCACCGGCGTCGTCATCGGCGAGACCACGAACATTGGCGACGACGTCACTATCTACCAAGGCGTGACACTCGGCGGCACGAGCCTGGCGCACGAGAAGCGACACCCCACCATTGGCAATCGCGTCACCATCGGCGCCGGTGCCAAGATCCTCGGCCCCATCACGATCGGTGACGACAGCCGCGTGGGGGCCAATTCCGTGGTCGTGCAGTCAGTCCCGGAGAACTCCGTCGTCGTAGGAATACCCGGGCGCATCATTGCTCGTTCGCGCACCGCGACTAGTGCGACCCTGGACGGCGACAACGACGAACTGGTGCCCGATCCAGTCGGACTGAGCCTCGAGTCACTCTTCGAACGCGTGCACGAGCTCGAAGAGCAGATTGGCTCACGGGGTCACTCACGTGAGATTCGACCGTCGCAGTCGGGCATCTGGTCCGGCGACGACTTCTCGATTTAGATCGCGACGGCGATTTCCATCAACGTCGTGTTGCTCGCGGTCCTAGTCAACCGCGTTGAGCGCTAGGTAATCGGCCGACATTACCTTGACCTCGGGCGCCAGATCGTCGATGAAGACCACTTCTTGCTGTTTCACGGTGGAGTAGATCGAGATCAGAACGAAGTCGTCGTTGATCGTATTGAGGTCAGCGACGTACTTCAGATACTGAGTCCTTCCCTTCGTCACGATGCCCGATACCGCATTGAGAGCGCGAATCTGGCTGGTGAGGGCGTTGCTGGCGGTGAGGGCGTCGGTATTGCCGCACGTCGGATCCGACGAGGCCACGCAGTGCGGGAAGTCCGCGAGGAACGTATCAAGTGCGCTGGTGACATTCTGGTTCGCTCCCCTCACCAGCGGCGGCACGATGGCCTTGGAGATCATGTTCTTGAACGGCGCGACAAGAAATCGCGGTTGCACGCAGAAGTATGCACCGAAAACGAGCGAGACGACAAAGAAAATTCGACCCCATGTCGACACGTGGAGGCGGCTCGTCAGACTCGATACCGCCGTGGTGGTCTCGCCCGCAACGTCGGGCGCGTCGGTCGACAACGACAGCGGCGCGCCGTGATCGCCAAAGAAGCCAGCAAACGGCTGGGTGGGGGTCAGCAACGACATGTACGCCGTGTAACGGGTGACGTAGCGCAGACTCAGCAGACGAGCTTGGTAGAGGGGTTGGGCGGGGCGGCCCAGGACGAGGGCGCTCAACCACACGACGATCGTGAGCACGTAGGAACCAAAGGACACGACGATGAGGACGATGCCCGCAGGAATGCCGAGGGGGTAACGAAAGAACACCGCCCAGCGGCTCAGCGTGGACTGATTGATGTTGAGCCCCACCTGAGCCTTGTACCCGGGGTGCAGCGAGAACCCGGGCCAGCGCGGCACCAGGACCGACGCGTAGGCCGATACTTCGGTGGAGTACCTCAACACGTCGGTCACGAATTCCTGGATGCCGCCGGGCACGCGACCGGTGAACAACGCGGCGAACCACCCAGCGATGACGCAAACTAGCGAGGCCACCGACAGCAGCACGAGCCACACGAAAAGCGGAATGGCGAGGATGTAGCGAAAGAAAATCGACCACCGCGACTGTGTCGCTGGCGTCGCGGCAAAACTCACCAGCACCTCGGGCCACGCTGCCGCCGCGTCGTTGCCGCGAAGCGGCGGCGCCGGCGACCACGCGGGCATCGAACTCGTCACCGCAGTGGAGTCAACCGACGGTGGAGCATCGGGCAGCGCCGATCCGCACACGACGCAAAAACGTTGCCCCTCAGTCGACTGGGTACCGCATTTCGTACAGTAAGCCACTGCCCCTCCTTGACCTGATCACCATCATGACCGAAAAGTCTCGCCAGTCAATTGAAGTGTCATTTAGCAAGAACGAATCGGTGATATCAGAATTCGTCGATTTCTCGCACTCAGAGACGGTCGGCCCTGCATCGAGCGTCAATGAAGACGGGAATCAACGTCATGACGACGGAGGTGTCCGCACGCAGAAAATTGCACACAATCAGGAATTTCGGCTCCCAGAGCAGGACTCGAACCTGCAACCTAGCGATTAACAGTCGCTTGCTCTGCCAATTGAGCTATCTGGGAATGCACGTACGGCAACGCAACTCTAGCACCGGTCTCTGTGGGCCTGGTCTGGGCTACTGCCGGTCGAACCACTCCTGAAGTCGCTGTGCTTCGGCACTGTCGCGAACCGCCTTGCGGCACTTCTCGAGCCGCTTACTCATCGCCTGACGAGAGATGCCCTGAGTCTTAGCGATCTCCTCGATCGACATCGTGCGAAACGCGTACTGCCAAAACGCGTCGAAGTCGTCGCCGCAGAGTCGGTGGAGCTCTTCGATGACCCATTTAGGCGCCTCGTTCACGTCCGGCGACGGCCGCGCCTCAATGCCTCGCTCGAAGTCACCCGTCACGAAGCGGCGATTCACGAGGTCGTGATTCATCTGAACGATGTCGCGGGCCTTGACGAGCGACACTCCCATCGCCGCGGCGATCTCCTTGGTGGAGAATCGCTTGGCCAAATCGGTGCGCAGAAGTCGTTGCAGCGTGAGGACGTACCCCATCTCGGACTCTGTGAGTCCCGCCTGCTGGCGAATTGCCTGATTGACGAGTTTCATGATCCAGTAGTTCGCGTAGGTGGAGAAGCGGTTCCCCTTGTCGGGGTCGAATCGGTGCAGCGCGTTCACGAGTCCCTCGACCCCCGCGGCTTCGAGTTCCTCGTCGCCGAAGCGGTACCCTCGCTCGACGACTCGCAGGCGCACGAGACCACAGGTGGCGCGCAGCAACGTCGACTCGGCGCGTTGGCCCTCTTCGCGCTCGCGCCGTAGCGAACGCGTGGTTGACACGTCCAGCTCATCGCAGTCGAGGCGCTTGGACGCCTCTCGTCCTCGCGTGATGATCGGCAGTAGCGCTCGCTCTTCGTCACTCGTGAGGGGCTTGAGCATTTGCAGGCCGCCCACCATGCGAAGTTGTTTACTCACTACTCCCCGATCGAGAGAGCAGCCACGCCCGCAGGTCCGCCTCAGCCGAGGCGCCCTGGGGCGTGTCGAGTAGTTCGAGGCGCTCCTTCACGTCGCGAACCGTCGCGTTCGCTACGTCGGGGGTGATCTCAGAACTGCGCAGCTCGCGTTCGATGTCGCGCATCTGCTGGGTCACCGCCGCGCGCAGCAACTGCGCGACAACTGCCGTGACGTCGTCCACCGTGTACTCGCGGTCGAGCTCGTCGACGGCGAGCTCGCTCAATACGTCCGCGGCTGCGTCCTCACCTTGGCGTCGCAGATGGTCCACAACCTCCGAGACGCTCTGACCGGTGCGCAGTCCCTGGAAGATCCCGCGCTGGACGTCGTTGACGAAATACTCGGCAATGAACCGGTCCTTCACGTCGTGGGGGAAGTGCAAGGAGAGACGCAGTGCCTCGAGCCCGGGTCGCGGCAACGGTTCGCTCACCCGGGGCTGCACGGGCCGCTCTGCGACGGGCTCCCGGGCCTGGGGATTGCGGACCAGTTCGCTGACGCGCGGACGAAGCGTCGCCAGGTCCAGTCGCAAGGCGTCGGCAACTTTGAGCAGATACTGATCGCGCACGAGATCGCTCGGGTGTTCAGCCAAGACTCTCAGCGCCGCTTCGGCGTTTCGCGCGCGGCCCTCGGCGGTCGACAGGTTCGCGGCGTCGAGAACCCGGTCGAGTCGAAACTGCAGGAAGGGTACCGCCGTTGCGACGGCGTCGACGAGCGCTGAGGGGTCGCGTTGCGCGAGTTCTGCCGGATCTGAGCCTTTTGGTAGTCGCGCCACGAAGACGTCGACTTCGTGCTGGCGCTCCCACTGGTACACGCTGGCGGCGGCGCTTTGTCCGGCCGAGTCGGCGTCGTAGGCCAAGACGATGCGCTTAGCGAAGTTACGCATGGTGCGAAAGTGCTCTTCGCCGAGCGCCGTCCCGCACGTCGCCACTGCTCGAGGTAGACCCGCTTGAAAACAGGCAATCACGTCGGTGTAGCCCTCGCACACGATGATCTCGCCGGACTTGATGATGTCGTCCTTGGCCCAGTTGAGTCCGTAAAGCGTGCGGCGCTTGGAGTAGATCGGCGTCTCGGGCGAGTTCTTGTACTTGGCCTCACGGTACCCGTCGGGGTTCTCCGGCGCCCCGGGCAAGATTCGTCCGCCCACGGCGATGGCCTTGTTGGCCGAGTCAAAGATCGGAAAAATCAGTCGCGCACGTAGGGAGTCCTGGCGACGTCCGCGCTTGTTGACGAACCCGAGGCCCGTGCCCTCGAGTACTTTCTCAGAGAATTTGAGGGACGTCGAGAGTGCGTCCCAGTCGTCGGGCGCCCAGCCCAAGTGAAACTGACGCGCCACTTCACCCGAGACGCCCCGGCTGCGCAGGTAATCGCGCGCCGGACGAGCGTCGGGAGAGTTGAGTAGCCGCTCGTGATACCACTCGACGGCCCTGTCCATGGCGGCGAGGAACTCTTGGCGTTCCTTGCGCGCGGGACCCGAGGAATCATCCTCGTGCAGTTCGATTCCGGCGCGGTCGGCGAGCACGCGTACGGCCTCCACGAAGTCCAAGTGCTGCATCTCTCGGATGAAGGTGATCTGATCCCCCGACACCCGGCACCCGAAGCAGTAATAGCGACCCTCTTCGGCGTTCACCGAAAACGACGGTGACTTCTCCGCGTGGAACGGGCACAGTCCTTGCCAGCGCCGACCAGCCTTTTTAAGCGCCACGTACTCGGTAATGAGGGCCACGATGTCCGTGGCGGAACGCACTTGCGCGATCTCGGCCTCGGAAATTGTCATAGCAAGAAGGTACAGGCTGAGAGGACAATATTTAGCGCTGTTATCCCGGCAATCTCCGTTGGTGAGGGAGTAAGGCAAATGTCACAAGCGGGGCCGAGACTGACCCGATGACCATGGCCGTGCTCGAGCAATCCAAAACGACAACGCCAGTCACCCTCAACCAGGCCTACCGCTACGCCCTCGACCCCACTAGTGAGCAAGTCAGCCTCCTGCGCAGCCACATCGGTGGCACGCGCTTCACCTACAACGCCCTACTCGGTCTCGTGAAAGAGAACTGGGACGAGAATCGGGTGAGGAGGGAAGCCGGTCTCGAGGTCGCCCAAGAGGATTACCTCGGGACTTCGCACTTTGACCTGCTCTATCTCTGGGCCGACCAGCGCGACGAGTTGGCCCCCTGGTGGTCAGAGAACGGCTCGTCCACCTACAACGCCGCCGCCCAGCGACTGTCGAAGGCCTTCACCAACTGGCGTCAGGGCAGAGCCAAGTTCCCCACCTTCAAAAAGCGCGGAGGTAAGGGTTCGGTGACGCTCTTGTCCAGCGCGCTCAAGCTCCGCGATTCGCACCACGTACGCATCTCGCGGATCGGTGAGATCAAAACGTACGAGTCCACCCGCAAGTTGTACCGCCGCCTGCAGCGCGGCACCGGACGTATAGTTTCGGCCACCGTCTCGGAGGTCAACGCCAAGTTCCTCATTTCCTTCACCCTCGAGGTGACTCGCTCCCTCGCCGCTACCCGGTCACCCGAGAGAGTCATCGGCATTGACGTTGGCCTCACGACTCTCTACACCGGGGCCAGTCCTGAGGGCGAAGAGGAACCTTCGGTCGAGAACCCCCGACACTTCGTCACCGCCGAGAAGAAACTGTCCCACGCCCAGCGCATTGCCTCTCGCCGCCAGAGTCCTCGACTCGGCAAGTCCCCGTCGAAACGCTGGAAGAAGGCGAACGCTCGCGTGCAGAAGGTGCACACCAACGTGCGCAATGCGAGGAACAACCTCATCCACGAGACCACCACGATGCTCGCCAAGACCTACGACGTGATCGTCATCGAGGACCTCAACGTCCGGGGCATGGTGAAGAACCACGCCTTGGCCAAGCACATCTCTGACGCCGCCTGGGGAGAGTTCTCTCGCCAGCTCGAGTACAAGACCCAGTGGTACGGCTCGACATTGGTGCGAGCCCCGCGGTTCTACCCTTCTTCAAAAACCTGCAGTCAATGCGGGGCAGTGAAAGCCAAACTGCTCCTTGACGAACGGAAGCATCACTGTGAGGCCTGTGGTCTCGTCATCGACCGTGACCTCAACGCGGCGATCAACCTGGCCAGATTAGGCCTGCCGGGGACAAGCTCCGGTACCGGACGTGGAGGGGAGTAAGACCCGAGCAGCAGAAACTTATTGCAACGGCTCACCCCGACGAAGCGTCAACCGAAACGCTGGCGCTCGTCAGCACGTAGGAGAAGCCTCGGTTCTGAACTTGGTCGGTGAGCGTGAGGCTAATTGCCTTACACCGGCACCAACGGAGTTCACCGGGGGAGTAGCGCTGGCGAGTCGCAGGGGACTCCTAGACTCCGCACCATGTCCGATTTTGCCGTGGAGGCGAACGATATCGTCCGCACCTTCAATGACGGAGACGTCCAGGCCCTCAAGGGCGTGAGTCTGCACGTTCGGCGCGGAGAGGTCTTCGGATTGCTGGGCCCCAATGGCTCGGGCAAGACCACCATGGTGCGCATCTTGTCCACCATCCTCTCTCCCACCTCCGGAACCGCAACGGTCGACGGTTTCGACGTCGTTAAACACCCCGATAAGGTGCGACGTCGAATTGGACTGGCCGGACAGTACGCGACGGTGGACGAAAACCTGACGGGCTTTGAGAACCTGCGAATGATCGGGTCGCTCAATCACCTCCAGAAGTCCTTCGTCTTGATTCGCGCGAAGGAATTGCTCAAGGAATTTGGCCTCACTGACGCGGCTCATCGCAATGTCAAGACCTATTCGGGCGGTATGCGCCGACGCCTCGACTTGGCGGCCGCTCTCGTAGCGAGACCGCCCATTCTCTTCCTTGACGAGCCCACCTCCGGTCTCGACCCCCAAAGCCGCCAGGATCTGTGGACCATCATCGAGGGTCTGGTCGAAGGCGGCACGACGGTGCTGTTGACGACGCAATATCTCGAGGAGGCCGATCGGCTCTGCAAACAGCTCGTCGTGCTCGACAAGGGTACGATCATCGCCCAGGGCACGAGCCAGGAGCTCAAGACACGACTCGGCGCGACAGTGCTCTCGCTCTCCTTTCACACCACGGGCGACGCCGCGCGCGGTATCGAGCTGATCCGTGACGTCTCGACCAAGCCCGCCAACGTCGAGGGCACGGTCGTGGAACTCACCGTCGAAGGTGGTCCGGCGTCGGCCGCCGAGGCCCTGCGCCGCTTGGACGCTGCGGACATCGCCCTGTCGGGGCTCACACTGCGCGAGCCCAGTCTCGACGACGTCTTCCTCAGCCTGACCGGTCACAAGACCGAGGACGAACTCGCTCCCTCTGACTCGGAGACCAAGTCCACGCGAAAGGCCCGCGCCGGATGACTATCACCTCCGATTCCATTCACGCTGACAAGAGCAGCCTGGGCTGGGCCGTCAGCGACGTGCTGACCATCGCGCGCCGCAACATGCTGGCAATTATCCGCATTCCGACCGCCCTCGTATTCACCATCCTCCAGCCCATCATGTTCGTACTGTTGTTTCGTTACGTTTTTGGCTCGGGCGCCATCGCCACCGATATCCCCGGCGGCTACGTGAACTACCTGCTGCCCGGGATCATCGTCCAGACGACGATCTTCGGTGCCGTGGGCACGGCGATTGGACTGGCCGAGGACCTGCAACGCGGGCTGATTGAGCGATTCCGCGCCCTGCCGATGGCGCGCATGGCCGTGTTGGCAGGAAGGACAGTCTCAGACCTCGGGCGAAACGTCCTGGTACTCATCATCATCTCGCTGGTGGGCTTCGCGGTGGGTTTTCGCCCCCATGGCGGCGTCGTGGACTACCTTTTCGCCTGTCTGATCACGTTGTTGTTCGCGTACTGCCTCTCGTGGGGTTTCGCCTATATCGGACTCGCAGCACCAAACTCCGAGGCCGCGCAGGCCATGACCTTCCCCTTAATCTTCCCGCTCACCTTTGTCTCGGGAATCTTCGTTCGAGTCTCTTCAATGCCGGGTTGGCTCCAGGGTTTCGCGACCTATCAGCCGGTCAGTGAAGTCACCAAGGCGGTGCGCTACCTGATGGACGGATCCAAAGCCATCCCCACCCATGGCAATTCCATCTGGGTGGCGATCATCTGGTCGGTGGGACTCATCGCGATACTGGGACCTCTCGCCACGGCGAAGTACAAGAAAGTCGCCTAAGTAGTCCCTCCCCATGACCGAACAAGAACAGCACATCAACTCCACACTCGTCGTGTTGATGGCCGTCGCCATCGGCGTCATCGTGGCAAACCTGTACTATCTCCAGCCACTACTGC
>PMTL01000181.1 GCA_003168075.1 Acidimicrobiaceae bacterium
TGCGATTCGGGTTCGAGGGGATCGGAGTCAAGCCACCACAGATCAGGTTGCAGGTCACTCAAGTGGCGCAGAACAAACGAGTTCTTCTTCTCCATAGAACCAGCCGACGGCCGGGTCACCTTCTCTCGCTACCGCATCCCCAGCGCCTCACGGAGCTAACAGGTTCGCTGCGGGCCAGTCTACCGAGCCGGCGGCGGAAATTACGGCCCGCGCAACGTGCGAGCGCGATCAAACTGCACGGGCCAAGCAATCACTTCACCCAGGCTTTCGGCGGCGTTGAGCGCCCAGCGAGGATGGCGCAAGGAAGCACGTGCCAACATGACCGCGTCCGCCGAGCCGTCTTGAAGTATCTGCTCGGCGTGTGTCGGTTCGCTAATGAGGCCCACCGCGGACGTCGCAATCGACGCCTTGTCGCGGATCTCGTGGGCGAAGGAAACTTGATATCCCGGACCCACCGGGATCGTCGCCGCGGCGACGTTGCCACCCGATGAAACATCGATAAGGTCCACGCTCGCGTCGCGCAGTATCTTCGCGAGTTCGACGGATTGGTCAATGTCCCATCCACCTTCGGTGTAGTCGCTCGCGGAGATGCGCACGAAGAGCGGCGTGTCGTCGCCAATGCGATCTCGAATCACGCCAACCACCCGCAGTAAGAACCGCGACCGGTTCTCGAGCGAACCACCGTAGTCGTCGTGACGCTGGTTCGACAGGGGCGACAAGAACTCGTGAAATAAGTACCCGTGCGCCGCGTGAATCTCCACCAGGTCGAATCCCGCGCGCAGTGCTCGATCGGCGGCGTCGGCGAAGTGGCCAACCAGCGCGTCGATCTCCGCCAGACTCAGCGCGTGGGGAACCGGATATCCATCGAAGGCCAGAGCGCTGGGGGCCACGGCCTCCCAAGCACCCTCTGACTCGGTGGCGATGACGTGGTCGTCCCAGGGGCGCATCGTCGACGCCTTTCGACCGGCGTGGGCTAGTTGAATGCCCACTTTGGACGCCTGGGTGTGGATGAAATCGGTGACCGCCCGCCAGGCCGCCACCTGTTCCTCATCCCACAGTCCCGCGCACGCGTTGGTGATGCGCCCCTCGGGCGTCACCGCGGACGCCTCGGCCATCACGAGGCCCGCGCCACCAGTCGCGAAACTGCCCAGGTGCACCAGGTGCCATGGTCCCACGACGCCGTTGGTGGCCGAATACTGACACATCGGACTCACCCACGCACGATTGGCGAACGTCGTCGAACGGATGGTGAGGGGACTAAAGAGCTTGGTCATTGAAAACCTTTCATGGCAACGCGTCCAATGTAGGTGTGTCGTGCGTAATTTGTGACCAGTGACCCTCCAGTGACTCAACGTCCAAGGGCTTAGAATTGAAGGGACAAAACAATCGAAGCAAAGACAGCCGTGCGCATAGGAAATCGTCAGGGCCGCGCGGTCATTCTCGTCGAAAATGGCACGATCGACGTCGAAACGACGTCGAAGGACCGCTTTTCTTCATCCATCGACGAGGCCATTTCTCATCTCGACGAGGTGCGCTCGTGGTGGCAGTCAGCCGCGGTCGGCGCACCAGTGGACGCGTTCGACGAGTCGATGTTCCACGAGCTCGGGCCCGTGGTCGATAACCCGTCACAAGTCTTCGCCATTGGACTGAACTACCACGCTCACGCGAACGAGATGGGTCTCAACCTGCCCGAAGTGCCCATGGTGTTCGGAAAGTTCGCTTCGTGCCTCACCGGACCATTTGCGCGGGTACCTCGCGTGTCAGAGATGACGGACTGCGAGGCCGAGTTGGTCATTGTCATAGGACGACGGGGCCGCGACATCAGTGTCGACGACGCCCTCGACTACGTCGCGGAGTACTGCGTTGGTCAGGACATGTCGGACCGCGAATTGCAGATGAGGGGATCTCCGGCACAGTTCTCAATGAGCAAGTCTTTTCGTCACTCTGGACCGGTCGGACCGTGGCTGACGTCGTCCGACGAGGTCGTCGATCCCAACGACCTGGACATCATTTGCAAAGTGAACGGACAGGTATTTCAGGATTCCAACACCTCGAACATGATCTTCTCGGTGCGTGACATCATTGCGTACGTCTCGACGGTCTGCGAACTGCGACCGGGTGACATCTTCTTCACCGGTTCACCAGACGGAACCGGCAAGGGTCAAAGTCCACCGCGATTTCTGCAACTCGGTGACGTGGTCTCGACCACCATCGAACGGTTGGGAACCATCTCCAATGAAGTGGTAGCGCCAATGTAATCTGACCTCTCGGGCGTGCTGGATCTAGTGCAAAATGCACGGTCAGTACTCCTGCAGCCAGCAGTGAAGTACGCGGCCAGGTGCAGATCGCGGCGGGTAGTGGAGTGGAGAATGTCGAACCACAGAAGCTCACGAGGTGGCTCTTCGCCGAGAGTCGGCATTCACCACCACCACCGAAAAGTTGCCACCACTTTCAGAGAAGTCGAAGCATTGAAGAGTCGTCGAAAAATCGCTTCTTCGACAGCAGCAACATTGGTAAGCCAATCGACATACTTTTCACTGCGAACTCTAAGCCTCGCTCACCCTGTGGGTGCCGAATCACAGAAGTTTCACCAGATTGCGTGACACGATTTTACTGCGGGCCAAATGGACCGCAGTAAGGAGAGTCGCTATGAAATTCCATACCAAGGTGCTCAGCATTGCGAGCGCCGTCGTTGTGTTGACCGGGTCGGCAATTGTGGCGACCGCCTCAGCAAGCAGCAAGCCAAACTCGTACGGAGCATGCCTGAAAGTGAAGACTCACTCACTGGTAGACGTCCACATCAATGCCGTACCGTCATGTCATGGCGGTCTTCGAACCGTCACTTGGAATTCGACAGGTCCACGCGGGCTGACCGGAGCGAGAGGCGCAACAGGAAAGAACGGAGCGACGGGTAAGACCGGTGCGACGGGACTCGCGGGAGCTCCGGGAGCCGCGGGAACGATTGCGGCACTGTTTAGCTCCTCCGGCTCGTATGTTATTCCCGTCGGCGTGACGAGCGTGATGATTACCACTCGCGGTGGTGGTGGTGGCGGCGGTGCCGAAGTCAGTGCCTTTGGCGGCGGCGGCGGCGGACAGGGTGCATCACTCACGGCACTCACGCCCGTATCGGCGGGGGACTTGTTATCGGTCAACGTGGGCGGTGGCGGACTGGGTGGTACTGGAGTTGCCGGCGTGTCCGGTGGCGCGGGTACCGCGGGAGGCGCGACGAGCGTTATTGACTCCACTAAGGGCACCCTCGCGTTAGTCGGCGGTGGAGCGGGCGGGTATCCCGCCACGACAAAATCCGACGGCGCGGGTGGCTCGGGTAGTTCGGCGTATTCCGTCCAGGGACTCCTCATCAACCGCGCCGATGGTGCTTCGGGTAGCGCCTCAAAGGGCGGTGGTGTCTGCAAATCCACGGGAGGACCTGGAGACACGGGGGGCCTGGGTGCAGGTACAACTGCCACCTCTGGTTCCGGCGGATCTGGATCCAGTGGAAAATGCACGGTAAGCACTACTGCTGCCAGTAGTGGAGTGGGGGGCTACGTGGAGATTGTTCCGGGCAACTGAACAAGAAATGCCGGTTCTCTCGAACCAACTATGTGGAACGTTTGGGAGGGCCGGCATTCACTGTCCAATGCGACTCGGGTGAGATCAATTATCGAACAAACACGTGATGTCACGCCAGCAAAGTGTGCCCAGAATTAACACGACGACGCTCGGAACATTGGAATCCTAGGAGTGGTGGCAAGTTCAAATATGTTCCGTTCGTGCGTGCGGATTCACGTCGGGCCTTCGACACTAGGTGCACTATTCGTTTACTGGCTCTTCTGATTCCAGTGGGGCACACTGTCCGCGGGCGCTAGCAATCGATCTCAGGTTGACCGGAATATGTCTCACTGACCCGCCGTTCGAGGAGAGGTTGTCTGCGGGGGGCTGGACTAAAAAAGCAACGGAATTTCCAGGTTGCTTTCCCCCGGCTCCTGAGTCGACCTTCTGCTATGTTGTGCCAAATTACGACAAAGGAGTTCGGTCATGACGGTTCTGATTGAAAATGTCTTTCCGGTCGGGGTAACCAACGAGTTGCTCGATGCTGTCACCGACGAAATGGGCGTCGACGCCAAACTCCCGCCCGGTGGGATCCTGCATGTGCACTTCGAGAAAGACGGCCGTGCTCATGGCGTCGACGTATTCGAATCGGTCGAGGTGTATCGGCAGTTCGTCCAGTCAACACTTGTGCCAGCTATGGGCAAGGTCGCCTCGGCAAGAGGCCTCGATCCGTCAAAGATGGGCGAGCCTGAAGAGACGATCACTGAGGTCCATCGCCTCGTTCGCTAAGCGACGACCGCCGGACGGCCCACGGTCCCAGGGACACGCATATCCGGCGTTTGGGGGCAGGCAGCGGTCCTAGCCAGCCCCATGTCCCATGCCGACTTAGGCTGGCATGACTATTCATGCGGTGTGCGGATTGGGGTGGCGAATGACGGGGCCATCGGCACCACCGCAGCCAAGGCGCAGTTCAAACCGAGGGCTGCGAGTCTGATTGACGCTCGTATGCAACGGGCAGGCGAACTGTAGACCATAGGCACGACCGTAACCCGCATCGATCGAAGTCCACACAGTTGGGAGAGATCTTCAAATTCCTAGTCGGCAATACGCCAGTGGAAGGTTGCAGAACAGTCACGTCGGGCCGCCAATGTGTACTATCCGGAATAGTGCAGCGAATGAATATGTTTCGGTTGGCGATCTGCGGAGTCGCTGGTGTCGCGTCATCAATTTTTGCCGGTTCGTTTGCCTCGGCTGGTGGAGCGCTCACTTCACGACATCTACTGCAAGCGCAAGAGGTCGCGGTAGCGGGACCCCGGGAGCTCATTGTTGGGAACTTCCAGGGCGTCTTTAAGACAATCGATTCAGGACGAAGCTGGATCACCATCACGCCGCCGGTTGTCGCTTCTCAGCCGATTCTCCTCTCCCATCTCAACAAGATCATCACCATTGGTGGCGATCGCATTTGGCTCAAACTCATTGGCGACCAGCGATTCAATTTCACTCCGTACTCGTCTAATGGCGGCCTAAGCTGGAGATTGCTCAAAAACGCGATCGTCCCGGCATCGACAAAGATAAAGAATGCAACCGGAATACTCCCAAACGGACACGTTCCGAAGGGTTTTCGAATTCGGCACCTATATTTCGCATCGCCTACCCTCGGTTGGGCACAAGCAACTGGTCCCCAAATGGGAGACTTCACTCCGACCTACTTACTTCGCACGACAAGTCGTGGTAGGACGTGGGTTACGGTGACGGCGTAACTCCAGCGAGGGCCAACCTCGCTGGAGTTCCGGGACGACCTACGTGAGTATCCCCGATCTGCGGAAGATGCTTCACCACTAGGTACAGCGGTCCGACCATCGCCAAAGCCGCCAGTCGGAGATCGAGCACGTCGGCCCACGGTTACGAACCCACACGCCTAACCAAGTCGCCAGTGGGAAGTGGTATTTCTGTTACGTCGGGCCCGCATTTGCTCGGCGAAATGGGCGCTCAAGGTGACGCGAGTTGAAGGGTCGAACCTCTTGTCTTGTTGACGCATCCGGGCACCGCGTTGTAGTTGGGTCGGCCGTTGAACGGACCTGAAACGACTCCGACACCTCCAGCAAGAGCAATTGAAATTTTGAGAGGGTTCGGATTGGCTTGGCACCAGTTGTACCAGTAGAGAATCACGCTCGTCGACCTCTTCGCGCGCAACAAGCGGGGAGAAATCGCCTTCGAGGCCTTGAGATCGCGCACGTTGATGCGAACGCCGTCACTTTGAACGAACGAGATTGGCGTCCCAACGTGCACGACACATTGGTGGTTCGAAATGTTGACGATGATGACCGTTCCTTCGACTGTTTGGAATGGAGCCCCCTGACGCCCGCCATGGATGGCCAGGTCTTTCGCTTGACACGCACGAGCGGTCGGTGACGCTCCTGACGTCGCCGTAGCCACTGAACCCAAACCCGACGTCACGCACACCATCAATACAAGACTTGCTAGGGACAACCCGACCGCTTCACTCATCTTCATTGTTAGTTATCGTACGCACGTCCCAGAGACTCGACGCCAACCTACCCAAGGTGTGAGCCTCCAGTGCATGGTTGCAGACTTGTCACGTCGGGCCTCCGACACCACTATCTCCGTGCGAGTTGAGCAAAATTGCGGGGTCTTTCGTGCTTGACCGTTCTAGGGCGGTTCAGTAAATTGACTATGACGGTTATCAAGAGCTGAGTACTTGGAGAGGCATCATGAAGTTGCTGC
This sequence comes from Acidimicrobiaceae bacterium, assembly GCA_003168075.1. Lineage (GTDB taxonomy): Bacteria > Actinomycetota > Acidimicrobiia > Acidimicrobiales > RAAP-2 > RAAP-2. The sequence continues at coordinate 6,295 of PMTL01000181.1, forward strand.
TCACTTCCGCAGGCATCAAGAACTCGAGTATCCACGACGAGCTTGTCAACCTCCTGGGCAAACCGATTGCCGAGTCCAGTGCACTCATCATTCCCACCGCGATATATGCCTTTCGCGGTGGTGCCGGCATGGCGTGGCAGATTATCAGTGGAAGAGCATCCACTCCCTTGTGCGAATTGGGTTGGAAGTCCCTAGGAGTGTTGGAGCTCACCGCACTGCCCAGCATCGACGAAGAGAATTGGGTCCCCATGGTTAGGGAGACTGACGCCCTGCTGGTGGGAGGGGGCGATCCCTTGTATCTGCACTACTGGATGCGCCAATCCGGACTGGCGGACCTCTTTGCGTCGCTGAGCGCGACGGTCTACGTGGGAGTGAGCGGGGGGAGCCTGGTGATGGCGCCCAACGTCGGGGATGCCTTCGTCTTCGGGACGCCATCTACCGATGGTGATAAAGCGCTCGGACTGGTTGATTTCTCGATGTTTCCGCACCTTGATCACGAGGACATGCCGGGCCACTCCATGGCCAACGCAGAAAAATGGGCCACCAGCTTGTCGGTACCGGGCTACGCGATTGACGATGAGACCGCCATCAAAGTGGTCCACGGCGACGTCGAAGTGGTCTCCGAGGGGCATTGGAAGCTATTTACCCCCTAGTGCCGAAAGGCACAGTGAACTCACTCGCGATGTTTGGCCATGGTGGCCGCAAATTAGCGGATTCGAGAAGTTAGTCAAGAGTTCAGATTCAAACTGCTCCACCTCAGCATGGTTCTCGATGACACTGGCGGAACGATACGACGAGTTCCCTTTAACTATCCGCCGGTCCGAAATTGTTGATGTCGGCCCACTGACACCGTCGGATGGGGGGAACTTTGGACCAAACCCACCACCACGGTTGTACATGCGCAGAAATGGTTGCCACATCGTCTGCTCGTGACGCGTCACCGAAATTGCACAAAAGCAGTTAAAACACCTCGTTGGGTTTCGAGCGGACATCCTTTCTTTCCACCTTGGCCACGACAGCCAATGTCCTTAGTATTGCTTCATGAACCGTATCCGGCCCGCTGTCCTCATATCGGTCATCTCCCTGGTTGCGAGCATGGCCGCATCGTTCTCACCTTCGTTGCCACTCGCAGCGGCTTCGACATTGAACCGCTCGATCACAGCACTCGAGGTGAATCCACTGTCAGTTGACTTCTTGTCTGCAGCGGAAGGTTGGATACTGGGTACAAGTTCCTGCGGATCAAGTGCTCAATGCCTTCTTCTCGATCGAACAACGGACGGTAGTGTCAGGTGGTCTCGGATGACGTTGCCGAAGGCTCTCCTCGCCGATGCTGATCGGCAGATTGAAGCAGGAACCGGGGATCTTGCCGGCGGACCTGACATCATGATTCGCTTTGAGAATTCACTCGATGGATGGATCTCTGGCTCCATGACGGGCAAGTTGACGTCGCCCGGGGTAGCAAATGGGATCACTGACCTTGTCGTCTGGTCGACGCATAACGGTGGGACGTCGTGGACGCCAAACACTCTTCCCGGCTTCAGTAGTGATAGTTCATATTTCGATCTCGAAGCATCCACCACGAAGGTCTACGTGCTGGGGGTCGAATGGTCTAGTTATAAGGCGATCGTCGATTCCTCACCTATCGAGAGCGACCACTGGACTCGCTCATCGCTCGCTCCAATGTCGCTCCCCGCAGGTGGGGGACAGCCCTCGGGGGCCATCGTTATTGCGGGCAGCCACGGCTGGCTCGAAGAAGGTAACGACCGCGGAGTCATTGGCAGCGCCGAACTCAATGCGAAAGCCCAGTGGGTGCCGTGGAAGTCGCCGTGTCAGTCAGTGGGCGACACGATGGCCTATCCGGTGCCGTCATCGCCAACGCGCCTCATCGGCGCTTGTCAGATTGGGGGATTCGGTGGTGACGACTCCGGTCCCGTTCCGCCAGGGGCGAAATTGGGATCGACGTGGCTGTACATCTCGACCAATGCCGGCGCGACGTTCAAGTCGGGTCTCGAAATTGCCAAGACGTATTCTGGCGGCGCCACAATATTGGCTGCGCCCTCCACGTCAACGTTGTTGGCCGTCGATGAATATTTTTCTCCAAGTGTCTTAGTAGTAAGTTTCGATGGAGGACTGCACTGGTCCAAAGTGGGGGTGAGCGGCGATACCTCAATCAGTGAAGTTGTCTCACTGAGGTTCGTGGCGCCGATGTTCGGATTTGGACTCGTCCAGAACTCCAACGACAAGAGTGCCGTGATTGAGACCACTGATGGCGGCCATGCGTGGACCGTTATCGCAGGTTGAACTCGTAATCCAACCAAATCAAGACACTCCGTAGTTAACAATGCAATTCAGCCGTGTGCCAGTCCCATTAGGTTGCACTTCTGTGACGTCGGGCCCGCGACATGAGAGCGGCTTAGATAGTCAATCGCCAGTGCCTTGTATCAAACTTGCAAACTTGCCACGTTTGTCCTCCGGCACCAGGACGATTCAAGCATTCAACCGTCCTGGTGCACGATGGCCGGACGGATCCGTAGGACCACCGGTCCAAACGTACTGCTGGCAGTTCTTGGCGTTGCTCTCACCCCCCCATGCGCTGCATAGTAAAGGCCCCTTGACATTCAGGTTGATGTTAAGTAACCTTTACATCATGAAGAACGAGATTCGAGAGCAGCGCCGCCAACGGGGATTGTCTCAAGTAGATCTCGCGGCCGGTCTCGGCGTGTCTCGCCAGACAGTCATCGCGATTGAGAGCGGACGGTACTCACCGTCGCTTCCTTTGGCGTTTCGGATAGCACGATTTTTCGACGTACCAGTTGACATGATGTTTGACCCGGAAGAGGAGACAGAAGCATGACTAGAACTAGACAATCCCGGCTGTTGGCCCCGGCAGTCGTGACCGTGGCTGGATCGGCGACGGCGGGAGCCGTAGCTATCGGCCACTCCTGGGGCGACGCACTGATCACTGAGGTAGTAACGCTGCTGATAGTCACCGGCTACTACTTCTTGACGAGGAGCGACAGCGACGTGGGTGCAATCTACGCTCGCCGGGCCGACGAACGGCAGCGTGAGGTGCTGTTAAGGGCCTCCAGGTTGGCCCTGTTCGTGATGATTGGTGCCGCCTTCATATGCGTACTGATAACGGTCGCGTTGGGTGACAATTACTGGCAAGCGGATCTTATTGGTAGCCTCGGCGGCCTTACGTACCTGCTTGGCATGATGATCTACGGCACACACGACAATGGTGGGGCCGGTTCCCAAAGCGACGTCATGGCGAGCAGCGTGACATCTGATCCTGAGCGAGACCCGGACGACCCAGCAAACGAATGAATTCGGGTCGGGCATTCGTCGATCCTCCAATTCGAAATTCTTCTGCCTTGATTACCCTTCAGACGCAAATCGGTTCGAGCCGCCAGTGAAAGGTTGCACTCGTGTCACGTCGGCCCACCGAGTCAAATAACACGCCAGTAAGTACATAGTGATACTTCGTGAGTGGCCCACTACACTCGCATTGAATCGTCTTTCGATGCTTCAATGAGGAGGGCACCATGCTCGGTGACAAGACAGAACACTTCCAGGGAAAAGGCACGGACCTTAGTGGACTCCAAGCTCATATCGAGAAGTACCTCACTGACGATGGCTTCAAGGTCCAGTCGTCGGTCGCAAGCGACAAAGGAACGGTAATTCAAGCAAAGAAGGATAGCTTTCTGCGCGACGTCGTTGACGCCGACCGCGCCTTCACGATTACGATTACTGGCGATCCGGCTGACTTTACGGTGCGATTTGGCGTTGGAAAATGGCTTAAGCACCTCGGCGTTGCCGCCATCGAAACGTTCCTCGTCTCTGACCTTTTCTTGGTCGTCGACATCGCTGACTCGGCGTGGAGCCTTGAGGTCGAGGACAAGATTATTGCCGATCTGAAGAAATTTATTGGGTGAGCAGCGGTAGCAATTTGAAGTGAACGTCGTGCAGGTCGAGTGAGTATGCGTCGAACACGTACGTTAGTGGAACATCAATTGTGTGGTTGATTCACCCGAAATCGCGTGGCAGGATCTCTGTCGCTCTTTCCTGATCCCCAGCGCCGTGCGGCTTCAGGGGGCTTTCGAAAGCACCCACCTCGCCGAATTCACCCCCAAATATCCATTAGGCCGTGTCAGCCTCCAATGCAAGTTCGCTGACCTGTCACGTCGGCCCTCCGACAACTCAGAAAGGCTCCGACACCAATTCGACTTGGTCAACTAGTGCCCGTGTCCGGAGGCAGAGCCTGGAGCCTCACGACTTCGACACTGAGTAAGTAGTCTCGGACGACATACAGGTGGCGTTTGGATTTGGGTTGGCCGCCGCTCTCCTCGGGCGCTGATCTGTGACTCCTTGACCCGGAGCGGGCGAAGAGATTTCCCGTGGTTTGCTGTAGTCTGCCTAAGACGCCTCGGGCGGGGCGGTTGGTTGACTAAAGGGGGCACTGGTATGAGTGTCGTTGTAACTATCCATTTCCCGGTCTCGGACGTTGCCAAGGCCATCGAGGGTCTTCACGTGAACGCCGAATTCCTAGAAGAGATTTCCGCTTCCACGAAAGACGCCGGCCTGCTCCACCACCGATTCGTTTCCGGAGACGGCGAACTCGTGGTCATTGACGAATGGGAAACCGCGGAGCAATTCCAGAGTTTCTTCGACGGGAACCCCAAGGTCGCGCAGGTAATGGCTTCTATCGGAATGACTGGAGCTCCTGAAATCTCGGTGTTCGGATCAATCGACGCTCC
>PMTL01000100.1 GCA_003168075.1 Acidimicrobiaceae bacterium
GGCGTCGCGCTCGAGAGCACCAGCGTCGCGCCCTGGAGTTTGTCACGACCACCCAGCAATTGACCCAGTGAGATCGTTCCCCCGGCGCCGAGCGTGGTCGACCCGGTCGACGCCACCGCTCCGTGGTGGATCAGCGTCCACTTCACGTCCGTGGTGGCGATCGTGGCGTTGGTGAGCGTGGCTTCGCCGTACCCGGCGCCGGTCACGTCGGCGAGCACCANNAGCGGGCTGAACGTCAGCCCGTCGGAGGTTCCGGTGGCCAGCGTGACGTCCACGGCCTGAGTCGAGCTCATCACCAGTGAGGCCTCGCCCGCGGCGGGAATGGCCGTATTGGGCGTGATGGAAATCACCGCGCTGTGGTACGGCGCCACCGTCTTGGACTGGGGCGCGACGTTGAACTTGCCCATCTTCACCTTGAGTTTTACCAACGCGGCCGCGGGGCCGGGATTGGAGATGCGTACCTGGGCGACGGCCGTGTTNNAGGCCAGCAGCGTGGTGCCGTAGTTCATCGACGACGTGGTGCCCGAAATCTGGTCACCCACGATCACCAGCGACCCGCGCAGCACCGTGACTTGGACGCCGACGTTAGAGGTGGCCACGATCTCCTCGCCCAGGTTGAGCGTGAGTTCGGCGTGCGGTCCCACCGAGACGCCCTGGAGGGGTGCCGGCGCGAGGTACCCGCTGTTGGTGAACGTGGTGACGTTAAAGACCGCGGCCGTCGCGGTCGGGTTGTACACGCTCAAGATCGCCGTGGAACCCACCGTGGTATCAAAGCCCGACCCGTACCAACTGGTCACGCCCTCGTTGGAACACGGCGACTGCGTGCCGTGGCGCGTCACCACCTGTTCGGCGCTCACCCCTCCGCCGTCGACCTGGGCCGACAGCGCGTAGGTCTTGCCCACCAACAAATTCGTCGGGCTCACGCTGTCGCGGGCGTAGGGCCCGAGAGTGATCGCGGTGGCCACCGCGGACGAGGCGCCGGTGGCCACCGCGTGCACGACCACGTGGCGCGTGGCGCTGGTGGTATTGACGAAGGTCACCCTGCCGCGCAGGTCGCCGCGCGCGTTGGTGAGACCCGTGCAGTACAGCGCGCTCGATTCAGCGCTCGGACCCGCGGCCGAAGGATTGGGTGCCGTATTAGTGACGTCACTCCTGATGTTCAACACCCCGACCAGGGCGAGGATCAACACCACCGCCGCCAGGAGCACCAGACCCGACCTACGCATGACCGGACTCCTCGACCGGGGTCTCGTGAACGCCGCGAGAGTGACGCGCGCGCCGCGGTCGTCCGGTAAAGAGCCACTCGAGGCGCTGCACCCAGCCAAATCCCAGCCAGATGATGCACCACATCGACAAGGTGATGAAGGCCACGATGCCGTTGAGCGGGAACCGGTGCAGGCGTAACGACCCCGCCACCGGCTGGCTCGACGCCGGCACACTGTAGGCGCCGGCCCAGCCGTCCAACGAACTGCGCGTCGTCGCGTGGCCGTTCGCGCTCAGGGCGAATGCGCTCGCCGGCGCCAGTCCCGCCTCGACCTGATCGCCGCCGACCAGGGGGCCGCTCCCGGTGATCGGCGAGAGCACTGAGGTCCAGGGCGAGGACTTGGAGGCTCGTTCGCGCACGATGCCCGAGAACTGGGCGTTGGCGTAGACCTGCACTGTCGCCGTCGAGAGTTCCAGCGCCAGGTCGGTTTGGGCGCTGAGCGAGGGCACCAGCGTGGACGGGACCATGCGCACCGGCGAGGATTCCACCCCGGAGAGCTGCGGAGCCGACGCGTTCATCACGACGATTGCCGAGATGCCCGCGGGTGCCAGGAGCGCGCCCAGGTTGACGGTGCGTCCCTCGAGCGCGGTCTTGACCGCGGTGATCACCGTATCCGTGGTGCCCGAGCTCGGGCTCGTAAAGAGGGTGTCGCCACCCGGCAGTCCGTTCATCGATGTCGCGGCCGCCAGCCCTGGTGCCACCGTCCAGCCCGGCACCGGCAGGATCGAGGGGTCACCGAGCCACAGCACGCGGTACTGCGTCGCGGTGGGTGGCGCGAGAGTCGACAGCGACTCGGCAATGCTCGACGTGGGTAGGTCGAAGCGGCCGCTGCCGAGCGACACCAGCCACGCCAGGGGCGCGATCACCATCGCCACTGCGCTCATCCCCGCGCAGAGCTGTCGCCAACCGAAACCCGCGGAGCGCACGTCGTTCTCCAGGGCCGCGACTCCCACCCCGACCAGAATGGCGATCATCACGCCGTAGAGGACGAGCAGGACGTCGAGGTCCGGCGCGAAGGAACCCATCCAGTGGTGATCGCTCAGGGTAATCACCAGGAGCGTCAACGCCGCGACGACCGCGGCCTTCGCGGCGAGTGAACGGCGCTGGTGACGAGCCAGGACCAGCGCCACCAGGGCGATGCCCGGCCAGAGCCAGCCCGACCAGTTGTTGCCGAAGCCCCCGTCAACGCCGCGCAGCAGACTGGTGAAGGACGGGGCCGCCCAGGGTCCGCGCACGTCGCCGAAGACGCCCAGCGCGCGTCGTCCGGCAATCGCGGTGTCCACCGCGAGGGGCAACAAGAATATGGCGACGTTGAGCAGTACCGAACCCAGTAGTCGCCAGGGGGCGCCCGAGCCGTTCTCGTCGGGTTCGAGCCAGCGCGCCACCGTGACGCCCACCACGACCAACACCACGACCACCAGCGTCGCCGGCGCCATCGCACTGACCAGCGCGATAGTCATGATGCAACTCATGCGCTGGCCCGCCTCGCTCGTGCGCCAGCCGCGATGGCCAAAGGCAACGGGAGCGCTGTAGGGCGTCGAGCGAAAACCCGGCACGTCGAGCAGGTCGAAGAGTCGTCGAACGATGAAGGGCAAGCCCGCGACCACGACGAGCACATCCACGCGGCCCTGGCCAATCATGTTGAGTCCGCTCGGCAGAGCGAGATACGCCACCGCGGCCACCACGCGAGCGCGATTGGAGACCCGGCCCTTCAAGAGACGCGCGACCCCGATGGCACCCAGCGGCACCGCGCCGATCAGCGCCAGGCGCGGCAAGATTCCCATGCGACCGAAAACGAAAATGCCCGCGACGCCCAAAACGCCGTAGCCGGGCATGCCCGGCGCGCCGGTCCCCAGGCCAGCGGGCGACCAGGACGCGAAGAAGTGTCGCCACGTGGACCACCACGAGTCGAGCGGCGCGAGGCGTCCAATGAGCGGTAAGTGCGTCGCCACCAGGTTGCGAGAGCCCATCGCCCAGAGAAACGCCACGGCGGCGACCACCAGGGCCTGGGACCGAAACGACGTCAGGAACTTCGAAGGCCGCACGCGCGTTTCGTCGAGCCCGATTCCCTCGTCGAAGACCTCGTCCTCGGCGAAAGCCGCGGCGAAGCCCACACCATCAGCCGTCTCACCGCTAGGTCCCTCGGTCTCGGGTATGGCGTCGGGGAGGATGCCCCGCGCGCTCTCGAGTCCTTCGCGCACCAGGACCAAGAAGAAGCGCGTGAGCCGACTGGCGCCGATGTCTTGGAGACGAAGTAACTCAGCGTCGGAGAGAACGCGCGTCGTATTGCGCTGACGGCGGCGTTCGCGGATGCGCCCGCGGTTGTGAAAGAGCCAGGTCCACGAACCCACGATCGAACTCACTCGGTCGACGTCGCGCCCGAGCAGCGCGAGGCCCAGCTCCATGGTGTCCATCACCATCAGTGTCGCCATCGTCAGCAGCGTGCGCGAGAATCGCCAACCCGTGGCCACCACCAGCAATTGGTGGCGTCGTAGGAGCAGCGAGCGTGAGGCGTGGCGCGTTCCGCGCGCCGCCACGGTCCGTTCGCCGGTGGCGATGGTCTCGCGGTGCGCGACGCGGGCCTGGGGCGCGACGATGATGCGCGCGCCGGCGACTTGAGCGCGCCAGCACAAGTCGAGGTCCTCACCGATGATGGGAATGAGCGGATCGAATCCACGAATCGTGCGAAAGAGGTCCGTGCGCACCAACATGACGCCACCGGGCGCCACGAAGACGTCGCGCTCCAAGTCCTGTTGGCCGTGGTCGATCTCGCCGGGCTCCACCCGGTCGCGAACCACCCCGAAACGGTCACAGGTTTGGCCCACGTGAAGAAGGATCAGGGGGTCCTCGTAATTGACGAACTTGGGCGAGACGACGCCCGCGTTGGTACGAAAGGCGGCCTCGACCATCAGTCCCACGCAGTCGGGGTCCAACAGTACGTCATCGTGGCAGAACAAGAAGAAGGCCGATCCATCCACCATCAAGGAGCCGTCGTTACAGGCCGCGGCGAATCCGCGGTTCTGGTCGAGGAGCCTCACAAAGGCCTGGGGTGCGACGGCGGCGACCCGTGCGGCGACGTGCTCTTCGGACCCGTTCGCAACCACGAGCAGGCTGAGTTCCTCATAGTCTTGGGCGACGATCGAGGCCAGTGCGGCTTCGAGGCCGGGGCCCGGACCAGTGGTAACGACGACGGCGACGACGGCCGGAGCACGGGATTCCATCAGTACGCCAAGGCTAGTTCTCTTGAGCTAACGCGACGCGACACGGCGCGTCGCGGCGACTCGTTCTTCGCGAATTCCACGGTGCGCCTCGCCCCTAGCGGGCGCGTTCGACCGCGATCACGTCGTCGAGGGATCGTGCGAGCGCAATGGTCGGCTCCCAGCCCGTCGTGTCGTGTAATTTTTGGGAACTGCCGCGACTCACCGGCATCTCCACCGGACGAAGTAGCTCGGGGTCCACCAACAATTCGACGTCGGGATTGATGCGCCGGCGAATCTCCTCGGCGATGTCGGCGAGTGCGACGTCGTGACCCGAGGCGACGTTGTAGGCGTCGCCGGGGCGACCCCACTCGCTCAACAGTCGGTACGCGCGCACCACGTCGCGCACGTCGCTGAAGTCGCGGCGCGTGGTGAGATCGCCCACGAAGATGAAGTGGCGACCTTCCGCGGTGGCGTCCAGCAAGCGACGCACCAGGGCCGGTACCACGAACGCCGTGGACTGGCCCGGACCAATGTGATTGAAGGGCCGCGCGATGACCACGCTCTGGTGGCGCGACCTCACGGCTTCGCGCGCGACGTGCTCGGCTTCGAGCTTGCTCGTCGAATAGGGATTCGCCGGAACGGTCGGTGAGTTCTCGGTCAGGGGCAACTCGTCTTCGCGAACGATTCCGTAGACCTCGGCGGAGCTGACGACCACCACGCGGGCCTCGGGCACCGCCTCGTGAGCCGCGTCGACCAGGTGCGCGGTGCCCAGGACGTTGACTCGTGTGAACTCGTTGGGTCGCGACCACGACTCGGCGACGCTCGTCATTGCCGCCAGGTGGTAGATCACGTCGGGCCTCGTGGCCGTCAGGGCGACCGACACCGCGGCGCGGTCGGTGACGTCGCATTCGCGATCGGCGACGGTGACCTCGTCGCCCGAGTCCTTCAAATGTTGGGCTAGGTGGCCGCCAACGAAGCCCCCGCCTCCAGTTATAAATGCGCGCACGTCATTCTCCTCGTGCACGATGGTACGCGACGAGGTGCTGGTCCACGCACCGCGCCCAGGTGAAGGTCTCGGCCCGTTCGCGCCCGAGTCGCGCCGTCTGGGCGCGGTCCTCGGGCGACTGAGCGAGTAATTCGAGCAGGGTGCGCGCTAGGTCCGGGGCCGATCCGGCCGTCGTCAGGGTCGCCGCGGGCCCGGCCACCTCTTCCATCACCGTGTCGCGCGAGGTCACCACGGGCACGCCGCAGGCCAGTGCCTCGAGAACGGGCAAGCCGAATCCCTCGCCCCGCGAGGGGTAGACGGCCGCCTTGGCCTGGCGCAACAGTGGTGCGAGCGCGTCGTCGGGAACGAAGCCCAGTCGACGGATTCTCGACGCCGCGGGGTGCGTCGAGAGGCGCGCCTCGACCTCATCGACCCCCCAGCCGTGCTGGCCGGCCAACCAGAGCTCGACGTCGGGGTCGTCGTTGGCCACCTCGGTGAAGGCGTCGAGGAGCACGTCGATACCCTTGCGCGGTTCGAAGGTCCCCACGAAGAGGAAGTACGACTTGTCCGAGACCAGTCCGTGGTGTTCCAGGACACCCTGGTCGGCATCGGACTCGAAGCGAAAACGAGCGAGGTCAACACCGAGGGGCGCCACGATGACTGGCGCGTGGCCCTCCAGGAGTTCATCGATCAGTCGCGCGGTGTATTGGCTCACCGAGATGATGGCCTTCGCGTGGGTGGCGGCGTAGGTGATCGCGCGCCGAAAGAACGCCACTTTCGCGCGCTCGTGCCACTCAGGATTCGTGAAGAAGGTCATGTCGTGAATCGTCACGACGCAGGGCGTGGACCCGTGGTGCGGCATGGTGTAATGCGGCCCATGCCACACGTCAGAGGCGCGCGCCACGTCCGACGTGCCCAAGCGAGTCGCTTCGTAGATCAGCCTCGCCACTCGCGCGCGAGGCACCAGCGGGGCCACGTGGGAATTGGGCGAATACGCACGCCATCGCGCGTCATCACCGCGTCGGGTCACCAGCGTCGTGTCGTGACCGCGACCCGGAAGTCGCCGCGCCAGCTCGACGACGTAGCGCCCCGCTCCCGCGGGCTGGATCGGGACCGCCGACGTGTCGAGGGCAATCCTCATAGCCACGCCTTCAAGTGGTCGAGGGCGCAGTTGTGCCAGGTCATGTCCGCCACCGACGCGCGGCGCTGCTCGCGGCTCAAGGGATCATCACCGAGTTCCAGGACCCGCACCAACCCCTCGGCGATGGACCCCTCGTCGAGGGGGTCGACGAGAACCACTTCGGCGTTGCCCTCGACGCTCGGGCAATTGCGACTCGCCACCACGCGAGAACCAGCGTGCAGGGCCTCGACGGGGGGAAGTCCCCAGCCCTCGGCCCGCGGAACGTACGCGCACACCGTCGCATCGCGGTAGAGCCCGAGCAGCAACGACCGGTCGACGAGTCCGAGCACCACCGCGTCGCCGGTGTCGACCTGTCCCCACCCACTCGGTCCCGCCAGCACCAGTGGGCCGAGATCAGCGTTCGCGTGACGGGCGTCACGGTGCGCGCGCACCAGGCGTTCGACGTTCTTGCGGGGCTCACGGGTGCCGGCGTAGAAGGTGAAGGGGCCCTGCACCCCGCGGTCCCACAGGGCGACGCGCACGTGCTCGGGCTCCTCCGCGGCGACCGACGTGTCGTCCACGCCCAGGCGTGCGAAGCGGATCCGGTCGGGATCGATGCCGATTTGAAAGAGTCGCACGCCCAATCGCGGCGAGGTGGTGATAATCCGCAGGTGCTCGGCCCGCAGGAGGAACTGCAGTCGTGATTCGTGGAATCGAATGCCGTTCGGCGTCGACGAATCCGGCTCGTCACGCCACAACAGATCGTGCATGGTGACCGAGTGAACAGCGTTTTGCAGGCCGCCGCCGAAGGGACCGGCCACTGACGTCGCGTGCACCACGTCAGCGTCGCGGGGCACGCCAAAGGGATAGCGCGGCCACCACTGCGTCAAGAGCCGTAGCGACAACGGGGTCGTGACGATGTGGATGCCGAGCTCTCGTACCGCGGCGGGCTGCGAGCGCGGACCAACCCCGACGATCTCGAGGCCCTCACCGACGGTGAGCAGTCCTTCGACCAACCCGCGTACGTACGAACCAATGCCCCCCGGCTGGGGCCGGTAGAGCTGGTCGACGCTCAGCGCGATCCGCCGCGTCATACGCGGCTCCGCTGAGCGACGACGGCGTAGAGGTTGGCGTAAGCCGACGCCACGGTCCACGGAGAGAAGTCCGCGGCGCGCGCCAAACCCGCGGCCACGAGAATCGCGCGGCGAGGTTCATTGATCCAGAGGTCCTCGAGGGACGCCATGATCTCCTCGTCGTGGTGGATGATCGCGGCGGCGCCGTTGAGCAACTCGCGATTGATGGCGGTAGCGCGCGCCAGGGTCGGCACCCCCGCCGCCAGCGCGGCGACGGCGAAGGACGGAAATCGCGCGCCGTCAGAAATGTGTACGACGCAGCGCGCCTGCGCGAGTGCGTCGGCGGCGTAGCGGCGTTCAACGATCGTCGCGGTACTACCCGATGCGCGAAGACGCTGGCTAAGGGTGCTGCTCGCGATGACGATCAATTTCGTTTGGTGACGCTGGACGAAGGCCGCCAGGTCCTCAGCTAAAGCGTCGAAAAGTTCTGAGAGTCCGGTCACGCTCACTACCAGCGCGGTACCGTCGCGGGTGAGATCCACGTGTCCCACTGGCGGACGAACCACGACGATCTCGGGACGCTCGAGGCCCAGCACCGACTTAACTTCGTGGCTCGCGGCGCGACTCGAGACCACGAGCACGGCCCCGCGCTGCACCGCGCGCTGCAACTGCACGACGCGCTGGTGCATCCGGTCCTCGCTGCGCAGGGGCCGCAGGTCGTCCACCGAAATCAGCAGCGGCACTCCCTTGGTCGGCGGTGTCGCCGGACCCGCCAGATGAATAACGTCGACCGGTGGCAACATGGCGTCGAGGGCCCGACCACGACTGCGCCGCCACCACGGGGCCCAAAACCCGCGCAGTGGGAGGCGCACTTCGTCGGGCGACTGGGGTTTTGACAATGTGCGAAAGCGTACGAGCTCCAAGTCGCCGCGTTCGCTCAGGGCCGTGGCCAGATCGAGCATGGAATTGCTGAGCGACTCGAGGGACCCGTCGAGGTCGAGTCCCACTCGCAGCACTGCGTCGCTCACGAGGCCGCCGCGAACTGGCGCACGCTCGAGGTCCACGACGGCCAAAGCTCATGCGCCCAGGGTCCGAACTCCACGCTGCTGGTAGCCACGAGGGCGACCGCCTCCTCGACGTTCACCAGCACCATCGAGCCGCTACGGCCAAAGTGACCGAAGGACGCGGGGGGCCACTCTCCCATCCAGTGGTTCTTCTCACCGCACAACTCCGGACCGAGTCCCCAAGGACACGGTGAGAACCGGCCGAATCCCGGCACGACGCCGCTGAGTTCGGGTAGGTACGCCGTGACGGTGACGTCGCGGCGCTCGGTCGAGATCAGCGCCGGGGCCAGCCACTCACGCGCGAGCGCCACGAGGTCCTTCGTCGATCCCACGAGACCCTCCGAGGCGCGTCCCGCCAACCGCGTCGAGGTCATGTCGAGGGGGGCCAGCACGTGCTGGTGCAACCAGGTCGCCACGTCGGCGTGCGGCGCCAAGTGCGCCGCGGCGAGGTCGATGCCGCAATTGGAGTAGATCCGCTTGACTCCGGGGGTCGTCACCGGGTCGGTCTGCTCCAAACCCAGACCACTCGAGTGCGACAGTAGGTGCGCCAGGGTCGCCCCCGGGGGGCCGATAGCTTCGTCGAGCACCGCGCGGCCCTCGGCGACGTCGATGGCGGCCGCGAGGGCCGTCGCGAGTTTGGTCACCGACGCCCAGGGACGCGGCGCGTCGAGGTCGCCGTGCGACGCCACCGTGCACCAGGCTCCATCGCGCCAGGCCGACACCACAATGGCCGGCTCGCCCGGCCAACCGAATGCGAGCAACGACGGGTCCACGACATCCGATGATACCCAAGCGACCTAAAGTCTCCGGGGTGATCACTGTTCTGAGCGGCGGGGTCGGGGCCGCGCGAATGCTGCGAGCCCTGCGCCGCCACGACCCCGACGTCGAACTCGTCGCAGTCGTGAACGTGGGCGACGACCTCGTGCTGCACGGGCTGACCATCTGCCCCGACCTCGACACCATCATGTACACGCTCGCCGGAGCGAACAACGTCGAACTGGGTTGGGGACTCGCCGGCGAGAGTTGGCGCGTCATGGAGCGCCTCGGCGAACTCGGCGGCGAGAGCTGGTTTGGCCTCGGCGACGTTGACCTCGCGACGCATCTCTACCGCAGCCAGCGGCTCAGCCAAGGTGCCACCAAGACCGAAGTCACCCGAGAGCTGGTGTCAAAGTTCGAGCTCGACGTGACACTGCTGCCGGTAAGTGACGACCCCATCGCCACGGAGTTCGACACCGAGTTGGGACCCCTCAGCTTCCAGGAGTACTTCGTGCGCCACCACCACGACGTCGTGGTGCGGGCCATTCGCGTGCGCGGGGCGGCCGGGGCACGTTTGAGCGACGAGGCGCGCGATACTCTCGAGAGGAGCGAACGAATCGTGATCGCCCCTTCGAATCCACTGATCTCCATCGACCCCATACTGCACGTCCCCGGCGTCCTCGACATCCTCACGCGCCGCCGTGAGGACGTGGTCGCGGTCTCACCGCTCGTTGGTGGTGCGGCGTTGAAGGGTCCCGCCGACCGGCTGATGCGCGAGCTCGGCCACGACGTCAACGCGGTCGGCGTGGCGCGGTTCTACCAGGGCATCGTCGGCACGATGGTCATCGACGTCGTTGACGCCGACCAGGCCGACGCCGTCGCGGCCACGGGCTGTGACGTGCGGGTCACTACCACGGTCATGAGCGACGAGGCCCACGCGCTCACTCTCGCTGAGGTGGTGCGCTCATGAACGAACTGCGCCTGTTCGCCGTCGAGGGCGTGGGCCAGGTCGTCGAGGGTGACGACCTGGTCGCGTTGTTCCTCGACGCCTTCGAAGGCGCGGGTCACGCGCTGGCGCACCATGACGTGATCGTCGTCACCAGCAAAGTCGTCTCGAAGTCCGAGGGCCGCGTCGTGCCCTTCGACGGCTCCGACGAACACCGAGAGCGACTCATCGCGCAGGAGTCGACCAGGATTCTGCGTCGACGAGGACCGCTACGCATCACCGAGACCGCCCACGGCTTCGTGAACGCCAACGCGGGAATCGACCACTCCAACACCGCCGAGGACACCGCCGTGTTGCTGCCACGCGACCCCGACCGCTCGGCGCGTCGCTTTCGTGGCGACATTTCGCGGCGTCGAGGCGTCGACGTTGGCGTCGTCGTCACCGACACGTTCGGGCGCACCTGGCGTAACGGAGTGACCGACGTGGCTCTCGGGTGTGCGGGGGTGAAACCGATTCTGGACTTGCGCGGCACCACCGACGCCCTGGGACGCACCCTGGAGGTCACCGAGGTCGCCATTGTTGACGAGATCGCGGCGGCGGCCAATCTGGTACTGGCGAAGGACGCGGGAACGCCCTTTGGCGTCGTGCGGGGACTCTCTGAGCAGTTCTTCGGGGAAGGCTCAGTGGCTGAGCACATCGTTCGCTCGGCGAGCGGCGACCTGTTCCGCTAGTTCAGATTCCGCCCAGGTGTACTTCGCCCGATAATTCTGAGCCCTCGGCGACAGTGACCTCTGCGCCGACGACGCAAGTGGGGCCGAGCACCGAGGCCGAACCGATGATGGCGCGCGGGCCAATGATCGAGGAACGAATCTGTACGTTGTCGTGCACCACGGCGCCGGGCATCAAGACCACTCCATCGAGGACCACGTTCTCGCCCACGACACAGTCGCGGTCGACGACGGCGTTCTCGATACGCGCACTCGGCGCGACGCGACTGGTCTGGTGACACCACGTAGTGCCCACCAGATCTTTGACGATCCGGTCCGAATCACGGCCATTGAGAACGTCGATGTTGGCCTGCAAGAACGTGCTGGGCGTGCCGGTGTCGAGCCAGTACGCGCGGTCGGCCATGGCGAAGAGAACGCCATCGGCCGCCAGGGCCGGGAACGTCTCTCGCTCGACGCTGACCTTTCGCCCCGAGGCGATACGCGAGAGGATTGATGGTTCGAAGACGTAGGTGCCCGCGTTGATCAGGTTGGTGGGGGCCTCTTCGCGCGCGGGCTTCTCGATGAATGCGCTGACCTCGCCATCGTCGGTGGTGACCACGACGCCGAAGCGCGAGGGGTCCTCGACCGGGTGCAGCGCAATGGTGCCCTCCGCGTCATGGGCGCGGTGAAAAGCCAATAAGGCCGTCACGTCGAGGTCGGTCAGAACGTCGCCGTTGACCACCAGGAACGTGTCGTCGATGCCAGCAAAGTCGGCGGCGAACCTGATGGCGCCCGCGGTATCGAGCGGCTCGGGCTCGACGGCGTAAGAGATCTTCACGCCGGCGATTGATCCGTCGGGGTACGCCTGGATGAAGTGATCGGGCAGGTACCCGAGCGACAGCACCACTTCAGTAATGCCGTGGGTGGAGAGCATCTCGAAGACGCACTCGATCATCGGCACTCCCACGAGGGGCAACATCTGCTTGGGCATCTCGTACGTGAGGGGACGCAGGCGAGTACCCTTGCCGCCGACCAAGATGATCGACTTCAAACTCAGCCCTTCGCGGTCGTGGTGGTCGTAGGCGCCGTCGTGGTCGGAGTGGCGGCCGTCGTCGTTGTCACCGCCGTGGTGGTCGTCGTGGCGCTGGACGCCTCGTAGGACACCATGGCGTTGACCGTCGTGGTGCTCGGCGGCGCCGGTGTCACGCCCTTGGGATCAAAGGCCATCGTCAAACGCAGGTACTGTGCGAACTTGATTGACGCGGGGTTGGTGGTGATCTTGGGAGTCTTCTGGGTGAACGAGGTCCAGTACGCGTACTCGACCTGTCCGATCTTCTTGGGGTACTTCGACGTCGTCGGGCACGCCTCGCCGTTGCGATACGTGGTCGACGCGTCGGCGACGCCGGCCGCCGAGGGGATCCCCAATTCGCTGGAA
Source organism: Acidimicrobiaceae bacterium (assembly GCA_003168075.1). Taxonomy (GTDB): domain Bacteria; phylum Actinomycetota; class Acidimicrobiia; order Acidimicrobiales; family RAAP-2; genus RAAP-2. The sequence continues at coordinate 12,551 of PMTL01000100.1, forward strand.
CTCAGGACCAGTCCCTTCACTTCCACACCGAACTGCGAGACGGTGGCGTGGTTACCCGAGTCGGCCGCGTTGACCGGGCTGACTTCGATTACGTTGTCGGACAGGACCTTGAGGCCGTAGATGGCGGTGGCGTCGGACTTGAGGTACGGCAGAGCCTCGCCACACGCCTCGACCGACAGGGAGGCGAACCAGGTGGTGCCGACAGTGGGAGCGGGTCCCGTCGTCGCGGAGGCCGGGTGCTGGTAGTCGTAGCGAGCGAGCAAGGTGGAGGCCAGTCCGAGGAGCACGACGACGATCAAGATGCCGTAGTAGTTGCTCGGACGCGTCTTCTTATACGCCTTGCTCCCGCCCGACGCTCCGACTTTGCTGACCCATTTACCTGTTGTGCTCTTAGCCACGGATTCAACGCTACTAAATAATCAACGTCCCCCCATCAGCGCCGAGGCGCGCGGGCAATTTGCGCCCGAATACCTGGCGAGCCGCACGAGCGCGCACCGAGGCGAGGAGCACGATGGGTACCATGGCGTATGCGTCTTACGTCCTGGAACGTCAACGGAATCCGCGCCGTACAGCGAAAGGGGCTCTTTGATCCCTTCGTGGCGTCGCTCTCACCCGACGTGATCTGCCTCCAAGAGACCAAGGCCGAACAGCATCAGCACGAATGCGATCTCGACGGGTACGAGGAGTACTGGCACTCCGCCGACAAGAAGGGATACTCCGGCACCGCAATCTTTAGCCGCCCTACTCCGCTCAAAGTCACCACGGGCCTGCCGGCCGCACTGGTGAAAAAGTATTCGTTCGCCGAGGACGTCTTCGGTAATCCCAATAACGAGGGACGCACGTTGACGGCTGAATACGAGGAGTACTACCTCGTCAACGTCTACACCCCCAACGCCAAGGGCGACCTCAGCCGCCTGCGTCAGCGCCACGAGCAGTGGGACCCCGCGTTCCTCGCGTACCTGCGCCAACTACAAAAGAAGAAGCCCGTCGTCATTTGCGGCGACCTCAATGTCGCCCACACCCCCGACGACCTCGCCAATCCCAAGGCCAACGTCGGCAAGGCCGGCTACACCAACGAGGAGCGCCAACGCTTCGACGAGCTTCTGGCGGGCGGCTTCGTCGATTCCTTTCGACTCTTCACTCCCGGAAATGGGCACTACACCTGGTGGTCAAATTTCTCCGCCGCGCGCGACCGCAACGTTGGCTGGCGTATCGACTACTTCCTCGTCTCATCGAATTTGGCCAGCCGCGTGACCGCCGCCGAAATCCACGCCGACCTCATGGGTTCGGACCACTGCCCGATCTCGATCACCTTCGACCTCTAGGCCATTAGGTCAGCGGTGACGAGCGCAGTTTGAAGACCGCTCCCGAAGGATCACACACCGTGGCGATGGGTCCGTAGGGCGAGTCGTCAGGACCGTCGACGACCCGTCCTCCCAACGTGCTCACCAGAGAGAGCGACTGAGAGATATCGTCCACTTGCCAGTAGACGACCCAGCTGGAGGCGACCCCGTCGCCGAGGCGGCCGCTAGCGTCAAGAATTCCCGCGACTTCGGTGTCACCCGACACCAGCGAGGTGTAACGGAACTCGTCAGAGTCCGACATCACCTTGGGTTCGAGGTGAAAGACCCGCTGGTAGAAATCGACCGCGGCGTGGTAGTCGCGCGCATTGAGTTCGAACCAACACGGCGTGCCGGGTTCCTCAAGCGTCATGAAACCCTGGAATTCGATCGGCTGCCACGCCCCCAGGGCCGCGCCGGTCGAGTCGTTCAACACCGTCTGAATCCCCATGTCCGCGACCGGCATCGGCGGAAAGGCGAAAGTCGCACCCGCATTCTCACTGGCGGCGATCGTCTCGTTGATGTCAGGCGTCGTCAGGAAGATCTTCCAGGTATTATCGGCGGGCGTCTCACCCATGTCGCCCATCGCGCCGGCGACCGGCAGTCCGTGACGAGTAAACATGAAGTAGCCACCGAAGTCCACGGAGGGCTCCTGGGCTTCCCACCCGAAGAGGTCCGCGTAGAACTGACGACTTCCGTCGACGTCGCTCGTCCACAAATCGATCCAACACGGTGCGCCCGGTGGCACACTCTCACGCTCCGACATGTCGGTCCCCCTGACTCGATGTAATCGCGACTCGATGTAATCGCGACTCTAGGGCAACCTCGGTAGTAACGCCAAAGAAACTGTGGTGACGCGGAGAGGATATTGGCGCGTAGCACAGCGAAGAACCCGATGCAGTGTCAAGTGAAGGAGTGTCACTATTGCCTGCAGCGATGGTCCGCCGGCGAACCTCGTGAGCTGAGTCAACACAATAAGAACTTCGTAGGAATCTTTACGATCGCGTCGCGGCGGCGCACCGACAACGTCGGCGCGGTGACGGAGACCGGGATATGGGGTCTAGGTCACGGCGTAGGGGCGGAGGGATTCGAACCCTCACTGGAGGCGGTTTAAGCGCCTTGCCTCTGCCAATTGGGCTACGCCCCC
>PMTL01000190.1 GCA_003168075.1 Acidimicrobiaceae bacterium
CATCCAGTTGCCTATCGGCGCCGAGGGCAACTACCTGGGCATCATCGACGTCGTGGCCATGAACGCGACGATCTACCACGACGACAAGGGTGAGAAGCTCGAAGTCGTGCCGATTCCCGACGAGTACAAGGCTCAGGCCGTGGACTACCACGCCAGACTGATCGACATCTTGACCACCTTCGACGACGAGTTGATGGAGACGGTCCTGAACGACGAGGTGCCGACGACCGACGGCCTGCACGCCGCGTTGCGACGTGGCACCCTGGGTGGCCACTGCGTACCGATCCTCAATGGCTCGGCCTTCAAGAACAAGGGTGTTCAGCCCATGCTCGATGCGGTCGTGGACTACTTGCCCTCGCCGATCGACCTGCCGCCGACGCACGGCACCAAGCCGGGCAAGGAGGACGAGGTGTTCCGCAAGGCCGACGACTCCGAGCCCTTCTCCGCGCTGGCCTTTAAGATCATGACCGACCCCTTTGTGGGTAAGTTGACCTTCCTGCGCGTCTATTCGGGCACCTTGGACAAGGGTGACACCGTCATCAATACGACCAGGGGCTCCAAGAAGGAGCGCCTGAGCCGTCTGCTGTTGATGCACGCGAACAACCGCGAGGACCTCGACACCATCCGCACGGGCGACATCGTCGCTGCGGTCGGCCTCAAACAGGTCACCACCGGTGATACCTTGTGCGACCCCGCCCAGCCGATTCAGCTGGAGAACCTGGTGTTCCCCGAGCCGGTCATCCACGTCGCCGTCGAGCCCAAGACAAAGGCCGACCAGGACAAGCTCTCCAAGGCCCTGTACGCGCTGTCCGAGGAGGACCCGACGTTTCGCGTGCGCACTGACGAAGAAACCGGCCAGACCGTCATCTCGGGTATGGGCGAGTTGCACCTCGAAGTGCTCGTCGACCGCATGCTGCGCGAGTTCTCGGTCGATGCCAACGTCGGTAAGCCCCAGGTGGCGTACCGCGAGACCGTTCGCAAGAAGGTCGAGAAGGTCGACTTGAAGTTCGTGAAGCAGACCGGTGGTCGGGGTCAGTACGGCCACGTCGTGATCACCCTGGAGCCCACCGGTCCCGGCGGCGGCTACGAGTTCGTCGACGAGATCTCCGGCGGTGTGATTCCCAAGGAGTACATCGGACCGGTCAACCAGGGCATCACCGAGGCGCTGACCTCGGGCGTCCTGGCGGGATTTCCCATGGTGGACGTGCGCGTGCGCCTCACCTACGGTAGCTACCACGACGTCGACTCCTCGGAGATGGCGTTCAAAGTCGCCGGATCCATGGCCGTGAAGAAGGCCGCGCACCAGGCGAGTCCCGTCTTACTCGAGCCCGTCATGGCCGTTGAGGTGGTCACCCCCGAGGATTACATGGGCGACGTCATTGGTGACCTCTCGTCGCGCCGTGGGCGCATCGAAGGCATGGAACAGCAGGGAAATGGCCAGACCATCCGGGCTCTCGTGCCGCTGGCGGACATGTTCGGCTACGCTACTGACCTGCGTTCTCGCACGCAAGGGCGTGCGACGTACAGCATGCAGTTCCACTCGTACGCGGAAGTACCCGACTCGATCGCCAAGGAGATCGTGGCCAAGGCCACTGGCGCGTAAGAAACAGCAATACATACTGGGTAACCAGTGAAACCAAGGTCCAAACCGTCGTCGGGGAGGGCCGAAACAAAACCGACGAACTCGCAGTGGGTTCGTCACGAGACAGAAAGTTAGTCCCCGACAATGGCAAAGCAGAAGTTCGATCGCACTAAGCCGCACGTCAACATCGGAACCATGGGTCACATTGACCACGGTAAGACCACTCTTACCGCCGCGATCACCAAGGTTCTTTCCGAGCGCATCCCCGGCACCTCTTTCACGCCCTTCGACCAGATCGACAAGGCTCCCGAAGAGCGCCAGCGCGGCATCACTATTTCAATTGCCCACGTGGAGTACGAGACGGCGAATCGCCACTACGCCCACGTCGACATGCCCGGTCACGCCGACTACGTCAAGAACATGATCACTGGCGCCGCCCAGATCGATGGCGCCATCTTGGTCGTGTCCGCCACCGACGGTCCCATGCCCCAGACCCGTGAGCACGTGCTGCTCGCGCGCCAGGTGGGTGTTCCCTACATCGTCGTGGCCCTCAACAAGTCCGACGTCGTCGATGACGAGGAGCTCCTCGAGCTCGTCGAGATGGAAATCCGTGAGCTACTGACCAGTTACGACTTCCCGGGTGACGACGTGCCGATTGTTCGCGTCTCGGCTCTCAAGGCCCTCGAAGGCGACGAGGCCTGGGGCGACAAGATCATGGAGCTCATGGACGCCGTCGACTCCTACATCCCCGAGCCCGTGCGATCCAACGACAAGCCGTTCCTGATGTCCATCGAGGACGTCATGTCGATCACCGGTCGTGGCACCGTGGTGACCGGCAAGGTGGAGCAGGGCATAGTGAAGGTCGGCGACGAAGTCGAGATCGTTGGTCTTCGCGACACCACCAAGACCGTCGTGACCGGCATCGAGATGTTCCGCAAG
>PMTL01000025.1 GCA_003168075.1 Acidimicrobiaceae bacterium
CCCGCCGCGGCGACCGCCGGGTTGTTCTGGTGCTCGCTGAAGCTGGTGAAACCGACCCACACACCGAAGACCAGGACCATCACCGAGAGCAGCGCGACGCCGTGTCGCACGCTTCCCACCATCTTGCCGAAGGTGTAGGTGAGCGCGAAGGGGATTGCGAGGAGCAGGTACATCGAAAGAAAGTTGGTGAATCCCGTCGGGTTCTCGAAGGTCGTCGCCGAGTTGGCGTTGAGGAACCCGCCACCATTGGTGCCCAGTTGCTTGATCGTCTCCATGAAGGCGATGGGACCGCGCGCGAGCGTCTGAGTGACCTGATTAAGAACGTCGTGGATGGTCGCAGTACCCGCCAGTGTCTGTACTGCCCCTTCTCCGACGAAGATGATGCCGAAGACGAAGGCGATCGGCAAGAGGATGTAGAACAGGCAGCGCGTGATGTCGACCCAGAAGTTACCGATCGTGGCGGAGTTCTTGCGCGAGAAGCCGCGCACGACGACCATCGCGACCGCGATACCCACCGCTGGGCTCACGAACTGCTGGACGCTCAGCGCCCCGATCTGGCTGAAGTACGACATCGTCGTCTCACCGCCGTAGTTCTGCCAGTTGGTGTTGGTCACGAAGGACGCCGAGGTGTTAAAACTCAACGCCGAACCGACTCCCCCGAGGTGCTGGGGGTTCAGCGGCAAATGTCCCTGGATACGCAAGATGAGGTAGGTGAACAGCAACGACACCGCGGAAAAGACGACCACGGCGCCGGCGTAGCGCTTCCACGTCTGCTCCTGCTCCGGACTGGTGCCCAGCATCCGGTACACGGGTCGCTCGATGAACTTAAGGAAGTGCACGCGGCCGTCAAAGACCGCCGCCATGTACGAACCCAGGTACCGCCACGTGAGCCCCAGCGCGACCACCAGGGCGAGGAGAGTGAAGAAGAAGGTCATTTAAAATTTCTCCGGTTTGAACATGGCGTAGCCGACGTAGAGGAACATGACGACCGCAATCGCCAGAAGAATGTCTTGGGTAGCGTTCATGTGCGATCCAAGGCCCAAATGAGTCCGAACATCGCCGCCGCGAAGGCCACGATTCCCAGTAGTGAATAGATATCTGCCATGAATCGAGTTTCGCGTGACGGGTCTGAACAGGTTCTTTAAAGTGCTCGCGGAGTCTTAATAATTTCTTCTTTTGCGCCCACCACTCGCCGCCTGGGAATGCAATGCGACAATGGAGTCGTGCGAAGACGCCTCATCGGTTTGGCTGTCGGGATCTGCGCCACGGTGCTCATCGCCCTGGTGCTGCTTCCGTTACGCTCCAAAGTCAACGTCTCGACGGTGACGTTGATCTTCATCATCCCGGCCATCGCCGCCGAGGTGGCCGGCGGTATCGTCGCGGGATTCACCACCGTAGGCGTGTCGGCCCTCGTTCTTGACTTCTACTTCATCCCCCCCTACGGCACATTGTCCATTGGTTCCGCGCAGAACTGGGTCGGCCTGGGGGTGTACCTCGTCGTCGTCGGTCTCGTGGCCGTGGTGGTCGCGCGCTACAAGTTGGCGCACCGCGAAGTCCAGCGCAGTGCTCTCAACTTGCGCCGGGTCTACGAACTTTCTGAGTTACTCGTCCAGGACCAGTCCAGCGAAGGCCTCCTCGTCTTGATCGTGCACGCGGTACAGAACGTCTTTGACATCGAAGCGGCGGCGCTCTTCGTGCTCGAAAAGGGGCGACTTCGAGTCGCGGCCTCGGTGGGACCCGAACTCTCGCCCGACGAGCTGAGTCAACTCGATCCCCAGCCGGGTCGCTCGGTGAGCATGTCGACGGCACTCGGGTCATCCAGTGACCTGCGCACGGTGTCCTTGGCCGCGGCCGGACGGCCGGTGGGTGTACTCGTCCTGCGGGGGGCTCGTTTCAGCGACGAGGACCGCGACATGCTCGTCACCTTTGCCAACGACGCGGCGATCGCGATCGAACGCGCCCAACTTCGTGAACAAGCGGTGCGATCAACGCTCCTCGAAGAGGTCGACCGCCTGCGCCACGCCCTGATGGGCGCCGTGTCGCACGACCTGCGTACGCCCCTAGCAACGATCAAAGTGGCCTCGTCCACGTTGGTGAATCGCGCGCGCCAGCTCTCCGAGGACGACGCGCATGAATTGCACGCCCTAATCGAAATGGAATCGGACCGCCTCACTCGACTGGTGTCGAACCTGCTCGACATGACGCGTATCGAGGCGGGCGTGTTCGAGGTGCATCGCGCGCGCACCAGCGTCGCGGATTTGGTGAACGCCGCGATAGCGGTGTTGCGCACCAGCCTCGAACCAGAAAGAGTCCTAGTGAGAATCGACGATGACCTCCCGCCGGTCGACGTCGACGACCTGCTCATGACCCAGGTCCTCGTCAATCTGCTCGATAACGCGCGACGTCACTCCCCCGAAGGCGGCAAGGTGACCATCAACGCGCAGCGTCACGGCGACGTGGTACACGTCGCCGTCGCCGACGAGGGTCCCGGAGTCCCCGAGGCCGATCGCGAGGCCATCTTCGACCGATTCGTCCAGTTCGACACCGGGGGTCGGGCGGGCCTCGGTCTCACCATCGCGCGCACGTTTGTCGAGGCGCACGGCGACCACCTATGGTACGAGGAGGCGCCCGCCGGCGGTGCCATGTTCGTGGTCTCCATGCACCCGACCGGGACCGAGGTTCCTTCATAATTATGGCCAAGATCCTCATTATCGACGACGACCGATCGCTGCTTCGCGCACTGCGCCTGGGCCTACAGTCCGAGGGACACGACGTAACCACCGTGGAAAACGGCGATGGTGGTTTGGTCCAGACAGCACTCCTCCAGCCCG
>PMTL01000107.1 GCA_003168075.1 Acidimicrobiaceae bacterium
CACCGACGACGTCTTCTTCGAGCGCGAACACGTCAGCGTGCAGGATTACTTGCGCGCCCACGACGAAGGGACGTTTCGCGAACACGAGTTCGCGGCCCTTCGCTACGCGCTCTCGCACGACGGCGTCGTCGCCACCGGCGGAGGAGTTGTCTCCACCGAGGGCGCGCGGCGACTGCTTTCCTCGGAGCTAACCGTGTGGCTGGACTGCCCCGACGACGTCCTCGTTGCCCGAGTCCTCGACGGTGACCGTCCGTTACTCGCCGAGGAGCCGGCAGCGCGACTGGCCGAGATGCGCGAACGTCGCGGCGGACTCTACGCCGAGGTGAGCCGATTTGNNCGCGTTGATTCGAACCGGCCGATTGACCAGCTGCTCGGAGAACTGCTCAGCATCGTCGAGTCCGCCCAGGCGCCCTCGTGAGGATTCCCGTCAGATTGCGCGACGCCCCCTACGACGTCATCCTCGGGGCGGGAGTTCGCCACGAAATTGGCGATTTCATTTCCGATCGACTGCCGCGCGCTCACGTGGTGGTGGTGGTGACCTCGCCGGAGATCCGGCGCCAACCCTGGTTCGATCTCTCCTTTGGCATTGAGACCCACGTCATCGAGGTCGCCGACGGAGAAGCCGCCAAGACCTTGGACACGCTCGAGCGGGTGTGCGAGACATTGGCGCAGTTGCGCGTCTCGCGTCACGACGTGATCGTCGGCGTCGGCGGAGGAGCCATCACCGACTTGGCGGGCTTCGTGGCCGCGGTGTACTTGCGCGGCGTTGCCGTCATACAAGTTCCTACGAGCGTGGTGGGTCAGGTCGACGCAGCTATCGGCGGCAAGACCGCCGTCAATATCGCCGCCGGCAAGAATCTGGTGGGTGCGTTTCATCAGCCCCTGGGCGTCTGGTGCGATACCGAGGTGCTCACGACGCTCGGTGCTCGTGAACGTACCGCCGGCTTCGGCGAAGTGGCCAAGTGTTGGTTGGTCGAGGGCCGCTCGCGCGCCGCACTCGGCGCGGCGACGATGGAGGCTTTCATCGAGGTGTCGGTGGCGCTGAAGGCTCGCGTGGTGGTAGCCGATGAGTTCGAGCAGAGCGGCGAGCGCGCGTTGCTGAATTACGGCCACACTCTGGGCCACGCGATCGAACTACTCGCCCTGGCGCGCGACGCCGACGAACTGCGACACGGGGAGGCCGTCGCCATTGGACTCGCCTTCGCGGCGCGACTCGCCCGAGCGCTTGGTCGAGTCGGTGACGACGTGGTGGATGAGACCGACGACGTGCTGCACTTCTTCGGACTGCCCTCGCGTCTCACGGGCTCCTTCGACGTCGATGAACTACTCGCCGCGATGTCGCGCGATAAGAAGGCTCATCACAATTTTACCTTCGTACTCGCCGGTGAACGCGGGTACGAAGTGGTTTCAGACATCGACCCGCGCGTCGTGCGCGGCGCACTAGAACAATTCAAGGAGGCGTAATGCAAGAGATTCTTCTGCTGTCGGGACCGAATTTGGATCTGCTCGGCACTCGCAGTCCCGAAATTTACGGATCGATGACTTTGGAGGAACACGTGGAGGCAGCCCGTTCGCGCGCCGCGGCCGCGGGATTGAGCCTTCGCCATCTCCAATCCAACTTCGAGGGCGACCTCATCGAGGCCGTGCACGCCGCGCGTGAGACGTCGGCGGGCATCATCATCAACGCGGGAGCCTTGACGCACTCCTCCTGGGCGCTCGGCGACGCGCTCGCCATCTTTTCGGGACCCAAGGTTGAGTTGCACCTGTCCAATCCCGCGGCCCGTGAGCCATTTCGCCACGTGTCAACGTTGGCGCGAGTGGTGGACGGCTCGCTGGCGGGCTTCGGTGCGCTCGGGTACGTGCTCGCCGTCGACGCGGTGGCCGCGTTGCTCGCGGCGCGTTAAAGGAGTCTCCTCAACGTGCTGACCTCTCACTGAGGAGTACCTGGGCGCCATTGCCTAGACTGGCAACCGCGACGTGCACGAAAGGTAATTCAGCCTCATGGCGGTCATCTCTACATCCGACATCAAAAACGGCATTACGTTAAAGATCGACGGTGGTCTCTTTTCGGTCATCGAGTTCCAGCACGTCAAGCCCGGCAAGGGCGGTGCGTTCGTCCGCACCAAGCTGCGCAACTCGCGCACCGGCGCGGTCATCGAGCGAACGTACCGCTCCGACGAGCGACTCGAGCAGGCGATCATCGACAAGCGCGACACTCAGTATCTTTACCGCGATGGCGACGACTACATTTTTATGGACCAGTTGAACTTCGATCAGGTCCCCGTCTCCTCCAAGAGTCTCGGCGACGCGGCTCATTTCCTTAAAGAGACCGGCAAGGCAATGATCATCTCGCACGACGACGAGGTCATCGGCGTTGAGCTGCCGGCGTCGGTGGAGCTCACCGTCGCCGAGACCGAGCCCGGCATCCAGNNCAGGTACCGCTGTTCGTCGGACCAGGTGAGGTCATCAAGGTCGATACTCGCACCGGCGAGTACATGACCCGCGCGTAGTGAGTGAACTCGGCGCCAGGCGCCATCGGGCTCGCGAGCGGGCGGTGGAACTCCTCTACGAGGCGGCCATAAAGGGTCGTCCCGTGTCAGTGGTGGTCACCGAACTTCCCGTGCCACCCGACGAGTACACCAGCGCTCTCTTGGCGGCAACGACACTGCACGAAGCTCAGGCGCTTGAACTGATCAGTCGTTTCTCCATCGACTGGCCGGTCGAGCGAATGGCGGTGCTCGACCGCTTGATCTTGACTCTGGGAACCTCAGAGATTTTGATGGACGACGCACCGCCGCCGCCCGTTATCTTGGAC
>PMTL01000134.1 GCA_003168075.1 Acidimicrobiaceae bacterium
GCAACGCTCTATCGATTCAGCGAAAGGTCATTGCGAGTTACCGACCCATTCGCAGTGTTCCGACCGCCGAGCTGAGCTGCCCCCAGATTTGGCTCGCAGAGTCGTTGGCCTTGACCCCGAATAGTGGCCCTCGTGCCCACTGAACCGCGTGCCCACTGAACGGGGTCAAGGCTGCTCATCTTACGGTGGACACGGCCAATTCCTTTGTGCGCCGTTCACAGACTTGGGCCAGTTGCTGAAAATTCTCTCAATCGACGTATCAGAGAATCCGCCCGGTGCCGGGAAAATCGGCCGTACGAATTGCACCCTCTAACCACCAAGCGTGATGTCTTGCTCTTGGTACCACGCCAGTGCCTCGTGGAACTGGTCTATTGAAAAGTCCGGCCACAGTTCGTCGACTACGTAAAAGTCGGCGTAGATCGATTGGATGGGCAGGAAACCACTGAGGCGCCGACCGCCGCCCCAACGCACGATGAGATCGATCCTCGAGATCTCGACGGACGCGATTCCGTCGACGACGTTGTCGCCCTGACTTACGTCGCGGTTCTTGAGCGAGTAGTTCAGGTCCCAATTCCAGCCGTAGTTCACGAGGAAATTGACTTTGATCCGACCCTCGCCGATTCGGGTCCGTTGTGTGTAAGGCAAGAGTTCCTGGGGAAAGAGCGCCGACTGAGTGTTGCCCACCACGAGCAGGTCCGCGTCCCTCTTCTTCAACTCGGCCACAGCTTCCACGCAGGCGTTTCGAAAGGCTTCGATCTGAGCGGCGGGACGTTTCGTGTTGTCGACCGTGAAGCCGTAAAAAGTGATCTCGGGGATACCTAGCGCCAGGCAGGCGCTATATACCTCCAGACCGGGCTGCAGCCCAAAGTGATAACCGTCCTGTAGTTCTAAACCTTGAACTTGAGCCCAACGCCGATTGCCGTCGGGAATGATGCCCACGTGCTGAGGGAGTCGCTTAGTGTTCGCCATCGTGGGCTTCCTCAGCAACAGCGTTTCTCATATCGAAGCGATTGTACGACACGGCGTCCGTACCGACACGCTGACCTCTCGATTCAAGGATCAAACGTCTCGCAAAGCGCAGGTGTCTGAATCGACATCATCGTTCTGCTACTGGGCTCCGTAGAAGCACATCGAAGGACCCTCGGCTCAACGATGGAGGAACGAATCGGTCACGGTCCACGCTGCAGAGAGCCTCGTTATGGCCTCTGCACGACGTGTGGCCAGGAGTGTTACGATTCGAATTAGGACGTCTGATCCCTGCATCCTTCTCACCTGGCATTTAGTCAGGGACGCAACGAGGAGGTGTGACGTGGGTCTCTCCGAAATGGCGCTCAGCGCCATCGCAACTGCCGCCGGAAAGGACGCGACGCGGCACAAGTAGTCATTGATCTCCGCGCTCGTCTCCGTGCCTTTGGAAGCGGCGAACTCGCGGCGGTATGAAAATTTAGACATTAGCACTGGAGGCATTGTGATTATTTTCGGTTTGATTCTTCTCCTCATTGGGTTCGTCACGGGGATTGCGATCGTGTGGACGGTCGGCGTGATTGTGATCGTGGTCGGACTTGCACTCTGGCTCCTCGGATCAATGGGCCACGCAATTGGCGGTCGACGCCACTACTACTAGATCACGATTCACCATTTGCCTCAGCAACTACCTCAAGTTGTAACGGTCTCTTCAGCAGTCTTTACCGGGGCGCCGAATCGCATCTGGTAACCGCCGAAGGCAATGGAACAAAGTGCGAACCACGCCCACCCCAGAGCTAATCCGCCGAGTACATCAGTTAGCCAGTGCACGCCGAGCATGACCCGACAGCAGGCGATGCCGGTGGCGAGACCGACGGCGAGACCAGCGAGAATTGCCCGCACCTTGAGGGAACGCCTTCGTCCAATCACCAGAGCGAAGGCCGCCAAGCACGCGGCGGACGCCACGGCGTGGCCGGAGGGAAACGACGACCCCGAGAATCCTGTCAGATGATCAAAGTCGGGCCGAGCGCGGTCCACAATCGCCTTGATGATATTGGCGACGAGGAACTGTCCCCCCACGACCAGGGTCAGGAACCCAATAATTGCGACCGATCGCTGGCGTATCGTTTCGACGATCGCCACGATGACGGCGAGCGGGACTATCCACAGAGCGCCTCCGAGTTGGGTGTAGTCGTTCAGGACCCGAGTCGAGAGTGCCGTCGCGTGGTGTTCGCCAAACAAACTGGCGCTGCGATCGAGTCGCGCCAATCCGGTGTTGGTGTGAATCATGACGAGCACGAGCGCCATCGAGACGGTTCCTACGACCAGCGCGACGATCGCGGCGCTCAGGAGCAAGCCAGTGGCGGAGTCTGGATCGAGCCGTGATCGGATGAACGCGGCACGTCGTGGGTGTCGACGAACTTCGCTCTTGACCTCTTCGACACTTATTTTGGGGGCCGTGAGAGCGGCCTGGGGCCATCGGTACGCGATTACTCCGGTGATGAGACCGGGGATGATGACCGTCAGTAGGGTGACCGAAAGAATGAGCATCTCGCGACTCCCTCCAGCGTGCGTCTCGCGCGGCTGATCAGTTCCTCGGGAGCCTGCGCCACGCTTCGCGTCTCTTCATCACTCACGCGCAGCCACTTCTTCGCGAGATGGTGAACTCGCGGGATCTGACTCAGCGACCTTCTGTGCGTCCTGCGGCGCCGGTTCGCCGGTTCTGAGCGCCTCGAGTTGGGCGGCCACAGCGGCGCCGTAGAACAAAGAAATGCTCGACAACAAACTCCATACCAGCAAGGCCACAACGCCGGCCAGGGGGCCGTACGTCGACCCGAACGAAGAACTCGACCCGTAGAACAGACCTAAGCCAACTGTTGCCAATCCCCACAAGAACACCGAGATTCCGGAGCCGAAGGCGAGCCACGACAAGCTGGGCTGGCGGCGTCGCGGCGACCACCGAAAGAGCACGGTGACCGCAACGGCCGTTAAGACCACGCCCAGAGGCCAGCGCGCCACCGACCATACCGACGTGAGCGCGTGATTGTGGATGGAGATGAACAGGTCCCTGCCAAAGGCCAAGCACACGAAGCCCGCCGCGCCGAGCGTGCCGACACTGAGCGCGAAAAACAGCGCAAGTCCGTACTTCTTCAGGGTGGGGCGGTCCTGCTCGACCCCGTAAATGCGATTGAGCCCGCGTTCGAGTTGCCCCATTGCGGTGGTCGCTATCACGAGTGCACCAATCACCCCGAAGAGAAGAGCGGAGTAGTGATGTTGCGCGGCGACGAGGTGGGCCTGGGTCACGGCCGTGGTGAGTACGTGGCCGGCGGGACCGGGAACGGTTCGCAGCACGGTGGCGTCGATCATCGCGCTGAAGCCGCCCTTATGCACGACGCTGGCGAGTCCGACGATGCCGATCAATCCCTCGATGGCGACGAGCGAGATCAAAAAGGCCAACGAGCGGGCGTGACTGAAACCATCGGCCACGCGCATCCGTTTGAAGGCGTCCTTCGCGAGTCGACCCCAACCGACGCGTTTTAGCACCGCCCACGCGTCGTCGCCGGTGAGACCACGAGTCTCGGGGACGAGATTCGCGCTACTCACTCCTTCTCCTTCTTCGGCACGCAGACTGTGATCGCACCAGGTTCGACGCTGGCTCGAAACTTCTTCTTTGCCGTCCGAGCGCCCCCGTCCAGTTCGTACGTCGTGGGCCGATCGAGTGTGATCTTCACCTTGCGCCCCCGGCCCATTTGAGTCAGTGGCGAGTGCTTGGCGTCCTCCATCACCAATCGACTGAGCACGCGCGTCCACTGCAGTGCGTTGTCGGCCGTGACCACGCCGACCTCGAGCAGACCGTCATCGGGTTGCGCATCGGGAAAGGCACAGATGCCGGCCGCCAGCGTACCCATCTGGCCGAGGAGGACGCAACTCGCTGTGCCTTTGAACCACGGTTCTCCGTCGATTTCGATGCGGACCTTGCGACTCGTCATGTGCGTGGCGCGCACGCCGGTCCACACGTAGGCCATGCGGCCGAAGTGACCTTTCAGCTCACCGTCGGCGTCGCGCATCATGATGGCGTCAAAACCAACGCCCGCCATTACGGCGAAGCGCTCGCCGTTCAGGACCCCGACGTCTAAGCGACGCCGGTCGCCGTAGAGACCAACATCGACGGCCTCGCTCAGATCGATCGGAACGCCCAAATTGTTCGCCAATAAGTTGGCCGTGCCCGCCGGCAAGATCGCTATGTCCACTGCTTCTCCGGCCACGGCGTCGACGCATTGCTGGATGGTGCCGTCCCCGCCCCAAATAAAGAGCAGGTCGGCCCCCTCAGCCACTGCCTGGCGTGCTCGTTCGGGGGCCTTGAGACTCTTGGGCACCTCGTACCAGAGTGGATTAGGAAAGCCCCGGACGGCCAAGACCTGGCGCAACTCGGCGAGTCCGCCGCCGAGCGTCTTGCCCCGGTGGGCAATGACGGCGACGGACGTCACGGCGACGCCTCGCCCAATCGGGTTTCGCCCTCGGCTGAGATCAGTTTCTTGCCCGTATCAGTTCTCGCGGAACGATTGACGCCGGCCACACGAATAATAAAGACGCCGGCTACGAGAGACCCCACGCCCAGAAGAAAACCGGCGATGACGTCGGTCGGGTAGTGCTCGCCGCGATAGACCCGAGACAGGCCAACGGCCACCGTCAAGACAACCGCGAGGGTCCACATCACGACGCGGGGCCACCACCGATTGGTCGCCACCATAACGATCACCGCGATGCCACCGTAAAGAGCAATGGTGGCCGCCGTGTGGCCCGAGGGAAAGCTGTACGTTGAGGGCGTTCCTCCCAAATGGCTCACGGCCGGACGAGGCCTTTCGACAATCTTGTTCGCCGTTAGGAAGACGGACAACTCAATGGCGAGACCAGCGACGAGCAAGAACGCGTGTCGTCCCCACCGTCGAAAGAGAAGCACGATAGTAACGACCGCGGCCACGCCGGCAACTTCGAACGTGTCGGCCATGTCAGTCAGGTCGCCGGTGATTGTATTCCAGTGAGAGCTGCGATGATTGTCGAACCACTGACTGACGTGGTGGTCCCACAGGCCGATAGAGCCGTGCTCGAGAACGTGGGTAATTAAGAGACCCACGGCGACCATGAATACTCCCATGACGGCGAACGAGGCAATCGTCGCGATCGAGATGGCGAAGTTGCCATGCCCTCCAGCAACACCTTCTACCAGGCGGTCCGCCGCTCCGCCGGTCGACGGATCGAGAAAGGCGCGTCGTCTCGCGCCGTCGCCCGCGTCCCTCGCCATGAGTGAACCGGCATCCTTCTCGCTCACGTCGCTCATAGACACCATTCCGGTGAGAGGTGGATGTATCGTCTGGTCGAACGACGTCGCCCGTGAACAAAAGTCGCTCTTTGGGTGAGCATCTCGTGATGCGCCCGCCCGTAGGACGTGACGGGCACGACTGGACTGGCGGCGAACGTGCACCCAACTGGACGAAACCGGCGTACCGCGACGGCACTGAATTTGACGCCACGACCTAGCGTGGCCAGCGCAACGTCCTCAAGGGTTCTCGTTGCACCTGCGCTGACGCCAAGGCCCATTTCCATCGTGCCCACGGTCGGCCCTTCTCTCCTGTCGACTTGGCCATCGGCCAAGACAGAAGGAAACGAGGTCTGGGTGCCTTCAAGGTCACTATAGAGCCCACTTCACGGTTTGATCAGGGAATCCTAAAATCAGTGTGTTTTGGCCTTGAGATGAAGTCGCGGAACGAATTCGAGTCCCGTCGCATTCGAACTTTCTTTTGACATGTTCATGTTTCGCGCCGTACCGGTACGAAGATTGTCGACCGTGCTGCAAGAGTGCCTACATCGCTGTCGGTCGCCGAAGGTCCGCGGTTGAGGTCGAAACCGAGGTCCATTTTCGACTTTCGACGATGCACTCAATGATCAAGCGAGAGCCAGCCTGAACCTCCTGGCCGGCACGATCGCCACATGGGCACGACTCGTCAGAAGCGTCGCCGTAGTCGAAGCTGGAGCGGGCGCCCGTCGGGATCAAAAATGAACCGGTAGATGAGGCTGGCCCAGCGCTGACTAACAAATGGAACCGGATCGATTTCGTGCAACTGAATCCGACTGAGTGGTCGGTTCCCCTCGTCGGGACGCGACCGCCAGCTTTCGAGTTCGCCGGCGGTCTCTCGCCATAGAACAGAACTATGAGCCAAATCCAAGAGCTCAGGGTCGTCGGCCGATCGTCCGAGGTGCTCGGCCCAGAGTGACAACCGCAACGCGCGCGCGAACTTGCGGCTTCCGTCACCGAGACCGCCCGGATCAATAGGAATCCGCTCGTCGAGTTCGCTGTCGATCACGGCGCAGGAGAGTTCTGAGTCATGAGTCCACGAGCGGCGATTCAGGTTGTCAGATCCGACAGTGGCCCAGACGTCATCGATAACACAGACCTTGGCGTGGACGTAGATGGGAGTGCCGACTTCGTTCTCGACGTCGTAGATCCCCACTCGCTCGCCGCCGGCGTTTTGAACGAGGGCGAGGGCTCGCGCCTGGGCGAGCCTGCTCGGAGGCCCCGATAACTTACTGTCCTTGTCCGGGTATCGCGGAACGATGGCGATGATCTGCAGTTGCGGTTGTCGACGCAACGCTCTGGCGAGCAGTCGCGCGATTTCGACGGACCAGAAGTACTGGTCCTCGATGTAGATCAAGGTGCGCGCTCGGTTAATTGCCTTGGCGAACGCTCGCGCGACGCTCCGCTCGCCGTCAGGCGCGAACGGATACTTCGGGCGCCTCGATGGATACGTTCGAAGTACTTGAACGGCGTGACCGCCCTGAGTTGGTGGAACGCCCAGACGCGCGGGAAGTGGGCGAGCGACACGATCTCGCGACATGACGCGCGAGAACTCTGACCTCAGTCGACCCGCGTGATTCAACGGGGTCGGATCTTCCCATCGTTCTCGGAATGTGTGATCGAGTTCCGTAACGGCTGGTCCACGGATCTCTAGTTGGACGTCGTGCCACGGCGGCCGATGGCCATAACGCGGATCCAATTTGATGACTTGGTGATCTCCGTTGTGTTCGGTGTCGTCTCGACGACCATGGCTGAGGTCGATTCCCCCGATGAACGCAACGTCACCTTTAAGGAAAGTGGGATGTCGGACGAGGACCATCTTTTGGTGGTGCGATCCGCTCCGGCGCACTCGCTCGTCGAGCAGAACTTCGCCGCCCGCCTTGGTCACTTCAATCGCGAAGCGCCGATTTTCTTTCGAACTGAACGCGAATCGGTCGCTGTGTGAACGCCAGAGCAACCCGCGAACGTCGACTCCTCGTCGACACGCGATGGCCAAGAGTTCCGAGATCGATGTCCCGTCACCGGACACGCGTTCGTCCCCGTCGCCTCGCCAATCGGTGAAGCGCACTTCGTCGTGAGGTTCGAGACTCGAGATGACCTCCGCCAGACGGGTGAAGTACGAGACCCCGTCGATAAGGAACGTCACGTGGTTCCCCTCGGTCCACGCAACGCCCGCGGAGCGACGCGAGTCGATCTCGGTCATAGGGTTGCCCCGCTCTTCCGGATTTAAAAACCAGTCGTCAATTCGCATTAGGAGCCAACGTACTATGAGAACCGCGAGCCAACGCACAATGAGCTTCGCGATGGCCAACGATCGCGGTAACGCATCAGCCGTGATGGCTACTCGAACTGTCGCCTTCGTCAGTATCCCAGAGAGGCGTATGAGCGAGCGATAGTTATTCGCGGACCGCCCAGGTCTCGATCCCGGCACCTTGGGGTTGAAAGCGCCCTTTCGATTTTTGTAGGATGTCGGACTCGTCGAGAATTCACTATGTTTCAACGGAGACAGTGTTGAGAGCTTGTGGGTTGACCCTTGGGACCCGCGAGTGTGAACAGTCAGATTCGTTCCGTGGGCGCTTGGGTCTCGATCGCGGCGCCTGAGGGTTGAAAGGAACTTTCCTAAGGTTGGTGCGTGCCGCGATCGTCACTATTTCCTCTTGTCCTTAGGTATTGACAAGGTAGGAAGGCAAAACGATCGATGAATTTTGTCGAAATGTAGATTACCAATGAAGCAGATGACCAATGAAATTGAGCAACATCGGTGAACTATCCGGTGGGTAATAGAAAGGGCGACACCATGGAGGAATTTCTGACTGACGTTCAAACATTGCGAGAGCGTGCGCGAACGAACATAAAAAAGGGTCCGGTGACCGACGCGTACGGGGCGGACTTGGAGCGCGTCATCTTCGTGCTGAATCAAGCACTGGCCACCGAACTCGTCTGTGTGTTGCGCTACAAGCGGCACTACTTCACTGCCGAGGGGCTCAACGCTCAGGCCGCGGCTCAGGAGTTTCTCGAGCACGCGGGCGAAGAGGCGGAACACGCTGACATGATCGCGGCGCGAATCACACAATTGGGGGGCGATCCGGATTTCAGCCCCGAGTCGTTGACGGGTCGAAGTCAGACCGAATACGACTCGTCGAAAGAGTTGAAAAAGATGATTAAAGAGGACCTCGTGGCCGAACGCGTCGCGATTGCGTCCTATACCGAAATCATCACGTGGCTCGGTGAGGGTGATCCCACGACGCGTCGCATGCTTGAAAAGATTCTCGCCGTGGAAGAGGAGCACGCTGAAGACATGCTCGACCTACTCGACGGGCTGAAATAGTCGACGATCGGGGGTTGGTCGTAAATCACATGTGTACGATCGAGCGAGAAGCGCTCGCTATCGCTTCTTGGCGTAGGGTACGTTGCGGCCTCCCAACGGATCCATCCACCACGACAAGGGGGTAACGATGTCGCGCGTCAAAGTCATGCTCGACGATTTCGTCCGCACTGACGGAAGAGTTATGCCACTTCCGGGTTCTGGCGAAACCTGGCGTCGATTTGAAGTCCTTTCATCATGGGCGTCTCGTGATCTCTCGGTGGGTCGGCTCGCTGAAGGTCACGTCGACGCATTGGCAATTCTGGCTGAGGCGGGAGTGGAGCCGATGAACGAAGCTGTTACTTACGGCGTATGGGCGGCTCGCTCTCGGGAAGGCGGAACGTCGGCGAAGCGGGTTTCCGGTGGCTGGGAGCTAACCGGCGGCAAGGAATTTTGCTCGGGCAGCGGGCTCATCGACCGGGCGTTGGTGACGGCGGACACTGATGAGGGTTACCGACTTTTCGACGTCGCTCTCAACGAGCACGTCACCTCGGCGGATGGCGATTCGTGGCCCGCCGTCGGTATGGCGGACTCCGCCAGCGAAACGCTCGAGTTCGCTGGTCCCGTGATACCCGAGTCGTGTGTCGTCGGTGGTCCTGACTTCTATACCAAGCGCCCGGGTTTTTGGTTCGGCGCCGCCGGGGTCGCCGCGTGTTGGTATGGCGGGGCTTTTGGCCTGGTCAACACCTTGATCAATTCGTTGTCCGCCGCGCCGAGCGAGCACGTACTGGCCGACGTGGGCAACGCGGTAGCCCAGATCACGTCGATGCATGATGTGTTGAAGAGCACTGCTGACGCCATCGACCGTGATCCCCAGGACGTCGAAGAGCGAGCGCACTACCGTGCCCTCGTCGTGCGCCAGGTCGTTCATGACGCGGCCACGGAGGTGTTGGCGCGCGTCGGGGCCGCCGGTGGCGCGCGACCGCTCTGTCACGACCTCGATCAGTCTCGTCGAGCAGCCGACTTGTTCGTTTATCTCTCTCAGCATCACGGGGGATCCGACGCCAGTGAACTGGGTCGACTCGCGAGGGAGGCGGGATTGTGGCATTGATCGTCGACCACGAACATCTCGGTCCGAGCGAGGCGCGGTGGGATGCCGCCGGCCACCGCGAACAACTTGCATCATTCGGACCAATTGAGGCACGTCGCCTCGTGGTGGTCTCGCCGCATCCGGACGACGAAGTACTCGGCGCGGGAGGACTCATCCAAGCCGCTTTGTCGCAGAACGTGCTCGTCGAGGTCGTCGCAGTAACTGACGGCGAGGCCTCGCACCCGAGGTCGACGGCAGCAACGACGATCGATCTCGCGCGCACGCGTAGTGACGAGTCGCGCGTAGCGCTCAGTCGTTTGGGGTGGCGCGAGCCACTGATTACTCGACTGCATCTGCCTGACGGCAGCGTCTTGGCGCACCGAGACCAACTCGATCGAGCGCTCGCCGGCATCTTGTTGGCGGACGACCTGTGCGTGGCGCCCTGGCGTCGCGACGGTCACCCGGATCACGATGCCTGTGGCGAGTCCGCGTTGGCGGCGAGCCGCGCCGTCGGAGCGCGAATGTTGGAGTATCTCGTGTGGGCGTGGCACTGGGCCGATCCCGAAGGGTTCGATATTCCTTGGCGTCAGTGTCGGCGTTTGGACCTGACTCGTCGCGCCCGCGCCCACAAACGCTGGGCCACCGCCGCGTTCGAATCTCAAACGCGGCCCCTCGGCCCTGGTCTCGAGGACGCTGCGATACTCCCCGCGCCACTGATGCGGCGCTTCTGGCGCTCCTACGAGGTGTACGTCGACGAAATGGCGAGCACGCGATGACCTCGACCGACCGCCAGTATTTCCGAAACATGTACGCCGCGAACTACGATCCCTGGAATTTTGAGACCAGCTCGTACGAACGGCGCAAGTATGCGCTGACGTTGGACACGCTGACGAAGGAACGCTATCGCAATGCGTTCGAGCCCGGATGTTCTATCGGCGTCCTGAGCGAACTTCTGGCACCGCGTTGCGAGCGTCTGCTCGCCACCGACATTATTCCGTCGGCGCTGGCACAAGCGACTCACCGACTCGAGCAGTATGAGAACGTCGTGGTGGAGCGACGAGCAATCCCTGAGTCGTGGCCCAATGACACGTTCGACCTCGTCGTGCTGAGCGAAATTGCCTACTATTTTGATGTCGAAACTTTAAGCGACATCGTTTCGCTAGTTGTTCGCTCGGCCGAACGCGGGACTCAGGTCCTTGGTGTTCATTGGCGCGGTGGCACGGACTATCCGCTGACTGGCGACCGTGCGCACGAAGTGATCAATGCAAACATTAACCTGCGACGAGTAGTGCATCACCTCGAGAAAGAGTTTGTCATCGATCTGTGGGAGCGTGTCGGATGAAGCGCGCGCCCCCGTTGCTCGCTCGTACGGTCGCGGTGGGCGTCGTGCTCCCGGTGCACAACGAGCAAGAGTTGCTTGGATCTGCCCTTGCTTCGCTCGTCGAGGCATTCGATCAACTGAGTCGATGGGAACTGGCCCTAGGAGCGGCAGTAGTTCTTGACTCGTGTAATGACGCCAGTGAGGAGATCACGTGCGAATGGCAGGGAACCTTAGCGCGGCGCCGAATTCCACTCGAAGTCACTTTCGTCACTTGTTCCTCCAAAAATGTCGGGCACGCGCGAGCGCTCGGTTGTGCGTCATTACTGGCGCAGTGGTCGCGAACAGACCCCTCGAGGATTTGGCTTGCCACGACCGACGCGGACTCACGAGTGCCGAAGGATTGGCTCGCGACACAGGTGGTCCAACACGAAGCAGGCGTGGACCACTGGTCCGGTCGAGTGTCGGTTGCTGATTGGTCCGGACACCAAGATGAAACAAAGTTGCGCTGGCAATACGAGTACGAGAGAGAGAACCAACCAATCCACGGGGCCAACCTTGGATTCAACGCCGCCGCGTATCTCGCGGCAGGCGGCTTCGCACCTTTGGAAACCGGAGAAGACCGGGCGCTGCATCGATCACTCGTTGCTCACGGCGCTTTCTCGTACTTCGACTCGGCCGTTCCTGTCGTCACCAGTGCCCGTCGACGAGCGAGGGCACCCCTTGGTTTCGCGCACGCTCTCGACGTGATCAGTTCCACGCCACGCGTGCGCGCCGCGAGCTAAAGCTGAGTACTGCGTTTCTCTGACAGGTCCGCGACCAGGTTTGACGAGCACCGGAATCGCTTCGATTGTCGAACATCACTCAGGGCGCCGATCAGTACTTAGGGCGACGAACCTAGGTCAAGTTTTTGCGTGACGTCGTTCGCGGCCAGGGTAGGTGGTCCTCGAAGGTTCCAATCGCAGCGCAAGGTGATCGTGCCTCCCACGGGGGGCCCCGCCAGCTAAATCCACGGGTGTGACCACCAAAAAGGTGGCCCACTTCGAGTGTCAGAGGCCCAAAGTTGGGGACTGCTGCACGTCGAGTTGACAGTTTGACCAGCCCACGAGATTTTCACCTTTTAGTTGTTGAGATTGTTGCGCTGAGGTTGTGCTGTGATTCACGTTGGAAAATCTCCGGCTGTGACCACAGTCTGGCGAGTCAACGAATTCGGGGACACACCCAACTCCTACCCAGCAATATCGATCACTCGTGACTTGTAAAGGTAATGAAAGAGTCTGTATTCGTGAGCGACAAGACATCTTTGACCCAGGAGACGTTTGAATCCTGGTACGAGCGTGAACATTCTCGCATGATTGTCACGCTCCTACTCACGACGGGAGACCTCGAATTGGCTTCAGAGGGTGTTGACGAAGCCTGCGCTCGCGCGTTGGCGAGATGGGACCGCGTCGCAACGATGGAGGCGCCCACCGGCTGGGTCTATCGCGTTGCGGTCAATCACGCGCGGCGACTGGCTCGCCGCAGGAGTCTTGAAGGCACGCTCTTGCCTCGATTCGTTTCGCCGGCCAACATGCCTGCAGACGCCAGCGAAATATGGGGGTTGGTCGCGACACTTCCCGAACGACAACGACAGGTTGTCGTGCTTCGCCACGTGGGCGACCTCAAGGAAATGGAGATCGCCGAGGTTCTTCGCATTTCGAGATCAACCGTCTCAACAACCCTTCGCGACGCTCACCACCGTTTGGGTGCACTCCTTGATGACGCACCAGGAACAAACCTCGATGGAACAAAGGAGATCGCTGATGTCTGATCTGAGAGAATTGACTCAACCCCTAATCAACCAACCCCTCGTCAACCGGCCTGACGTGGCGACGTTACGACGACGCAATCAACGCCGCAGTCGACGACGTATCAGTGGCTTGAGTGCCGTCCTCGCAGTTGTCGTTGCGACAACGGTCGGACTCACCCAAATGACCGGTTCCGGCGGAGTCCGACCAGGAGGCGGCACCGGCCAACTCGCTGCATATTTTCGAGCCAGCGTGAACATCCCCGACGCCACGTTGGCCCAGGTGGGCGTTCCCGATTCGCTCGTAGTTCCGACAATGGTGACGCCAACGTCAGCCAGTTCATCGACGAATCACGTGGTCTCGTACGTGGGGGCGGAATATTGTCCCTACTGCGCCATTCAAAGGTGGGCCCTGTTGGTGGCACTGTCCAAGTTCGGGGCATTCGAGAATTTGAATAGTGCGGTGTACTCCTCATCGACCGACGTCTACCCGAATCTCGCGAGTTGGAGCTTCATCGGTTCCCACTTCTCAAGCCCCTATTTCACCTTCGATCCCACTGAACTCACGTCGTCGATTCTCGATGGTCACGGTGACTACCAGCCTTTGGAGACAATGGATCCGGGTCAGAAGGCATCCTTCGACCTGTACAACCCTCAGGGTGGACTTCCCTTCATCGACATGGGTAACGCCACCGTCACCTTGGGAGCAAGTTCGTCACCCTCGGTTCTTGAAGGCCTGACCCTGACGCAAATTGGCTTCGACATTCAAGATCCGTCGAGCCCCGTTGCTCAAGCGATTGACGGAACCGCCAACTATCTCATTGCAGGACTCTGCTCGATGATCAGTGGCTCTCAGCCGGGGATCTGCGATTCAACAGCGGTGCAGATTGCGAAGAGCTACATCAACGCGGGACACTCCGCCGCACAAAGTGCGTCCGATCTTGCCCCAACTCAACCGCCGACAAATGCGTCGCTCGCAACGTGGCAGCAGTGGAGCGACGCGATGCATGCATATTTGGTTCGAACACTCCCACTAATGGAGAAGTCGACAACTCCCGGATGCGTCACTCTGACAACCGAAGTAGACGCCACGGTCTACACCAAGACGACACTCGGAATCCCGCCGGGCATCAAAGTATGGGGAGTTTCGGGGACCGGTCACTGCAAACCTGGCAAATAGAAGTTCGAGAACGGGCGAACAGAATCTTCCGGAGAGTGATGAGCCTCTACGGGACTCAGTACGAACAAACCCGTCAGAACTATCGAAAGAGATTCGACGCAACAACTCGCGGGGCAGAACGCTACTGGCGCGTGGAGAATCTTCTCTAGTGGTCAGTCTCTCTGCGACTTCGCGGTCCACGGCACGTTACTCCGGGCCCGAAATATCACTTCTTCGAGCCTCCTGAGACGTCGCGAGGCAGAGCCCCCCGGATTGTCCAAGAAGGTAGCAGAATTTTTGGTCGCCCATCTTTCCTTCATAATTCTCCGGTAATGTAGCCCCTTATGGCGCTCAAGTCCTTGGACATTTGCGGCAGTTTGTCGGTTAGCTGTCAAGTAGTGAAACGAAGCATTGTTCTGATACGTCACGTCTCGTATGGTCCACTGCACTGCGAGAAGTCCGCGCCGTGAGAATGACCCGGCGGACGTATCGACGTCTCGCGGCAGTGCTCATCAGTGTGAGTGCACTGATTGCCCCAGCGATCGCGCAGATCTCTGACTCGGGTGCCGCCTCCAGAGCACACGACTGCAACCCCGGACCCACGTGTGTGTCGTTCGCTCTAACGACGGGCGTCCCAGATTCTTCTGAACCCTCGGGTATGGCGCCGCCAACCACGGATGCGATCGTGGGCTACCATCAGTCCTACGCCACCGATTTCATGGGCTCGTCGCTTCCCGCGGGTTGGTCCACTTTCGCTGGAACTCCGGGGGGCGACTCGGGCACCGCGTGGGCTGATTCACAAGTCGTCGTGGGCAATGGTGAACTGCAACTCAACGCGGCGTTTGACTCCAAGCTTAACGAGTGGATCACGGGGGGCACGTGCGATTGCTCGCAATCCCAGACGTACGGCGCGTACTTCGTGCGTTCGCGCATGACGGGGCCGGGCCCCACCGTGGTGGAATCGCTCTGGCCCGCGAGTGGTTGGCCCCCCGAGGTCGACTTCAACGAGACCTACGGCGACACCAATACGTCGATGGGAACCGTCCACTACGGCGGTTCGAGCAACCAGACCGACAGCCTCACCGTGAGCATCGACATGACGCAGTGGCACACCTGGGGTGTCGTCTGGTCGCCGACCACTATCTATTACACGGTGGACGGCAACGTCTGGGGCGAGGTCGACGCGACGAACGAGATTCCCAATCAAGACATGACACTCGATATCCAACAGCAGACCTGGTGCTCCTCAGGCTTCGCGTGTCCCACGACCCCCGAGTCGACGTTAGTTGACTGGGTCGCCGTCTACAGCCCCGGTTCCGCCCCTGCGCCCCCGCCAACCACCACCACCACAATGCCTGCACCCGTGGTGGCCACGACCACCACCACAATGCCCGCACCCGTGGTCAAGTCCGCCTCACGGGGCACCAAGATTACCATCGACGCCGACTTGCCCGTCTCGCGCCTGGCGGCCGCGGTGCGTCACGCCGCCCTCACGATTTTCCGCCGCCACGCTCACACCGTGACGGTGAAGGCACCGGTGGACGGCAACGTATGGGGCGTGGTCGACCATCGAGCCAAGCGGGTGCGACAGATTGATTCGATGCTGACGGCAGACGTCCGAAATCTGGGATCGAGCGCGCCACGGATATTCGTTCGCTGGACCAAGTCGAGCAAGGCCGCACGACTGCGCTTCAATATCAACTTGACCGTCTCGCCCTAGGCGCGGCCGTTGGGTTGATACTCCGCCACCCAGTCGATCTGCATCGACGAGGGTTGGGTCGGACATTGATTCACGGACGGACACGCCGCGCGTTGCTCGAAGTCGAGGGTCATCGGTATGTGAGGCACCTGGCTCGGCACGGCGAACTTGAGCCACGTGTGGCCGTCAACGACGTAGAGAATTTTTGTGGGGGTCCAGATGACGCCCCAGGTGTGCCACTGCGTCATGTTGATGCGCAAGACTGCGTTCTCGAAGTGGTTCACCGTTCCCCAGTGCGTCGTGGCCGTGGTGAGGTCTACGTGGCCGCTGTTCTCGTTGAAGTCGATTTCCGGCGGCCACGTGTTGTTCTTGGGCCACAGGAGTTCCGCCGAGTTGGAACCCCCCGCGGTCAAGCGCGAACGCACGAAGAAGGCGCCGTACGTGACGGGATGCTGGCACTGACAGAGTCCCCCAGTGGTCCAGAGGTCGTCGTCGGCCGGATCACGGTAAGTCTGTAGTTGCAGGAGGCCTTGGGTCACGATGACGTGTTGGGCCGAGAAGTTCGGCGACGAGATCCCACCGGGGTTGCCGGTGAAGAGGCTCCAGCCAGGTGGCAGGCCCGGATTGTTGAAGTCGTTGACGTAGGTCAAGCCGTAGCCCGGAAGTGCCTGGGCGCCCGGCGGTGCCATGGCCGAGGGCGCGGAAGAGTCGGGCACACCCACTGGGTAGGTGGTCGACGCGCGCGCGGTTGACGACGTCCACCCGATCGACAACACGACCAGGACCACGCAGCTGGTGAGACGCGCGAGCGAGGGCGCCGAACGAAATGGAGAGGCGATTCGCACAATGAAGAAACTCTACTAGTGCTCTGCGGCGCGGGGGAGATTCCGCCGTACTTCGTGGCGTGGGGAGCCCAATACCCCTGGGAAGGGTGGTTTCGTCGAAGGTCCATTGAGGACTCCAGAAGTGACGGGCCCGACATTCGAGAGTTCAGAACCAGTGGGACGCTCGATCCACCGGGGGTGTGACTAACGCCGTTATCTGGCGCATCGAGAATTATTCGGATCGGGACGCCGCAGCTGGTTGACCGTTCAAAAGTGGAGGATTGGTCCTCGTGGATCGGAATTCAGGTCCAGCCAATTCAGTCGTGATCAAGCACCGAAAGGGTCGCAGGAATACCGAGACATTCTGGTGCCAGATCGTGCCGTGCCAGCGCGGTGACGTTCACCTTTGCGTAGGGCCAAAGGGGCAGGCTGGTGATGGCTTTATGGAGTTCCGTCGCGTCCGCGGCTGACCATATTGCGCGATTGGCAAATTGTCCCGGCACTCGCCAGATTGCTCTCAGAATCCCTTCCATCGCCAAAGCCTTTCCCCTGGACCTCTCCTCGGCAATCAAGTGTTCTCGCTGCTCATTAGTGAGGTAAGGAGGAAGTTCAACGGCAATCTCGACAAGGAATTCCATGGCATCGCCTTCTCTTCGGGAACTAATTATTTGGAAATGGGAGCGGCATTAACGCTGGCCGTTGGGATATATGTGGTGGGAACACGCTGGATTCTCGGTCTCGATCCGGAGAGCGACTCGAGGAGTAGTTCCGCGGCGAATACCCCCATTTGATGGTGATCACGCTCAATCGTCGCGAGGGGTGGCACGAGGAACTCGGCCAATGGCACTTCATCACAGGTGACCAATGACAAGTCATCGGGGATTCGAACGTGGTGTTTGCGAATCTGTCGTAAGACGCCAACCAGGATCTGGTTGCTTCCCGCGACGATTGCGGTGGGTGGGCTTGTTTGGCTCAGCAAGCTGTCCGTCGCTTGTTCACCATGCTCGGTGGTGAACTCTCCGGATCGAACAATTGCAATGATCCCGAGCTGGCGCGAGACCCTTCGGAGAGTGGCCGCTCGGTCGCGGGCCGGTCGAACATCGGATGGTCCGTTGACGAGAGCAATCCTCGTGTGTCCCAGAGAGGCGAGATGGCGCACCGCTTCGGCAATTCCCGTGTCGTGTTCCGCGATGACGGCCGACACCGGACGGTCCACGTTGAGTTCGCGATCGACGAGAACGACCGGCACTCCCGACTTATTCACGGCGTCGATTGTCACTTGAGAGTCCTCGCTCGAGATCGACAGCAGCAGTCCGTCGACTCGGCGTTGCGTCAGAAGTCGAATGTGCTCGGCGTCAAGAGCCGGTGAGTTCATTGAATTAGTCAGCAGCATGGAGTAGCCGGCGGCCTGAAGACACGTCTCGGCGCCGAGGGCAATTTCTGAGATCAAGGGGTTCGAGATATTGGCGACGACGAATCCAATCGTCATGGAGGCTCCACGCCGCAGGCTTTGAGCGAGTAGATCGGGTTCATACCCGAGAGCAGAAACCGCGTCGATCACCCGATTGCGCATGACCGCGCTGACGTTGGGGTGGCCCGACAACACCCGTGACACCGAAGAGGGAGCCACGCCCGCCCGTTTCGCGACTTCTTGCATACTGATCCTACTGACGCCCATTCCAATGCGAGGAGCAGAACCAGTTTGCGCCACAGTCACTCCGTTCGGACTCGATGACGTTCGATGTAGTCCGTATTGAGTTGCCAGCCTAGCCCAGGCTCATCAGAAAGTAGGAGCTCGCCGTTCTCGAGTGGTGGTCGATTCTCAATCAAATTCCACCAGAATGGATCACGATCGGGGTGGAAACATTCGGCGACGGAGCCGTGCGATTGACTCGCGATTAAGTGTGACGAGACCTGCGGTTCTTCGTGGTGGCCGACGATGACCCCGTAGGTACCCGCGACCGCCGCCATCCGACGCCAGACCGTGGGCCCGCCCGACCATGATGCGTCAAAATTACAGAAGTCAATCGCCCCCGCCTCCATCAGGAGGCGACATCCCACCGGGGAGATTTCGCTCTGCCCAGCGCACACCGGAAGTGGTCCCCTCATCCTCACGTCACGCATACCTTGGGCGTCATTGTCCCAACCCACCGGCTCCTCGAACCACATGATGTTCTGATCAGCAACCCTCCGAGAGAGTTCCAACGCCTGAGCGACGCTGTAGCCCTGATTGGCGTCGATGCAAATCAGGAAACCCTCGGGCACCGCGGCGCGGGCACGCATGACGCGTTCGGCGTCGACTTCGGGGGAGCGGCCGCCCACCTTGAACTTCACGCCCGCCAGTCCGAAGTCGACGTAGGACTGCATCTCTTCTTCGATTGTTCCTAGGGGATCGTCGTAGTACCCACCGATGGCGATCAACGGAACCCTTCGACGGTATCCACCCCAAAGTCGCCACAACGGCTGACCCAGCGCCTTGCCGACGGCGTCCCAGATCGCGGCGTCGACTCCGGCCAACGCGACGAGGCCGATGCGTCGGTCGCGCAGAATATCGAACGTGACGTGGTAACCAGCCTTCCAGCACAGTTCCGTCGCCATCGCGTCGAGACCGACGAGTGAGGGCGCCAACTCGTTGTGAACGACCTGTTCGATCTCGAGCAGATTCGCGTCTTCATCACCCGCGTATGCCTCACCGACGATTCCGTCGGCCGTGTGGACCCGCGTGATCAAGGTGGAGCGGTGAGTCATGTGATAGTGGCTGCCCTTGAAGTCGGCGGCCAACGGAGCGCGGACCGGGACAGTCTCAATACGCGTAATTATGAGCGGAGAGTGGCCTCGCTTTTCACGGGTCTCCGCCTCCCCATTCGCATCAAGTAACACTTGCACCAATCCTCTCGCTGCGTGCCTGCGCCGCACTGTTCATGTCAAGACCATAATCCACAAAAGGTATCGATTCCAGAAATTAGCAAGAATCTAGATGTACGACCCGCGAATCATGGCGTCGCTATTGTTTTCCTTCTATATATGGTCCAACTTGCCGCTCTTTGAGTAGCGGCGTTGAATCAGCGGAGGTTCCTCGATCTGTTGCTTGCAAAGAGTGACGACAATTGGTATCGTTTCCAAAATCACCTCTGGTGGATGGGTGAGGGTAAATCGTCACGCAATCGACATCGCGTCGTGGGGGCGAGAAAGACCATAGTTACGAGTATCGAACGGGTGGGGATTCGAAGTGAGTGAACCAAGGGTGGGGGGTGAGGAGAGTGACATGAATCCTCACGCCTCGTCCACGAATGTGACTCCCGTCGTTGAGCTACGGGGTATCCAACGCAGCTTCGGAGGACTGAGAGCGTTGAAGGGGGTTGACCTGACTCTTCTACCCGGAGAGATCGTTGGTTTGCTGGGTGAGAACGGAGCCGGTAAGTCCACACTCGTCAAGATTCTGACCGGTGTGCTCGAGCCCGACGGGGGACAGATTCTTGTTGACGGAACCGTCCACCGCATCGCGAATCCCCGAGTGGCGCGCGAGCTCGGTATCTCCGCCACCTACCAGGAGCCGGCCGTCTTCCCAGACCTCGACGTCGCGGAGAACGTCTTCGCCGGACGTCAGCCCATGAAGAACGGGCTCGTCGATTGGGGTGAGATGTACCGCCGTGCCAAAGACGTCTTTATCGAAATCGGTATCGAGCTCAACGTTCGCACTCCGGTCTACCAATTGGGCATCGCCGATCGCCAATTGATCGAAATCGCCAAGTCCCTGATCTCGGGCGCGCGGGTCTTGATTCTCGATGAACCGACGTCGGTCCTGTCGAGTCGTGAGGTTGACTCGCTCTTTGTACTCCTCAGGTCGCTTCGTGCCCGAGGCATCTCCCTGGTGTTCGTGAGTCACAAGCTGGACGAAGTGACGGCGCTGACTGACCGCGTGGTCATCTTGCGCGACGGCGTCCTCATTACCGAGAGCGCCACGTCGGAGATTCCTATTCCCGAGATGGTTCGCATGATGTGCGGACGCGAGATTGGCGAACTCTATCCGACCATCTCTCGAACGAGCGGCGACGTCATCTTCGAGGTCAAGGGACTGACTCGCCCGGGCTACTTCCAGAACGTGTCGTTCAGTCTGTGCAAGGGCGAAATCCTTGGCTTGGCCGGACTGGTCGGTGCGGGCCGGACGGAATTGGCGGAGGCGATCTTTGGAATTATTCCCGCTGAATCAGGCTCGATGGCATTGGACGGGCATCCGTATTCGGCCAAATCACCACGGCACGCGATTCGCTGCGGTATTGCGTACTTGCCCGAAGACCGCCTCGGCAACGGCCTGGTGTCGGGCATGCGGGTGCCGTTCAACTTGACGATGACCATCTGGGGGAGCATCGCCGATCGATTCGGACGTTTCCGCACTCGGGTGATGTACCGCCGGGCCGCGGGATTGGCCGAGCGGGTGCAACTCCAAGCGGGACGCCTCGATCAGCTGACGAGTGCGCTCTCGGGCGGCAATCAGCAAAAGGTCGTCCTCGGAAAGTGGTTGGCGACGGAGCCACGCATTCTCATCCTTGATGAACCGACCCACGGCATCGACGTGGGTACCAAGGCCGAGGTGCTCGGCATGGTGGCCGAACTCGCCAAGACGGGCGTCGCGGTCATCTTCATCTCCTCGGAGCTGGAGGAAGTTCGAGCAATGAGTTCGCGCCTTCTCGTCATGCGTGAAGGCGCGATCGTTGCGGCGTTCGACACGCCGGTGGAATCACACGTCATCCTCGAAGCAGCGTCGGGTGTGCTCGCGACAGAGCCGGCATGAGCGCGGTGAGCACTCCAATGACCAGCGCGTCGTCGAAGTCCAGCGTGCGCCGATTCTTCGGGAGTACTTTCTTCAAACGAAGCGACACGAGTCTGTTGATGCTGATCGTGGTGATCACGGTCGTGGCCGGCGCGACGCTGTCGGACTTTCGGACATTCTCCAATATCAGCAATCTCCTCAATACGGTGTCACTGATAGCGATCGTCGCTCTCGGCGAGGCCGTCACGATTATCGCGCGCCAGATCGATCTGTCGGTGGGGGCGATCCTCGGCGTGTGTGCCTACGTCGTCGGTGAAGCGAGCGGCCACGTGTCGGGACCCCTCGGTCCCGTGTTTGGCGTCGTGTTCGCCCTCGTCCTGGGCGGCGTCTTTGGTCTCGGCAACGCTCTGTTGATTGACGCGTTGAAAATGCCCGCCATCATCGCCACCCTCGCGACGCTGTCGATCTATACGGGTATTCAGATCATCGTCAATAACGGTTCTCAGCTGTACCTGACCCAGGTACCCAAATGGTTGGCGGGTCTTCGTGGTGACACGTGGTTCGGCCTCGGTACGTTCATTTGGATCGCGGCGATCTGTCTGGTGATCATGAGTTTCATCCTGCGCCGGACGCGCTTCGGCCGCGACGTGTACGCGCTGGGGTCAAATCCTGAAGCCGCTATCTACCTGGGTGTCAAAGTGAGGCTTCGCACGTACCAGCTCTTCGCGCTCTGTGGCGCCATGGCGGGACTGGGTGGACTGCTCTACGTGTCGCAATACGGCAACGTGGACGCGACCGCGGGCAGCGGGATGAACCTGACGGTCATTGCGGCCGCTGTCGTTGGGGGAGTGAGCCTCTTCGGAGGTTCAGGTACCGCTCTCAGTGCCGTGCTGGGGGCACTTTTGCTGGGCGAGATTCAAAACATTCTTGAATTGACCCATATCTCCATCTTCGCCGAGCAAACGCTTCAGGGCGTGGCCATTGTGGTGTCGGTCGCGGTGTACGCCGTGGTGAGTCGCCGGCTTCGGCGTCCCGTGCGTCGCGAAGCAATGGCCGGCATCGGAATGTTGGATGTTGCCGTCGCCGGAGCGACCCGCGACCATGGTGTTGTGGGAGAGAGCAGATCCCATGAGTAGGGTCCGCTCAATCTTCGTTCGATGGGAGTCGGGCCTGGTCCTCTTGATCGTCTTGGTGATGGTCCTGGGTCAAGCCGCCGACGGCGACTTGTTGTCGAGTTTCAATCTCCAAACCACCGCGCTCAACAGCGTGGTACTGCTGTGTCTGGCCCTGGGCTTGGCGCCGGTGATCATGACGAGTGACATCGACCTGTCGGTGGTGGGAACTCTGGCCCTCGTCGGCGTCATCATTGGCGACTTGACGGCCCACGGCACGAACACGTGGCTGGCCATCTGCGCCGGTCTCGCGATTGCGCTGCTGTGCGGTCTCATCAACGGACTCTTAGTGGTGCTCTTCGATCTACCCGCCCTGGCCGTCACTTTAGGAACGCTGGGAGCGTATACGGGGGTGTCATTCTTGATCTTGAAGGGACTGGCGATCTCCACCTTCCCCAATGTGATCGTGTCCATCGGGAGTTCGAACCTCACCGGCACTCAGGTGCCCTTCGCCGTCGTCGTGTTGCTGGTAATCGCCGTGATCTTGTCCTATCTCGTGCACGCAACAGTGTTTGGCAAGTCGGTGTTCGCCATTGGCGGGAGTCGTAAGGCGGCGCTGTTCTCGGGGATTGCGGTGAATCGCGTTCGAATCTCGACGTTCGTCATCTCGGGTTTCATGGCCGGCGTTGCGGGCTTGTTGTTTTTGGGGAACTACCAGACCGCTCAGGCGGGAATGGGATCGACGGAGCTTCTGCCCGCAGTCACCGCGGTGATCCTGGGCGGGGTAAGTGCCTACGGCGGGACCGGAACAATCCTCGGAGTCGTGCTGGCGGCCGTGTTGCTCGCGTTGTTGCAGTCGGCTCTGGGTCTCCACAATTTCTCGGGCGAAGGACAGACCATGGCGATCGGCTTCTTGTTGATCATCGCCATTGGTCTTCCCCCGATGGTGAGCAATTACCACGACTGGCGCCGAAGGAGAGCGTCTGGTCGATTGAAGTTCGCTAGTGCTAGTTCAAGTAGTAGCGAGGAGGGAAAGTAACAAGGACCACGTAGTGGATTCACACCGGAATCAACACCGTTTTCGGTCAACACCCTAGGGGGACAAATGAAGAATAGAGGAAGTATCGTCAATATGGCAGTGGGGGTTGCCGTTGTATGCGCCACCATTTTGCCAATGGCAATTGTCGGCGCGAGTAACGCGGGCGCAGCGGCATCGGTAAAGGTGTTCATGATTCCGAAGTTCACCGGTATCGCGCCCTTTACGCAGGCTGCGGCGGGCTGCAAGAGCCAAGGCGCCAAGTTGGGACTCAACTGTCTCTACGGTGGACCCACCACCGGTTCCGCGGTTGACCAGGTCAACTTCATCAACAATGCCGTTGCCGCTGGTGACAAGGGTGTCCTCATTTCAAATGACGACGCCGCCACCACGAATCCGGCCCTGGTCCGCGCTCAAAAGCACGGCGTCAAGGTTGTCACCTTCGACTCGGACTCGCTGCCCTCGGGCCGCACGGTCTACGTCGAAGGCACCAGCACTGCCTCGATTGCCGAGACGCAGCTCAACATGATGGGTTCACAAATGAAGCCGGCATTCACGGGCAAGTTCATCATCTTGTCGGCGCAGGCCACTGACTCCAACCAGGTCACGTGGAACAAGCAATTGAAGGCTGATTTGAAAATGCCCAAGTACAGCAAGTTGAAGCTGGTGTCGATCATCAACCCACCGACGGACTCTGCGGCGGACGCGACCACCAGCCTGCAGGCTGCCCTGGCGTCGAATCCGGGAGTGGGGGGAATCATCTCGCCCACGACGGTGGCTGTCGCCGCTGCGGCCCAGTACCTGACGACCAACAAGCTGTGCTCTAAGTACGTGCTGACGGGTCTGGGTGACCCCGACCAGATGAAGCCGTTCGTCACGAACAACTGTGTGCACAGTTTCGCTCTGTGGAACTTCACGCAAGAGGGCAAGGTCGCCGCGTGCGCGATGAGCAACGTCTTGTCGGGCAAGCTGACGGGTAAGACCGGACAGTCGTTCGTGTGCGACGGTGTGAAGGAAGTTGTTCTTCCGGGTCAGACGGTGAGTGCCGGTAATGCCGAGATCTTCACCAAGGCCAATGTTGCGAGCGCGGGCTTCTAGTTAGCTCACGGCAGTAAGACGTACCAAACAGTTGTGCCCGGGGCNNGCACAACTGTTTTTGCCCGCACCTCGCCATGGCGGCCGCTAGTTCGCGAGTTCCTCGAGAAGAAAGCGTGATTGCTCGTCGAGCGCTCGCTGAGAGAGTCGGGCCGATGGCGCGACCGCGTCAAAGCCGTGGTAGGTCCGAGGAAAGTGATGGAGCTCGACGGTGTTCCCGCTCGCGATGAGGGCAGTCGCGTAATTGATCCCCTCGTCGCGCAGGGGATCGAGTTCAGCCGTCACGATATACGTGGGGGGCATGTTGCGTAGGTCGGTCGCTCGCGCGACCGACG